>NZ_JAFBBV010000001.1:2163214-2472245 GCF_016907365.1 Oerskovia paurometabola | reverse complement strand
CGATCATGCTGGGCCTCGTGGGGCTGGCCGCCGGGACGGGCTGGGGTTCCGGGTCGCAGGGCGGTGCACGGGGCTGGTGGCCCGTCGTCGGGCTGGTGCTGGCGATCGTCGTCGTCGCGAACGTCGCCGACTACCTGGTCTTCCGCTGGACGAGGGCGCGGCTGCGCAGGATGCAGGCGTCGCTCGGCCAGGCCCCGCTCGACCCGCAGGTGGTCGACGAGGCGTCAGGACGACTGCCTGAGGCGGAGTGACGCCCCTTGCCCGGCGGCGGCCCGACGACGGCCCGACGACGGCCCGACGACGGCGCCGCACCCGGGAACGACGGCACCCCACCCGGTGCTTCGACCAGGTGGGGCGCCGTCGTCGGGAGCGCGGGCTCGAACGGTGCGGGCCGCCGCAGGGGTCAGGCCGAGACCGTCTCCCGGGGGAAGAGGCGCGCCATGACGTCGGCGAGCGTGATGACCCCGGCGACCGTGGCGCCGTCGGTCACGACGGCCAGGTGGTTGCGGGTCTCGCGCATCTGGGCCAGGGCCGCGTAGACGGGGACGGAGGTCCCCAGGGTGAAGGGCGCCCGCATGAGGTCGGCCGCGGGGCTGTCCTCGGCGACGTCGAGCGTGTCGCGCACGTGCACCACGCCCGAGACCGCGGAGCCGTCGCCGAGCAGGATCCGCAGGTGGCCCGACGTGCGCGTGGCCTCCTGGACGTCGCGGACCGTGGCGTCGAGCGGCACCTTCGTCGGCCTCCCGCTGTCGGCGAGCAGGTCGCCCACCGTGAGGGTCTGCAGGTCCAGCGCCCCGGAGAGCTGGGCGAAGTAGGACGGGTCCAGGGCGCCGACGTTCGCCGAGTGCTCGACGAGGTGGCGCAGGTCGTCTGCGCTCTGCCCGGAGGCGACCTGGCCGGTCGGCTCGACGCCCACCCTGACCAGGCACCAGTTCGCCATGTTGTTCAGCCCGGTCAGCAGGGGGCGTGTCAGCCACATGAAGCCGCGCATCGGGATGGCGAGCAGGGTCGCCGAGGTCTCGGGGTGAGCGATGGCCCAGGACTTGGGGGCCATCTCGCCGACGACCAGGTGCAGGAACGTCACGATGATCAGCGCGAGGACGAAACCGGCGACGTCCGCAGCCCACAGCGGTGCGCCCCACGCCTCGAAGGCCGGGGTGAGCCAGTGGTGGACGGCCGGCTTGGTGATCGCGCCGAGCGCCAGCGTGCAGGCGGTGATGCCGAGCTGGGACCCGGCGAGCAGCACGGTCAGCTCGGTCGAGCTGCGCAGCGCGGCGCGCGCCGAGCGGCTGTTGGGGGCGGCGTCCTCGAGACGGTGCCGCTTGGCGGCGAGCAGCGCGAACTCGACGGCGACGAAGAACGCGCTGAGCGCGATGATGACGACGGTGATGGCCACGACGACCCAGGGGTTGCTCATCGGTCACCCTCCTCGGTCTGGGCCTCGGACGCCTCGGGCGTCGTGGCGGGGTCTGGCTCGGGCGTGGCGGGCGGCTGGTGGTCGGTCGGGAAGATCACGCGGACCAGGGACGGGACGTGTCGTTCGACCTCGACCACGTCGACGCGCATCCAGGCCGGCTCGGGCTCGTCGGTCAGGGCGAGGTCGGCGGGGTCCAGGGGGAGCTGGACGACGATGCTCTCGCCGGGCTCGAGCAGCGATCCGTGGTGGTCGATCACGAGGCCTGCGATCGTCTCGTAGTCGCCGCGGGGCAGGTCGCGGCCGATCGCACGCTCGACCTCGTCGATGTGGGTGTCGCCGGGCATGACCCAGATCCCGTCGTCGTCCCGGGGGGCGATGGTGGGCGTCGCGGGGTCGTGCTCGTCGGTGATCTCGCCGACGAGCTCCTCGGCCAGGTCCTCGGCCGTCAGGACGCCCGCGAAGCCGCCGTACTCGTCGATCACGCACGCGAGCTGGTTGTGGGTCTCGGTCAGCTCGCGCAGCGCGTCGGGCAGGCTCATCGCCGTCGGGATCACGACCACGGGGCGCATGAAGCTGCGGGCCTGGACCTCGTCGCGGTGCGCGGTGGTCAGGACGTCGACGAGGTGGACGACGCCGACGACCTGGTCGTCGTCGGTCAGCACGGGGTAGCGCGAGTGACCGGCAGCCATGCGGGCACGCACCTCGGCGAGGGTGTCGTCGACGTGCACGACGTCGACGTGGGCACGCGGGATCATGGCGTGCTCGACGTCCTGGTCGGGGAAGTCCAGGATGCGGTCCAGGAGCACGGAGAGCTCGGCGGGGAGGTCGCCGCTCTGGCGCGAGTCCGCGACGATGTGCTCGAGGTCACGGGCCGTGGCCGAGTGCTCGACGTCGTGGACAGGCTCGATCCGCAGGGCTTTGAGCAGGAGGTTCGAGGCCTGGTCGAAGATCTTGATGAGCCACCCGAACACGGCGAGGTAGATGGTCGTCGAACGGGCGAGCCACAGGGCGACGGGCTCAGGGCGAGCGATCGCGAGGTTCTTGGGGAACAGCTCGCCGAAGATCATCTGGACGAACGTCGAGAACACGAGCGCCAGGACGGTGCCCACGGCGATGCCCACGCCGGTCGGTACACCGACCCCGCCCAGGGCAGTACCCAGGGACTCACCGACGAGCGGCTCGGCGACGTAGCCGACCAGCAGCCCCGTCACCGTGATGCCGAGCTGGGCGCCCGAGAGCATGAAGGACGTGCGCTTGGTGACCGCCAGGGCGCGCTTGGCGCCGGCGTCCCCGGTGCCGGCACGCGCACTCAGGCGCGACCGGTCCACGGCCATGTACGCGAACTCCTGGGCGACGAAGTAGCCGGTCACAGCCGTGATCGCGACGATCACGACGACGCCGAGCAGCAGTGTCAACACCCACATCAGAACCTGCACCCCCTCGTCGCAGCATCGGTGGCCGGCACAAGGGGGTTCGTACTGTCTGCGTCCATGTCTCTCTCAGATCGCGGGTAGATTCCGACAGGTCAACGCGGAAGCGCGCCCGGGCGTTCCCGGAATCTCGCTCCTATTCTCCCTGCCGCCGGCCCGTGCTCCGTGCAGGGGGGCTCGGGGGGCAGGGGGACCGGCGACGTAGGGTGTGAGCGACGACCGACGACCGGACCGAGGAGTGCGACGTGGCGACGAAGGCCGTGGCAGAGGCGACCGTCAGCGACGTGCTGGCCGAGCTGAGGGCCCTCGAGGACCCGAAGATCCGTGCGGTCAACGAACGCCACGGCGACGACCACGGCGTCAACCTCACCAGGCTGCGCGCGGTCGCGAAGTCCCGGGGGACGCAGCACGACCTCGCGGGTCAGCTCTGGGAGACGGGCGACACCGCGGCGCGGCTCGTCGCGATCCTGGTCTGCCGCCCCAAGGACTGGTCGGCCGACGAGCTCGACGCCATGCTGCGTGACGCGCGCGTCCCCAAGGTGCACGGCTGGCTCGTGAGCTACGTCGTCAAGAAGAGCCCGCACGTCGAGCTTCTGCGCACCGCGTGGTTCGCCGACCCCGACCCGGTCGTCCAGAGCGCTGGGTGGGCCCTGACGACCGCCCGGGTCGCGAAGTCCCCCGAGGGCCTTGACCTGCCCGGGCTCCTCGACCGTGTCGAGGCCGACATGAAGGACGCGCCCGAGCGCCTCCAGTGGGCCATGAACGAGTGCCTCGCGACCATCGGCATCCACCACCCCGAGCTCCGCGACCGTGCGGTCGGCATCGGTGAGCGGCTCGAGGTCCTCAAGGACTACCCGACGCCGCCGGGCTGTACGTCGCCCTTCGCCCCGACGTGGATCGCGGAGATCGTCCGGCGCCAGACGACGGCGTAGCGCCTCCCGCCCCGGGCCCGACGGCGGAGCGCACCTGGCGCGCGAGGCCGCGGGCCGCCGTCGGGCAGGGTGTGGAGCACGATCGTGACGACGAGAAGACAGGAACGAGGCGACCCATGACGACGGCAGCCGACCACGACGCCTACATCGCCGCAGCGCCCGAGGCGTTCCAGCCCTCGCTGAGACGGCTGCGCGCTCTCCTGGCCGGTGCCCTGCCGGACGCGGACGAGATCGTGGCGTACGACATGCCGGGGTTCACGATCGGCGGCTCGGTCGTCGCCGGCTATGCGGCGTTCAGCAAGCAGTGCGGGCTGTACGTCCTTCCGGGTGCCATCTCCGAGCATGCCGGGGAGATCGCTGCCGCGGGCTTCAGGGCGACCAAGACCGGCGTCACCTTCTCGCCCCGCAAGCCGATCCCGGACGATCTGGTCGAACGCCTCGCGCGCGCGTCGCGCCAGGAAGCGGGGGCCTGACGCCTCAGGGGCCGATCAGCCGGTCGGCCCCTGAGGCGTCAGGCCCGCGAAGGCGCCGCTACCGCGCCACGCTCTCCTCGACCGGCACGACCTCCCCGGTCACGCAGTCAGCGCGGAACGCCCGCTCGAAGCGGTCGTCGCCGGCCTGGACCGCGCACCTCACGACCACGAAGCCCGCAGCGACGTCCTGCGCGGTCACGGTGTAGGTCGGCGTGAAGTACAGGGCGTCCTCGCCGGGCGCCAGGCGCTCGGCCGGGAAGTCGGCCGCGACGTCCCCGTCGAAGGTCCCGCTCAACGCAGCCGTGACCGGCTCCGTGCCACGGTGCCGGAAGCGCCCGGTGAACGCCAGGATGTCGCCCGCGCGCAGCCCCGGCGCGGCCGGTCCGTAGTTGACGTCCTGCGCCTCGCGCGTGCCGAGGACCTGGTCGCCGTCGTACCCCTGGCCGATCTCCTTCCAGGTGTGCACGCCCCAGTCGCCGCCCTCGGCCGAGATGACGTGCGACGCGCCCACGCTGACCCACTGGGCGGGACGCCCGGGGGTGATCGAACGCAGCACCACGGTGAAGGCGCCGCCGTCGTCGTCCTGGTAGGTCCGGGTGGCGTCGGCGAGGGCGGCGGGGGACAGGGCATCGGCGTCGACGCGGGCGAACACGATCTCGCTGTACCCGGCGCGCTCGTAGAGCACGCCGAGCGACCCGTCGCCGAGCACGGTGCCCGTCGAGTAGGCGCTCGAGCCCGCGCAGATCGTCAGCGCGGGCCGCCAGGTCGTGCCCTCGTCGTGCGAGACGCTGAGCACCGTGTTGCGGCGCAGGTCGGCGTCGCGGTTGTTGGTCACGAGCAGGGGAGCGGCCGCGTCGGTGACGGCCCCGAGCCGCAGGATGCTGCCGTTGTCGCTCGGGTCGGGCAGGTCCGGCACGGGCGTCAACGGCCCGTAGGAGTGGCCGCCGTCGGTCGAGACGGCCTGCACCCGGCAGCCCTTGGCGCGCGAGCTCAGGAGCACGCGTCCGTCGTGCAGCTCCACGACCTTGTTCTCGTTGGCGCCTGGCCCCGTGGGTTCGCCCAGCGTCCACGTGTCGCCGTGGTCGTCCGAGTACGCCGACGCGGCGCGGATCTCCCCGCCCAGGAGCAGGACCATCTGCTGGAGCAGGCGCCCCGCGTACGGTCCGGTCTCGAGCTGGATCCCGGCGCCGGCCGCGGCGAAGAGCCCCGTGACGCCCTGCGGCTTGAGCGAGGCCGTCATACGCCGGTGGGACCAGGTGAGGCCGTCGTCGTCGGAGGACGACAGGTCGACGTGCTGGACGTCGTCCTCGGGCTCGAGCCCCTCGACCGCCTCGAAGAACCCGGCGTGGGTCCCCGCGGCGTGGAAGCAGAAGATCCGCCCCGTCACCTTGTCGACGAGCAGGCTCGGGTCGCCGAAGCCCTGGAGCCCCGTACCGACGCGCACGTCCTGCTGCGGACCCCACGTGCGCCCGTGGTCGAGGCTGCGCCGGACCAGGAGGTCGATCGTGTTCGGCAGGTCGTCGAGGTTGGGTCGCCCGTCGTACGCCGCGAGGACCGTGCCGCGCGTCGAGACGGCCAGGGCGGGGATGCGGTACTGGCGGTGGCCGCCGACGCCGCGGGCGGCGAGCACCTGATGGGTGATTTCGTGGGGGTTCGTGCGCATCCCCTAGATGTACCCCGGCCCGCGCCCAGGACCAAGCTCCACCGGGCGGCGAGTCCGCGTGCTCGCCCGTCGAGGGGCCTCGAGGACCCCGCCCGACGGCGTCGCGCACCTCCGCGCGGAAGGTGCGCGACGCCGTCTGGGCCCGTCAGGCGGAGCGGGCCTCGCGCGCGGGCGACCACGGGACCGCGCGGCCCGCGGAGAGCGAGGCCGGGACCGACAGCACCCGCTGGTTCGTGCTCCCGCGGAACGGGAGCGTGAGGTCGCGGCGCGCGACCTCGAACCGACCATCGACCAGGACGTCGAGCTCGGCGAGCAGGTCCTGCTTGTCGTCCGACCCCGCGCTCAGCTCCTCGAACGTGTAGCCGGTCCAGCACCACACGTCCTTGCTCCGACCGTGCTGCTCACGCAGGCGCCGCACGATGCGCAGGCACACGCCGGTGTTGAGGAACGGCTCGCCGCCGAGCAGGGACAGGCCCTGCACCGACTCGTGCGCGAGGTCGGCGAGCATCCGCTCCTCGAGCTCGTCCGTGTACGGGGAGCCGTAGCGAAAGCTCCAGGTCGCCTCGTTGAAGCAGCCCTCGCACGCGAACAGGCACCCGCTCACGTACAGGCTGCACCGCACGCCCTCGCCGTCGACGAACACGAACGGCTTGTAGTCCGCGACGTGACCCCGGCTGAGACGCTCGGCGAGCCAGCCGGGCTGCGGGTCCCGCGGCACGACGGCCCTCAGCCTTCCGCGGTGCCGACGTCGCCCGCGTCTCCCGGTGACCCCGGCTGGTCGAGGTCACCGAGGCTCACGGCCCCCGCCATGTGCTTGACGCGCGAGGAGATCTCGACGTGCCGCCCGTGCACCATGGGGCGCTGCTGCGGGTTGCCGAGGTACCCGCACGTGCGCTTGACGACGTCGCACGTACGCGGGTCGGTGTTGCCGCAGCCCGGGCACGCGAAGCCGCGCGCCGTCGGCGTGAAGTCGCCCGCGTACCCGCACGCGTAGCAGCGGTCGATCGGGGTGTTCGTGCCGAGGTACCCCACGCGGTCGTAGGCGTAGTCCCACACGGCCTCGAGCGCCTTGGGGTTCTGCTGGAGCACCGGGTACTCGCAGTAGTGGATGAAGCCGCCCGACGCGTACTGCGGATAGTCCATCTCGAAGTCGAGCTTCTCGAACGGCGTCGGGTCCTTGCGCACGTCGTAGTGGAAGCTGTTCGTGTAGTACTCCTTGTCGGTGATGTCGGCCACCACCCCGAACTTCTCCCGGTCGAGCCGCGCGAACCGGTCCGTGAGGCTCTCGCTCGGGGTCGAGTAGACGCTGAACTGGTAGCCGTGCTCGGCCGTCCACGCGGACGTGTGCTCCTTGAGGGTGCGCAGCACGCGCAGCGTCATCTCCTTGGCCTCCGGGTCGGTCTCCCAGGCGCCGCCGTGGAACGCGGCCGCGACCTCGTACAGCCCGATGTACCCGAGCGAGACGGTCGCGCGCCCGTCGCGGAAGAGCTGGTCGACGTCGTCGTCCGGCGCGAGCCGCTCACCGAACGCACCGTGCACGTACAGGATCGGGGCGTTGCCCGGGACGGCCTCCTTGCACCGCTCGACGCGGTAGACGAGCGCGTCGCGGACCGTGGCCAGCCGCTCCTCCAGGAGGTCCCAGAACGCCTCCTGGCTGCCGCGGGCCTCGAGCGCGATGCGCGGCAGGTTGAGCGTCACGACGCCCAGGTTCATGCGGCCTTCGACCACGTCGTTGCCGTCCGCGTCTCGCCACCCCTGCAGGAACGAGCGGCAGCCCATGGGCATCTTGAAGCTGCCCGTGAGCTCGACGATCTTGTCGTAGCTCAGCACGTCGGGGTACATGCGCTTGGTCGCGCACTCGACGGCGAGCTCCTTGAGGTCGTAGTTCTCGTCGCCCGGTTCCAGGTTGACCCCGCGGCGCAACGTGTAGATGAGCTTGGGGAAGATCGCGGTACGCCCCTCGGCTCCCAGGCCCTTGATGCGGATCTGCAGGATCGCACGCTGGATCTCACGCTCGAGCCAGCCCGTGCCCAGCCCGAAGCCCACCGACGTGAAAGGCGTCTGCCCGTTGGACGTGAACAGCGTGTTGATCTCGTACTCGAGGCTCTGCATCGCGTCGTAGATGTCCTTGGCCGTCTTGGCCCGCGCGTACGCGTCGTGCGTCGAGGCGTCGGGGAGCCAGTGCTCGGCCTCGACGAGGTGCTTGGCGTAGTTGAGCTCGGCGTACGGGGCCAGGAGCTCGTCGATCCGGTTGACCGAGCAACCGCCGTACTGGCTCGAGGCGACGTTCGCGATGATCTGCGTGATCTGCGCGGCCGCGGTCTGGATCGAGCGGGGCGGCTCGACCTGCGCGTTGCCGATGCGGAACCCCTCGGACAGCATCGTCCGGAAGTCGATCAGGCAGCAGTTCGTCATGGGCGCGTACGGGTGGTAGTCGAGGTCGTGGTAGTGGATGTCGCCCTTCTGGTGGGCGTTCGCGACGTGCGGGGGCAGCATGCGCAGACCGATCGCCTTGCCGACCGCGCCCGCCGTCAGGTCGCGCTGGGTGTTGAAGACGTCCGAGTCCTTGTTCGCGTTCTCGTTGACGACCGCCGAGTCCTTGCTGATCAGCCCCACGATCGAGTGGTTGAGGTCGGTCGAGCGGCTGCGCGCGAAGTCCCGCTGGACGCGATAGTCGATGTAGGCGCGGGCCACGTCGTACTCGCGCGAGGCGAGCAGCTCGTGCTCGACCACGGCCTGGATCTCGTAGATCTGCACCACGTCCGTGAAGCGCACCGAGATCTCGGCGACCACCCGGTCGAGGACCGCGTCGAGGGCGCGCTCGTGGAACGGCGTCGCGGCCCCGTGGACCTCCTCGTAGGCCTTGCGGAGCGCCGCGCGGATCCGGGCGTCGTCGAACGCGAGCGCTCGACCGTCACGCTTGAGCACCGTGAGAGCGCCCGTCGCCCCCGACGTGACGTCCTCGCCCTGCTCGACCCCGACCAGGCCCATGCGACCACAACCTCTCTGCGGGACGCCCCGTGCCTGCAGAGGCAGGAGGGGGCGCCGATGACTACTAGATGTAGTAGCAATTACACCCGTGCAATCCCACATGTAGTGGCCAATCTCGGGCGCGCCGGGACCTTCCTCCCTGAGGTCGGGACGTTGGTCACCCGTGGGGAGGACCTTTGGGTCCGCTGCTCCGGCGGGGGCGATGCAGGTGAGCGACCCGGCTGTCGAGTCGCTGCGAAGCCTGGTAGACCGGGCAGGGTGGGCAGCGCACCGGTGCCCTCCCGCGGACGAAGGAGCCAGGACATGACCCGTCGACACGTCGCGTGGGCAGGCGAGGACGACCCCGGTCGGGTGGACGCCGCCGTCCTGTCCCTCGGCGCCGACCGGTTCGAGGCACTGGGCACCTCGTGCTCGACGACGTGGGTCATGGCGTGGTCCCTGACCCTCGGGCCACGGTGGGTCACGCGGCGGCTCGACGTGACCGTGCGCGGACAGGACTGGTCACGGGACCTGCGGCTCGAGCGCAGCAGCGCAGGGGAGTGGAGCGCACGGGTCGGGCACGTCGGCTCAGCCCCTGTCGACCTCGCGACTCCCGGTACCGACGACCCGTCGGCGCTCGCGGACGCGCTCGACTGCGACCTCGCGCTGTGCCCGGTCACCAACTCCATGCCGGTCCTGCGCCTGGGGCTGCTGGGACCGGACGCCCCCGCCGAGCCGACCCGACTGACCATGGCCTGGGTCGAGGTCCCGTCGCTGCGTGTGCTGCGCAGCGACCAGGTGTACACGGCGCACGCCCCCTACGACCCCGAGGCCGGTCGCGCGGTCGTCAGGTACTCGAGCGCGACCCGCGACGTCACCGCGGACCTCACCGTCGACGAGGACGGGATCGTCATCGACTATCCGCACCTTGCCCGGCGGACACGCTGAGGCGCGCGCCCACCGTGCGGCTCCGGCAGGTCGCGACCGGCGGGAGCCGCCTACAGTGAGAGCGACCGGTGGTCGGCACCCCCGCAGGAGGAACTCATGGTCGAGGCAGCGGACGCGCAGGGTCGGATCGGGCCGCCCGCCGCGGGCGACGAGGTCGCGACGCTCCTCGGGTCCCTCGAACGTCAGCGCGCCACGTTCGCGTGGAAGGCCGGCGGGCTGGACGCGGACGGGCTCGCGGTACGCGTCGCGGCGTCCGCGGTCACGCTCGGTGGCCTCCTCAAGCACCTCGCGTTCACCGAGGAGCTGTGGTTCTCGACCAAGCTGCACGGACGCCCTCCGGGAGAGCCCTGGGACGCGGTCGACTGGGACCGTGACCCGCAGTGGCCGTGGACCTCGGCAGCGCAGGACGCACCGCGGTACCTGTACGACCTGTGGCGTGCCGCCGTCGTCCGGTCCCGCGCGGCGATCGACGAGGCGCTCGCGGACGGCGGCCTGGACCGCCGTCTCGTCTGGCAGCCCGAGGCCGGGGCCGACGGGGAGCGGTCGAGCCTGCGCAGGGTCCTGGTCGACCTGATCGAGGAGTACGCCCGGCACGTGGGGCACGCCGACCTGATCCGCGAGTCGATCGACGGCCTGGTCGGCGAGGACCCGCCCGGCATCCCCGCGGAGTACCCGCCGCCAGGACGGTGAGGGTCGGCCGCAGGCGGGTGAGGGCCGCCCCCGTACGGTGAGCACGTGGCGCGCCGCATCAACCGCCTGATCCTTGCGCTGCGGGTCGCGCCGGTCGGCCCGTGGGCCAGCCGCCTGCATCGTCCGAGGGGTCGTTCTCCGAGCCTGCGGACCGTGACCGTGGCCTCGACACGTCCGCCGACCCCGCGGAGCTCTCGCTGGTCAGCACGATCGTGACCCCCACGGCACAGAGCACGAAGCCGGCGAGAGTCGTCGCCGTGAGCCTCTCGCCCAGGAGCACCGCGCCCGCGGCGGCCGTCGCCGGTGCGATGAGGAAGAGGAGCGCGTTGAGCGCTGTGATGCCCACGCGGCGCAGCAGCCACCAGTAGAGACCGTAAGCGGCGAGCGTCGGGACGGCGGCCGCGAACGCGGCCGCGAGCCAGAAGGAGGTCGAGGCAGGTGGCGTGAGCGTTCCCGTCGCCGCGGCGAGAACCACGAGCGCCACGGCCGTCACGACGACGTGGATGGTCAGCGTCGCCAGGACGCCTGCGTGCGCGTCAGATCGTCGCTGGAGGAAGGTGGCGACGATGAGGCAGGACATGGCGAGCACGGGCAGCAGGTAGACCGCCGGTTGCGTGGCCGAACCCTCGAGCTGCGACCGCACGACCAGGAGAACCCCGACGGCGCCGACGAGCAGCCCCGCCCACTGGGCTCCGCGCACCCGGAGCCCCAGCAGCGGGCCGACGAGCACCGCGACCACGAGCGGCTGCACCGCGTCGATCAGCGCGACCGTGCCCGTCGCGACGCCGGCCGTTATCGCGGCGTAGACGAAGACGCAGTAGCCGAACTGGGCGAACAGGCCGATGACGGACTGACGCCGCAGGGCTGCCGTACCCACCTCGCGGACCGCACCGGTGGCGAGCCCGAGGACGAGCAGCACGCCCGCCAGGGGGACGAACCGCCAGACGAGCAGCGTGAGCGGCGAGACCTCGACCGTGGCGATCGCCGCGACGAGGAAGCCGGAGCTCCAGGTCGCCACGAATGCGGTAGCCGCCAGGACCGTCACACCGACATGAAGTAGACCGATCTGTTTACTCATCGTCGCGACTATACAGACTTGTATAGTTGGTGTCGTGCCTACTCCTGTTCCCGAGCTCGCTCCGCTGACCCCCGGCGCTCGTCGCGTCCTCGACGCCGCATCGCGGCTCTTCTACGAGCGCAGCATCCATTCGGTCGGCGTCGACGCGATCGCCGAGGCCGCGGGCGTCACCAAGAAGACGCTGTACGACCGGTTCGGTTCCAAGGAGGCACTGGTGGTGGCGTATCTCCAGCACCGGGATGCGCGATGGCGGGAGCATGTCGAGGAGCGCCTGGCCATGGTTCCCGCACCGGGCGTCGAGCGAGTGCTGACGGTCTTCGACGCCGCGGTCTCCTGGTCCGCCGAGAACAGCTCCAAAGGGTGCAGCGCCATCAACGCACGGGCCGAGGTCGGCGACGGGCACGACGGTCACCCGGTGTTCCCCGAGGTGGTGCGCCAGAAGAGATGGCTGCTCGAGCTGTTCGACGAGCTGTGCCGGGAGGCCGGGGTGCGGGACCCTCACGCGACGGCGCGCGCCCTGATGCTGCTCTACGAAGGCGCCATCGTCACGGTCGGCATGGAGACGTTCGCGCATCCCTTCGAGAGGGCTCGGGGCGTGGCGCGCGTCCTGCTCGAGTCGCAACCACCGCTGACGGAGCAGGCCTGCACGCCGTAGCGCCTGCGCGCACCGGCGGGCAGGGCGCCGGAGGCGAGGTGGTGGAGTGGCGCGCCGGGAGCGGTCAGCTCCCGTCGCGCAGGTCGCGGGGCGGGGTGTCGTCGAGCACGATGCGGTCGAAGACCGCGGTGCACGTCTCGCCCAGGGGCGCCTGCGCGAGGAAGCCCACCCGGACCGGCTCGTCGGAGTAGAGGCGGAAGAGGCGGACGAACTCCCACGCCTCGCCGTCGCGCGAGGCGTGGAACGCCCACGCGGGGCCGGTCCGCACGACCCGCAGGTGCACGGTCTCGTCGTCGACGTCCCAGGAGTTGCAGTCGTCGGTGTACTCGTTCGTGACGGTCGAGACGACCATCGCCTGGCCGTTCGGCGCCTGCTCGAAGCAGAGCTTGGCCCAGTGCGCGTCGTCGGCCCACAGCACCAGGGCGCCCGCGTCGAACGTCGTGCGCTCGGTCGTCACGCGGACCCGGGCGGCCAGCGCGAGCTCGGCGGGGGCGTCGAACACGAGCGCCGGGGCAGCGTGCTGCGGTGCGGCGCCCAGGGCGTCGTTCGTCCAGTCGGTGCCCGACGGGGCAGTCACGGTCACGGCGCCGTCAGCGACCTGACCTGCGCCTTCGTGGGACAGCCAGCGCAGCGGGGGGAGAGAGATGTTCGTCACGGCCGACACCCTACCCACGCGAGCGCTCGGATGTGGAAGCGCTCCCGCGTGGCGTGCGCCGCCGTCGGCAGGAGCACCGACGGCGAGCCCGCCCGGCATCGGTGCTCCCCGTCCGTCAGGACGGCAGCGGGTCCAGGCGGAACGTCGCCGCGGCGCCCCCGGCGCCGGTCACGGAACCGACGATCGCAGGCCCGTAGCGGTCGTACTTCGCGTGGTAGGCCGCGTCGAGCGCCGGGTGGACCGAGCCGTCGGGCTCCACGAACGCGACGTCCTTCTCGACCCCTCCTGCCCGGATCCGACCGCGCGGATCGGCGAGGGCACGGCGGAACCAGCCGTTGTCCCGGCCGTAGGCCGACCGGACGTAGATGTCGTCTCCCACCCGCACGACCCAGATGGTCACGAACGGGCGCAGGCTCCCGTCGGCGCGCAGCGAGGAGACCTGGAGCTCCTCGGCACCGCCGACCTTGTCGAGCTCGTCGTCGGTCCAGGCGGTCGTCGTCCGTTCGGTCATGGCTCGCGCTCCTCGGTGGTCGCTGGTCGTCGATCGGCGGGAACGGTCTGACGGGACCGCCTCCCGTCCGAACATACGGCGGACCCGCGCGCGCTGGGAGGTTCTCCTGGTACCCCGCACCGCTCGGCTCCCTCGCCCGCGCGTCCGTGACCAGCTGTCGTTGCGGTCCCCGTCGCGCGGAGCGAGACTCGGTCGATGGCGAGCGCGCGCATCACGGCCACCGACGACAAGGCGATCCTGCAGCGGTCTCTGCAGGCCGCGCGCGACGCGCTGCTCTGGAAGGTCGAGGGGCTCGACGAGCGCTCGGCCCGCTGGCCGTGGACCCCCACGGGGACGAACCTGCTCGGGCTGGTCAAGCACGCGGCCGGGGTCGAGGTCGGCTACTTCGGTCAGGCCTTCGGGCGTGGATGGCCGAGACCGGACGAGCTGCCCTGGATCGACGACGACGCCGAGGACGACGCCGACATGTGGGCCACCGCCGACGAGCCGGTCGCGGCGGTCGTGGACCTCTACCGCCGGGTGTGGGCGTTCTCCGACGAGACGATCGCGACGCGCGACCTCCACGCCGTCGGACGGGTCCCCTGGTGGCCTGCCGAGCGTGCCGAGGTCACTCTCCTCCAGGTCATGGTTCACGTCACGGGCGACCTGGCACGTCACGCGGGCCACGCGGACGTGCTGCGCGAGCTGACCGACGGGAGCGCGGGGCTCAGGGCGGACAACGACAACCTGTCGCCGCGCTCGGCGGCCGACCGGTCGCGGCACGTCGACCGGCTGCGCGCGGTCGCGGACGAGGCCCAGCGACGCGCGGACGCGTCGGGCCGCGGGGGAGGGGAGCCGACGGCGCCGCGTGCGTGACGTCGTCGGGCCCGGTCATCCCCGCGGGGCGCCCGCTGCGACGCCCAGGGCGGAGGAACGTCCGTCCCTGCGCCGCGAGGCCGTCCGGACGGTGGCCCAGACGACCAGGCCGACCCCCGCGCCGAGCACGGGGTAGGTCGCGGCCAGGCGGGCGAGGGAGAAGGCGGTCACGGCATGGTCGGTCGCGACGAGGCGCACCACTGCCCCGACCATCCCGACCGTCGCCCCCGCGCACACGGCGAGCACCGCGGAGCGCAGGTGCTGCGGCTGCGCGACCGGCTCCGCGCGTCGCCACCAGCGCACCGTGAGGGCCGTGATCGTCACGCAGCCGACGAGCGAGCTCCCGTGCTGGAGGTACTTGTAGGCCATCACGCCCGCGACGGGCGTGCGCAGGACGTCCCACGTCTGGACCGCGGTGCCGCGCAGGTGCGTGAAGTCGTCCCAGAGGATGTGCGTGAGCGTGCCCGCCACGGCGAACCCGACGACGGCCCCTGCGACCGCGAGCGGGGGAGCGGTGCGCGCCGGCGCACCGGGTCCGGGCGCGGACCGGCGGGGGAGCGCGGCCAAGAACGGTCCGCGGACGACGAGCACCCACAGCGCGGTGAACACGAGCGCGAGAGCGAGGTCCACGGTCACGACCCCCAGCAGGCGGTGCGTGGGACGGGCCAGCTCGTCGGCGCCCGGGACCAGGACGTCGAGGAAGAGCGGGGCGTCGGGCACCATCGCGCCGACCGCGAAGGCTGGCAGTGCCCACAGGAGCAGGTTCGGCGAGAGTGCGCGCCGCGCACGGCGACCCGCCAGGGGGAGGGACACCAGGGCGTGGACGGGGGTGTACGGCACGCGGCACATCATGGCAGCGGCCGCAAGGGGCGGGAACGTCGTCCCGGCCGTCGGTCAGACCTGGAGACGTCGGACATCTCACACTTTTCGGGCCGATTTCGCCCTCGGATAGAAATAGTGTGCCAAGCGGCTATCCACCAAGTGTCGAACCCTCCATACCCGGCTCACCGCCCAGCAAGGAAGAGCCGGGCCCCGAACAGGCCGTCGGTGCCGCCCGTCCCGTGGAAGGAAGCTCCGGACGGCGGTAGTTTCGCTGGAGCGGGGCACGCGTCCCGCGACCGACCTGGTGCGAAGGAGACGAGCATGGGAATCGACGACGCGAAGGACAAGGCGGCGGCCGCCGCCGACCAGGCCAAGGAGGGCCTGGGGGGACTGGTCGACAAGGCCAAGGGCTTCCTGACCGACGACAAGATCGACGAGGTCGCCGAGAAGATCAAGGGAATCTCGCCGGACTCGGTCGACGCGCACGTCGACACCCTGGCCGAGAAGGCCAAGGAAGCGAACGACTGATCCGGCGCGGTAAGCACGCGACCGGTCGAGGTCGGTAACATCGAGGGGCGCCGCCGTCTGGTGGCGCCCTTTCCACTGCCCTGTCGAGCCGCTAGGAGCGCGCACCGTGTCAGACGTTCTCTCGTCACCCTTGTCCATCACTCTCGACGGAGAACGGACCACGGTGGAGACGGGGACGACCGGCCTGGACCTGTTCCAGGGCCGCCGTGACGTCGTCGTCCTGCGCGTGAACGGTCAGCTCAAGGACCTCGACACCGCCGTCGCCGAGGGCGACGAGGTCGAGGGCGTGACCATCGACTCGCCCGACGGCCTCGACGTGCTGCGCCACTCGGCCGCCCACGTCCTGGCCCAGGCAGTCCAGCAGGTCAACCCCGACGCCAAGCTCGGCATCGGCCCGCCCATCCGTGACGGCTTCTACTACGACTTCGACGTCGAGACCCCGTTCACCCCCGACGACCTCAAGGCCCTCGACAAGGCCATGGCCCGCATCGTCAAGGACGGCCAGACGTTCAGGCGTCGCGTCGTGACCGAGGACGAGGCGCGCGCCGAGCTCGCGAACGAGCCCTACAAGCTCGAGCTGATCGGCCTCAAGGGCTCCGGCTCGGCCGACGACGCAGCGGGGGAGGGCGTGTCGGTCGAGGTCGGCGCCGGCGAGCTCACCATCTACGACAACCTGCGTCGCGACGGCTCCGTGGCCTGGAAGGACCTGTGCCGCGGCCCGCACCTGCCCAGCACTCGCCTCATCGGCAACGGCTTCCAGCTCATGCGCAGCGCCGCGGCCTACTGGCGCGGCAGCGAGAAGAACCCCCAGCTCCAGCGCGTCTACGGCACGGCGTGGCCCACCAAGGACGAGCTGCGCGCCTACACCGAGCGCCTGGCCGAGGCCGAGCGCCGCGACCACCGTCGCATCGGTGCCGAGATGGACCTGTTCTCGTTCAACGACCAGGTCGGCTCGGCCCTGCCGCTGTTCCACCCCAAGGGCGGCGTGATCAAGCGGGTCATGGAGGACTACGTCCGCCAGCGCCACATCGAGGAGGGCTTCTCCTACGTCGGCACCCCGCACATCACCAAGGAAGAGCTCTTCTTCACCTCCGGCCACCTGCCGTACTACGCGGACACGATGTTCCCGGCGCTCGACCTCGAGGAGGTCGGCGACCACGGGCGCTATCGCCTCAAGGCGATGAACTGCCCCATGCACAACCTGATCTTCTCGAGCCGCGGGCGCTCGTACCGCGAGCTGCCGATCCGGTTGTTCGAGTTCGGCACCGTGTACCGGTACGAGAAGTCCGGCGTGGTCCAGGGCCTGACGCGTGTGCGCGGCCTGACCCAGGACGACTCGCACTCCTACGTCACGCCCGAGCAGGCTCCGGACGAGGTCAAGCACCTGCTGAACTTCATGCTGTCGGTGCTCACCGACTTCGGCCTCGACGACTTCTACCTGGAGCTGTCGACGCGGGACGACTCCAAGCCCGACAAGTTCGTCGGCACCGACGAGGACTGGGCCAAGGCCACCGCTGTGCTGGAGAAGGTCGCGGTCGAGTCGGGCCTCGAGCTCGTGGCGGACCCGGGCGGCGCTGCCTTCTACGGCCCCAAGATCTCGGTCCAGGCCAAGGACGCCATCGGCCGCACGTGGCAGATGGGCACGGTGCAGTACGACTTCAACCAGCCGAAGGGCTTCGGCCTGGAGTACACGGCGGCAGACGGCACCAAGCAGCAGCCGGTGATGATCCACTCGGCCAAGTTCGGCTCGATCGAGCGGTTCATGGGTGTGCTCATCGAGCACTATGCGGGGCTCTTCCCGGCCTGGCTGGCGCCTGTCCAGGTGCTCGCCGTCCCGGTGGCCGAGGCGTTCGACGACTACCTCAAGGACGTCGTCGCCGAGCTCAAGGCCCGCGGCATCCGCGCCGAGCTCGACCTTTCCGACGACCGGTTCGCCAAGAAGATCCGCAACGCGGCCAAGGAGAAGGTGCCGTTCGTGCTCATCGCCGGTGGCGAGGACGTCGAGGCCGGCGCGGTGTCGTTCCGGTACCGCGACGGGCGCCAGGACAACGGCGTGCCCGTGGCCGAGGCCGTCGAGCGGATCGTGTCTGCGGTCCGCGAGCGCAGCCAGGTCTGACGCGTGACGTCGGACGGCGCAGTGGCCGGGTACTCGGTCGAGGGCCCGCAGGGGCATCCTCGGTTCGACGACGGGATGGACCGGTTGTGGACGCCGCACCGGATGGTCTACATCGGTGGGCAGGACAAGCCGGTCGACGACCGGTCGTCGTCGTGCCCGTTCTGCCGGGTCCCTGCGCTGTCCGACGAGGACGGGTTGGTCGTCGCGCGGGGCACGTGGTGCTTCGTGGTGCTCAACCTGTACCCGTACAACCCGGGGCACCTGATGGTGTGCCCGTACCGGCACGTGTCGGACTACACGGAGCTCACGCCCGAGGAGACCGACGAGCTGGCGCGGCTGACGCAGCAGGCGATGCGGGTCACGCGTGCGGTGTCGGGTCCCGACGGTTTCAACCTGGGTATGAACCAGGGAGCGGTCGCGGGGGCCGGTATCGCGGCGCACCTGCACCAGCACGTGGTGCCGCGGTGGTCGGGGGACGCGAACTTCCTGCCGATCGTGGCGCACACCAAGGCCGTGCCCGAGCTCCTGGGGGACACCCGGGCACGGTTGGCGGCGGCGTGGGACGACGTAGGGCCTGCGGGCCCCGAGGCGGCCGACGAGAACGACGTGGCGCCGGTGGCGCCCACTTCCGAGGAGAGCTAGATGTTCGGTCGGCTGCGCGCCGTCGTGACGAGGTTGTTCACGCCGATCGCGGCGTTCCTGCTGCGTGTCGGGGTGTCCCCGGACGCGGTCACGATCGTGGGGACGCTCGGGGTCGTGGCGTCCGCGCTGTGGCTGTTCCCGACAGGGCACCTGTTCGCGGGGACCATGGCGATCATGGTCTTCGCGTTCTCGGACGCGCTCGACGGTGTGATGGCGCGGCTGTCGGGGCGCTCTGGGCCGTGGGGCGCGTTCCTGGACTCGACGCTGGACCGCCTGGCGGACGCCGCGATCTTCACGGGCCTGATCGTGTGGTTCGTGCGCACGGAGAACACGTGGGGCATCACGGTGGGGCTCGCCTGCCTGGTGCTCGGGTCGGTGGTCCCGTACGCGCGAGCCCGGGCCGAGGGGCTCGGCATGACGGCCGCGGTCGGCATCGCGGAACGGGCCGACCGGCTGGTCGTGACGCTCGTCGCGGCGGGGCTCGTGGGTCTGGGGCTGCCGGTGGCGGTGCTGGTCGTGGTGCTGGGGCTGCTCGCGGCCGCGAGCGCCGTGACGGTCGTGCAGCGCATGGCGACGGTGCGTCGTCAGGCGGTCGCGGCGGGGGCTGCGCCGTCGGGCGGGGCTGCGGCGTCCGAGGGTGGTGCCTGACGTGGGGGTGAGTGCTGACAAGGCGTTCACGTTCGCGTGGCGCAACGCGCACAAGGTGCCGGAGCCGCTGCTGCGGGGGTTGTTCACGGCGATCGCGGACGTGGCGTGGGCGACGCGCAAGGGGGGCGTGCCGCAGCTGGAGAGGAATCTGGCGCGGGTCCGTCCGGACCTGGACGCGCGGGGCCTGCGCCGGCTGAGCCGGGCGGGCATGCGCTCGTACATGCGGTACTACCGCGAGGCGTTCACGTTGCCGGCGGCGTCTCCTGCGCAGATCGAGGCGCGGGTGCGGTTGGAGGGGTACGAGAACTGCCAGCGGTTCACGTCGCAGGGGGTGACCCCGGTGCTGGCGCTGGGGCACATGGGCAACTGGGACCTGGCGGGGGCGTACGCGACGCCGCACATCGCTCCGGTGCTGACGGTCGCGGAGCGGCTCAAGCCCGAGGAGCTGTTCCAGGAGTTCCTGGCGTTCCGTAACTCGTTGGGGATCGAGATCCTGGCGTTGGGGGACGGGGACGTGTTCCGTGAGCTGATGCGCGGTGCGCGGGGGCCGGGCAAGCTCATCCCGTTGCTCGCCGACCGTGACCTGACGTCGCGGGGCGTGGAGGTGGACCTGTTCGGTGAGCGGGCCCGGGTGGCGGCGGGACCGGCCGCGCTGGCGGTCTCGACGGGGGCGCCGTTGTTGACGGCCTCGATCCGGTACGAGCGGTTGACGGGGGTGCGTCGTCGGGCGGCGGGGACCCCGTGGGGGATCGTGATCCGGTTCTTCCCGCCGGTCACGGTGCCGGACGGTGTGCCGCGCAGCGAGCGGGTGGCGGCGGTGACGCAGGCGTGGGTGGACCAGCTGGCGGAGGGCGTCGCCGCGGACCCGGAGGACTGGCACATGCTGCAGAAGGTGTTCGTGGCGGACCTGGACCCGGACCGGTACGCCCGGACGCGGGCGAAGGACGCGCAGGGTTCGACTGGTGGAGGGGCGGTGGGCTCGGCATGAGCCTGAAGGTCGGGATCGTGTGCCCGTACTCGTTCGACGTCCCGGGCGGTGTGCAGTTCCACATCCGGGACCTGGCGGAGGCGCTCATGGCGCAGGGTCACGAGGTGTCGGTGCTGGCGCCGGCGGACGAGGACACTCCCATCCCGGACTACATCACGTCCGCGGGGCGTGCGGTGCCGGTGAAGTACAACGGTTCGGTGGCGCGCATGACGTTCGGCCCGGTCACCGCAGCGCGCGTGCGCCGCTGGTTGGACGCGGGCCAGTTCGACGTGCTGCACCTGCACGAGCCGGTGACGCCGTCCCTGAGCATGCTGGCGCTGTGGATCGCGCAGGGGCCGATCGTGGCGACGTTCCACACGGCCCTGATCCGGTCGCGGGCGCTGCAGGTGGTGTACCCGCTGGTGCGGCAGAGCCTGGAGAAGATCTCGGCGCGCATCGCGGTCTCGGAGGACGCTCGGCGCACCCTCGTGGAGCACATGGGTGGTGACGCGGTCGTGATCCCGAACGGGGTGTACGTCGACACGTTCGCCGCCGCGGAGCCGTCGGCGAGGTGGCAGGGGACGCCGGACGCGCCGACGATCGCGTTCCTGGGGCGACTGGACGAGCCGCGCAAGGGCCTTCCGGTCCTGACGGCCGCGATCCCGCGCATCCTGGAGCAGGTCCCGGGGGCGCGCTTCCTGGTCGCGGGTCGCGGGGACCAGGGGCGTGCCGACGCCCTGGAGGCGCTGGGCGAGGCCGCGAGCGCCGTGGAGTTCCTGGGGTCGATCTCGGACGAGGAGAAGGCGTCGCTGCTGTCGTCGGTGGACCTGTACGTCGCTCCGCAGACGGGCGGTGAGAGCTTCGGGATCGTGCTGGTGGAGGCGATGAGCGCGGGGGCGTGCGTGGTGGCTTCGGACCTGGGGGCGTTCCGCCGGGTCCTGGACGAGGGGGAGGCGGGGGCGTTGTTCCCGGTGGGGGACTCGGCCGCGCTGGCGGAGACGGTGGTGCGGGTCCTGGCGGACCCTGCGGGCCGGGAGCGGTACTGCGAGCGGGCGATCTCGTTCGTGCGCAGGTTCGACTGGTCGACGGTGACGGCCGAGGTGCTCGCGGTGTACGAGATGGCGTTGGCGGCCTCGGACGCCGTGATCCCGGTGCACGAGGACCCGGCGTCGTTGCGTGGCGGCCGCCGGTTGGGGTTGTGGCCCCGCGCGGAGCAGGAGAGGAACCCGTCGTGACGTGGTCGGAGATCGCCATCATCGTGGTGGCCGTGGTGCTGGTGGCGGGGTGGGCGCTGTGGGTCGCGGCCTCGCGGCTGGACCGGTTGCACCGCAAGGTCATGGCGTCGCGGCTGGCGCTGGACGCGCAGCTCGAGCGGCGTGCGTCGGCGGCCCTGGACCTGGCGGGGGCGGGGGAGCTGGACCCGGCGAGCTCGGTCCTGGTGGCGGAGGCCGCGTACGCGGTCCTGGACGACGACCTGCGCATGCGGGAGGTCGCGGCCGCGGTGCCGGGCCTGGCGGAGCTGGTGGTGGCCCCGGAGGGGGTGCGCAGGCCCGACGGCGGCGCACCGCTGGTGCAGGCGCCTCGCCTCCTGGCGGGGGTCGGGATGCAGCGCGCGATGGCGGAGAGCGACCTGTCGGCCACGTTGCGCGCGGCGCTCGAGGACCCGCAGGACGTCGCGGAGATCCGCGCCTCGCCCCTGGGGGCCGACCTGCTGGCCGCGCTGGGGGGGGCCTGGTACCGGGCGCAGATCGCCCGCCGTTTCCACAACGAGGCCGTCGCGCAGACGCAGCGCCTGCGCCGCACCTGGTACGCCCGGGCGTTCTCCCTGGCGGGGCACGCGCCCATGCCGGTCACGGTCGAGCTGGACGACGCCTGGCCCTCGGGGTTGGACCGCAACCCCTGAGCGGTCGCCGTGCCCGAGGGGTGAGCGCGCGTCCGTAGACTGGTGGTGACGTGCAAGCATGTCGGCGGCGCGAGCGTGACCCCTGCTCGTGCGTCCCAACGTGAAGATTCGAGGTTTCGCGGTGTCCGTGGAGAATTCCGGCGAGAACAGCCCCCAGGTGACCGACGTCGTCGGCTCGGCCAAGGTCAAGCGCGGCATGGCCGAGATGCTCAAGGGCGGCGTCATCATGGACGTCGTCACCCCTGAGCAGGCGAAGATCGCCGAGGACGCCGGTGCGGTGGCCGTCATGGCGCTCGAGCGCGTCCCGGCGGACATCCGCGCCCAGGGCGGCGTCTCGCGCATGAGCGACCCCGACATGATCGACGGCATCATCGCGGCCGTCTCGATCCCCGTCATGGCCAAGGCCCGCATCGGCCACTTCGTCGAGGCGCAGGTGCTGCAGGCCCTGGGCGTCGACTACATCGACGAGTCCGAGGTCCTGACCCCGGCCGACTACGCCCACCACATCGACAAGTGGGCGTTCGACGCGCCGTTCGTGTGCGGGGCGACGAACCTGGGCGAGGCCCTGCGCCGTATCACCGAGGGCGCGGCCATGATCCGCTCCAAGGGCGAGGCCGGCACGGGCGACGTGTCCAACGCGACGACGCACATGCGCACGATCCGCGCCGAGATCCGCCGCCTGACGTCTCTGCCCGAGGACGAGCTGTTCGTCGCGGCCAAGGAGCTCCAGGCGCCGTACGAGCTCGTCAAGGAGGTCGCCGCGACGGGCAAGCTGCCCGTGGTCATGTTCACCGCGGGCGGCATCGCGACCCCGGCCGACGCCGCCATGATGATGCAGCTCGGCGCCGAGGGCGTGTTCGTCGGCTCCGGCATCTTCAAGTCCGGCAACCCCGCCCAGCGTGCGGCCGCGATCGTCAAGGCCACCACGTTCTACGACGACCCGGCCGTCCTCGCGGACGTCTCGCGCGGCCTGGGCGAGGCCATGGTCGGCCTCAACGTCGACGAACCCGCGCGATCGATCCAGTTCGCCGAGCGCGGCTGGTGACCCCGCCGGCCGGTCGGGGCGTCCCGGAGCCCCGGGGGCACTCCTGCGTGTCCCCCTCGTGACGGGCACCCCCGACCGGCCCGCCGGCACCACCCCGGACGGGGTGGACGCACCCGCTGCGCCCACCCCGTCCGCCCCGACGTCCCTCGGCCCCGACTGGGTCCTGGGCCCCGACGGGCTGCGCCACCGGCGCGGCGCCCGCGTCCTGCTCCTCGACGCCGCGGACCGCGTCCTGCTCGCCCGCGGCCACGACACCGACCAGCCCGACCGCTCCTGGTGGTTCACCATCGGCGGCGGCATCGAACCCGGCGAGAGCGACCTCGACGCCGCGGTGCGCGAGGTCCGCGAGGAGACCGGGCTGCACCTGGACCCCACCGCGCTCGAGGGCCCCGTGTGGACCCGCTCCGCGATCTTCGACTTCTACCGCGAACGCTGCCGACAGGACGAGGTCTTCTACCTCGCCCGCCTCACCGACCAGCACACGAACCGTCCCCTGACCCGCGACGGCTGGACCGAGGTCGAGCACGACGTCGTCGACGAGATGCGCTGGTGGACCCTGCCCGAGCTGCGCGCCGTGACCATCGAGGTCTTCCCCGCCGGGCTGCCCGACCTCCTCCAACCGCTCCTGCACGGCTGGGACGGGAGCACCCGACACCTCGGCGAAGCCACCGAGTAGCCCACCCGGCCCCACCCGCCCGGCGAGCACCCGGGCCGAGCGCCGCCGTCGGGCACCCACGCAGCGCGCGGCAGGCGGCGCGTACGATGGGCGATCGTGAAACCGGTCATTGGAGTCCTCGCCCTGCAGGGCGACGTCCGCGAGCACGTGGCCGCCCTCGAGGTGGCCGGTGCCCGCGCCGTCACCGTGCGGCGCCCCACCGAGCTCGCCGCGATCGACGGCCTCGTGCTGCCCGGCGGGGAGTCGACCACGATCGACAAGCTGCTGCGGATCTTCGAGCTGTTCGACCCGCTGCGCACCGCGATCGGGGCCGGGCTGCCCGTGTACGGGTCGTGCGCGGGCATGATCCTGCTCGCCGACCGCGTCCTGGGCGCCACGCACGACCAGCAGACCCTCGGCGGACTGGACGTCACGGTGCGCCGCAACGCGTTCGGGCGCCAGGTCGACTCGTTCGAGTCGTCCGTCGAGATGTCGGGCGTCCGCGGCGGGCCCGTGCCCGCCGCGTTCATCCGCGCCCCCTGGGTCGAGGAGATCGGCCCCGGGGTCCAGGTCCTGGCACGCACCCGCCACCGGGGCGCCTCGGTGCCCGCTGCGCCGGCCCAGGCCCCGGACGTGGCCCCCTCCGCGGGCGCGGGCGAAGACGCAGGTAGAATCGTCGCAGTACGTCAGGGAACGTTGCTCGCCACCTCCTTCCACCCCGAGATCACGGGCGATGCGCGGGTGCACGAGCTCTTCGTCGCAATCGTGAAGGAGTAACAGGGGTATGTCAGGACACTCCAAGTGGGCTACGACCAAGCACAAGAAGGCCGTGATCGACGCCAAGCGCGGCAAGCTGTTCGCCAAGCTCATCAAGAACATCGAGGTCGCGGCCCGCACGGGCGGCGGGGACCTCGCCGGTAACCCCACGCTCTTCGACGCCGTCCAGAAGGCCAAGAAGTCCTCGGTCCCCAACGACAACATCGACCGCGCCCTCAAGCGCGGCTCGGGCCAGGAAGCCGGCGGCGCCGACTACCAGACGATCATGTACGAGGGCTACGGCACGGGCGGCATCGCCGTCCTCGTCGAGTGCCTCACCGACAACAAGAACCGCGCCGCCGCCGAGGTCCGCATCGCGTTCACGCGCAACGGCGGCCAGCTCGCCGACCCGGGCTCGGTGTCCTACCTGTTCTCCCGCAAGGGCGTCATCGTGGTCCCCAAGGAGGGCACCACCGAGGACGACGTCATGGAGGCCGTCCTCGAGGCGGGCGGCGAGGAGGTCACCGACGAGGGCGACACGTTCGAGATCCTCACCGAGGCCACCGACCTCGTCGCGGTCCGCACCGCGCTGCAGGACGCCGGCATCGAGTACGACTCCGCCGACGTCGTCTTCCACCCCTCCATGGAGGTCGAGGTCGACGCCGAGGGCGCCCGCAAGATCCTGCGCCTCATCGACGCCCTCGAGGACAGCGACGACGTGCAGAACGTCTACGCGAACTTCACCGCGAGCGACGAGGTCATGGCCGAGCTCGAGAACGACGACTGACCCACCCCCTGGTGTGACGAAGGGCTCCCGCGCGACGGCTCGCGTGGGAGCCCTTCGTCGTGGGCGGCCCGTGAGAAGGTGAGCGCGTGCGCGTGCTCGGAGTGGACCCAGGACTGACCCGTTGCGGGATCGGCGTCGTCGACTCGCTGCCCGGACGGCGCGCCCGCATGGTGGCGGTCGGGGTCCTGCAGAGCCCGCCCGACCAGTCGGTCGACCTGCGCCTGCTCACCATCTCCCAGCGCCTCGACGTGTGGATGGACGAGCACGTCCCGGACGTCGTGGCCGTCGAGCGCGTCTTCGCCCAGCACAACGTCAGCACCGTCATGGGCACCGCGCAGGTCGCGGGTCTCGCGATGGTCGCCGCGGCCCGTCGCGGCGTGCCCGTCGCGATGCACACCCCCAGCGAGGTCAAGGCCGCCGTGACCGGCACCGGCCGCGCCGACAAGATCCAGGTCCAGCGCATGGTCGCGCGCATCCTCGAGCTCGGCGAGCTGCCCAAGCCCGCCGACGCCGCCGACGCCCTGGCCCTCGCGATCTGCCACCTGTGGCGCCCGGCGGGCGCCCTGCAGGGCGGGGACCGGCACCAGCTCACGCCCGCGCAGCGCGCCTGGGCCGCGGCCGAGCAGGCCTCGCGCGGCCGACGCGGCTGACACCGGCCCCACGTGCCCGACGGCGAGGCTCGACCGGGAGCACCGCCGCCCGTTGCTAGAGTGGCCCACGGTTCGTACAGGTGTTCGGGACCGGCCGCTCGTGGCCGGGACCCGCGAGGAAGCATGGAGGCACAGTGATCGCTTCGCTGTCGGGCACGGTCGCGGACGTCCGCCTGGACCGCGCCGTCATCGACGTGGGAGGCGCCGGGGGAGCCGTGGGCTACCTCGTCCACGCGACCCCCGCGACCCTGTCCGCGCTGCGCGTGGGCGAGCCCGCGCGCCTGGCCACGAGCATGGTCGTCCGCGAGGACTCCTTCACGCTGTTCGGGTTCGCCGACGACGACGAACGTGCCGTGTTCGAGGCCGTGCAGACCGTCAGCGGCGTCGGCCCGCGCCTGGCCCTGGCCATGCTCGCGGTGCACACGCCCGACGGGCTGCGCCGCGCCGTCGCGGGGGAGGACATCGCCGCGCTCATGCGCGTGCCCGGCATCGGGCGCAAGGGCGCCCAGCGCATCGCGCTCGAGCTCGGCGACCGGCTCGGGGCCCCCACCGGCACGGGCGCGGACGACCCGGCCGGCACGGGCGGCCCCGGCGGTGCCGTGGTCGACGACCAGCGCGACCAGGTCGTCCAGGCGCTCGTGGGCCTCGGGTGGAACCCCAAGGCCGCCGAGGACGCCCTCGCCACCGTCCTGACCCAGGCCGGGGCCGACGCGGTCGCGCCCGACGAGATCGCCGGCGCGCTGCGCGCCTCGCTGCGGGTCCTGGGCGGCCCCCGTGGCTGACTTCGACCGCGTCGGCTACGAGGAGGGGAACGAGCCGTTCACGTCCGAGCGGATCGTGACCTCGACGGCCGACGACCTCGAGCGAGCAGCCGAGGCCGCCCTGCGACCGAGGCGCCTCGAGGAGTTCGTCGGGCAGCTCGTCGTGCGCGACCAGCTCTCCCTCGTGCTCCAGGCGGCCCTCGCACGCGGGGCGACGCCCGACCACGTCCTGCTCTCGGGCCCGCCCGGGCTCGGCAAGACGACCCTCGCGATGATCATCGCCGCCGAGCTCGGCACCTCGCTGCGCGTGACGTCCGGCCCCGCGATCCAGCACGCGGGCGACCTCGCCGCGGTCCTGTCCTCGCTCGAGGAGGGCGAGGTGCTGTTCATCGACGAGATCCACCGCCTCGCGCGCCCCGCCGAAGAGCTGCTGTACGTCGCGATGGAGGATTTCCGGGTCGACGTCGTCGTCGGCAAGGGGGCCGGGGCCAGCGCCATCCCGCTGTCCCTGCCGCCGTTCACCGTCGTGGGCGCCACCACGCGCGCCGGGCTCCTGCCCGCCCCGCTGCGCGACCGCTTCGGGTTCACCGGACACCTCGACTTCTACTCCGCCGAGGAGCTCGAGCGCGTCATCATCCGCTCGGCCGGGCTGCTCGGCGTCGAGATCAAGCACGCCGCCGCCCACGAGATCTCGGGCCGTTCCCGTGGTACGCCCCGTATCGCCAACCGGCTGCTGCGCCGCGTGCGCGACTGGGCACAGGTGCGCGGCGACGGGACCATGGACCTGCGGGCCGCCCGCGCGGCACTCGAGGTCTACGAGGTCGACGAGCTCGGCCTCGACCGCCTCGACCGGGCCGTCCTGGGCGCCCTGTGCACGCGGTTCGGCGGCGGCCCCGTGGGCCTGAGCACCCTCGCCGTGACCGTGGGGGAGGAGTCCGAGACGGTCGAGACCGTCGCCGAGCCCTTCCTCGTACGCGAAGGGCTGATCGGCCGCACCCCGCGCGGTCGCGTCGCGACCCCCGCGGCCTGGGCGCACCTCGGGCTGACCCCGCCCGACCCGCTGGCGCCCCGCGGACCGGGCGGCGGACTCGGGCAGCGGACGGGCTCGGCGAGGTCGGGCGGAACCCTGTTCGACACGGGGGCCTAGACTGGAGGAATCTGAGCGGCGGAACTCCACGGCCGGACGGTTCGTTGGTGATCCGTACGCGTGCGCCTAGACTGCCGCGCAGATCCCAGCACAGAACAGGAACCGGTTACCCCGTCATGGACTTCAGCCTCATCCTCATCCTCGCTCTCGCCGCCGGAGCGATGTTCCTCATGACCAACCGGTCACGCAAGGCCCAGAAGGAAGCAGCCGCCTTCCGCACCAACCTTGCCCCCGGCCAGGAGGTCATGACCGGCTCCGGCCTGTTCGGGACCATCGTCGACGTCGACGAGGAGAAGGACATCATCACGATCGAGTCCACCCCCGGCACCCAGACGCGCTGGCTGCGCGCGGCGATCGCCAAGCTCGTCGAGCCGCCCGTCGAGGAAGAGGGCACCGACGAGCTTGCCGAGGGCACCGAGAAGGACGCGGTCTACGGCGACGCGACCACCTCCTCGGCGGACGACGACGTCCTGGACGTCCCGGACGACCTGTCCGGGCTCACGGACAAGCCGGGGGACAAGCGGGACGACGGCACCGACAGCAAGTGACACCACGTCGCACCCCGATCCCGGGGTGCGACGTCGACCCGCGCCATCTCGCGATGTCGCGCGCACGAGAAGAGACGGATAGTTGGCCACCTCCAACACACGACGCGCCAGGCCCGTACGCACCCTGGTAACCCTCGCTGTACTGATCCTCGCGTTGTTCGCGTCGATCTTCGCCGGCACCAAGTGGTCGGACGCGAGCCTCACCCCCGGACTCGCCCTCGACCTGGAGGGCGGCACGCAGATCATCCTGACGCCGATCGCCTCCGAGGGGAAGGTCACCGACGAGACGATCACGCAGGCGATCAACGTGATCCGCCAGCGCGTCGACTCCTCGGGCGTGACCGAGGCCGAGATCACCAGCCAGGGCAACAACATCGTCGTCGGGCTGCCCGGCACCCCGAGCGACGAGACGCTCGACCTCGTGCGCAAGTCCGCGCAGATGCGGTTCCGCCCGGTCCTGACCGTCGGCGCCCCCACCCCGGTGGAGACCGAGACCCCGGCCGAGGCTCCCGCTGAGCCTGAGACGCCCGTCGTCCCCGCCAACCCGAGCGACCTCGCCCAGATCACCCCGGCGATCCAGGCCGAGTTCGACGCGCTCGACTGCACCGACCCCAAGAACCTCACCGGTGGTCTGGGCGACCAGCCCGACGCACCCCTGGTCACGTGCGCCGACGACGGCAGCGCCAAGTACATCCTGGGACCGGTCGAGATCGAGGGCACCGAGATCTCCAACGCGAGCTCGGGCATGGGCACCACGGCGCAGGGCGTGAGCACCGGCCAGTGGGTCGTCAACCTCGAGTTCAACAACGAGGGCACCGAGGCCTTCAAGGACACGACGACGCGCCTCTTCTCCCTGCCCTCCCCGCAGAACGCTTTCGCGCTCGTGCTCGACGGGCTCGTCATCTCCGCCCCGACCGCCAACGCCGTCATCACCGACGGCAAGGCCGAGATCTCCGGCAGCTTCACCCGTGAGAGCGCGGCCCTGCTGGCCAACCAGCTCAACTTCGGCTCGCTCCCGCTGACCTTCGAGGTCCAGAGCGAGCAGCAGATCTCCGCGACCCTCGGCAGCGAGCAGCTCGAGAAGGGCCTCATCGCGGGCGCGATCGGTCTCCTGCTCGTCGTCATCTACTCGCTCTTCCAGTACCGGGCCCTGGGTCTGGTCACGGTCGCCTCGCTCGGCATCGCCGCGGTCCTCACCTTCGGGGTGATCCTGCTGCTGTCCTGGACGATCGGGTACCGCCTCTCGCTGCCCGGTGTCGCGGGCATCATCGTCGCGATCGGTATCACCGCGGACTCGTTCATCGTGTACTTCGAACGCATCCGGGACGAGCTGCGCGACGGCCGCACCCTGAACTCGGCCGTCGAGAAGGGGTGGGACCGCGCACGCCGCACCATCCTGGCCTCCGACGCGGTCAACTTCCTCGCCGCGGTCGTGCTGTACTTCCTGGCCGTGGGCGGTGTGCGCGGCTTCGCGTTCACGCTCGGACTGACGACCCTGATCGACCTGATCGTGGTCTTCATGTTCACGCACCCGGTCATGCAGCTCCTCGCGAGGACCAAGTTCTTCGCCAGCGGGCACCCGGCCTCGGGTCTCGACCCGCGCCGCCTCGGAGCGACCACCCGCTACGCCGGACGGGGGCGGGTCGCCCGCCCCGGGACCACCGAGGACAAGGACGCACCTGTCACCGACGCCCCCGTCGACGAACCGTTCGGCAGCCCCACCCGTGAGAAGGTCGGTGCCGGCGCGAGCCTCCAGGGCGCGACCGGGGGCGAGGGCACCCGCCTGACGATCGCCGAGCGCCGCGCCGCGGCCCGGCGGGCGGCCGAGTCCGACGCCCCCACCACCGGCTCCTCGACCGAGGGCGACAAGAACGAGGAGAACCTCTGATGGCGCAGGGATTCGCCCAGTGGGGCAACGACCTCTACACGGGTCGCAAGTCCTACCAGATCGTCGGCCACCGCCGCCGCTTCTACATCATCGCGATCGTGATGGTCGTCCTGTCGTTCGGGGTCCTGCTCACCAAGGGCTTCAACCTCGGCATCGACTTCCGCGGCGGCTCGGAGTTCGTCGTCTCCAACGTGAGCGACACCAGCCAGCAGCCTGCGATCGACGCCGTGGCCGAGGTCGCGCCGGACGAGGTGCCGCGCGTGACGACCGTCGGTGGAAGCGCGATCCGCGTCCAGACCGACCGCCTGACCGCGGACGAGGTCACCGAGGTCCGCGACGCCCTCGCCGGGGCCTACTCCGTGACCGAGAACGACGTCACGACCGCGTTCATCGGCCCCAGCTGGGGCAAGGACGTGTCCCAGAAGGCCATCACGGGCCTCATCGTCTTCCTGGCCCTGGTGGGTCTGGTCATGACGATCTACTTCCGCAACTGGCGCATGGCGGCGGCCGCGCTCATCGCGCTGTTCCACGACCTCATCATCACGGTCGGGATCTACGCGGCGATCGGCTGGGAGGTCACCCCCGCGACCGTGATCGGCTTCCTGACGATCCTCGGGTACTCGATCTACGACACGGTCGTGGTCTTCGACAAGGTCCGGGAGAACACGCACGGCATCCTCGACCAGACCCGCAGCACCTACGCCGAGCGCGCGAACCTCGCGGTCAACCAGACGCTCGTCCGGTCGATCAACACCTCGGTCGTGGCGCTGCTGCCCGTGAGCGCCATCCTGTTCATCGGCGCGTTCCTCCTGGGCGCCGGCACGCTGCGCGACATCTCGCTCGCGCTGTTCGTCGGTATGGCCGTCGGTGCCTACTCCTCGATCTTCCTGGCCACGCCCCTGGAGGTCACGCTGCGCGAGCGCGAGCCCGCCATCAAGGAGCACACCCGGAAGGTCCTGGACAAGCGCGCCGCGAAGGTCGCCGACGCCGCGCAGTCCTCGGACGGCACGGCCAGGGACGCGGCGCTGGCCGCCGCCGGGGTCCAGGGTGCGGCCCAGCTCCAGCCGGGCTCCCACCAGGGCGTCAAGGCGCAGCCGCGACGCAAGCGGGGGCACTGACCCCTCATGAGCACCAGCAGCATCCTTCCCGTCGGGCTGACCGGCCTGGGGGACGAGCGCGCGGCCGAGGTCCTCGGACTGATCCGCGACGTCCCGGACTACCCCCAGCCCGGCGTCACGTTCCGTGACATCACCGGTCTGCTCGCCGACGGCAGGGCGCTCGGCGACGTGGTCGACTCCCTCGCGGCCTTCGCCGCGGGGGGCGTCGACCTCGTCGCCGGTCTGGAGGCCCGCGGCTTCCTGATCGGCGCCCCGCTCGCGACCCGCCTCGGCGTCGGCTTCCTGCCGCTGCGCAAGGCCGGCAAGCTCCCTCCGCCCACCGAGACGGTGACCTACGACCTCGAGTACGGCACCGCCTCGATCGAGCTGCGCACCGGGACGCTGACCCCCGGCGCGCGGGTGCTGGTCGTCGACGACGTCCTCGCCACGGGCGGGACCGCCTCAGCCGGCGCCGAGCTGGTCGAACGCTGCGGCGGGGTCGTGGTGGGCGTCGCGTTCCTGCTCGAGCTCGACGGTCTGGGAGGTCGCGAACGGCTCGCGGGCCGCCAGGTCGACACGCTCCTGCGCGTGGAGTCGTAGGATTGCCACTCCGACGGACGTCGAGATTCTCCGGCGATCAGGGTGAGGAGGCACGCATGAGCGAAGAGACACGGACCGGTCGGTCCACGAGCGACAGCGGGCAGTCCTCGGCAGCACGGGTACGTTCACGGTTGGTGCGGTTCGGGGTCCGGGGGAGCCAGGGCGGCATCCCCGCGCTCGAACCCGTGCTCCAAGCGGTGCGGACCAACCACCCCAAGTCCGACCTCTCGGTCATCGAGCGTGCGTACGCGACCGCGGAGAAGGCCCACCGCGGCCAGCTGCGCAAGAGCGGCGACCCGTACATCACGCACCCCGTCGCGGTCGCGACGATCCTCGCCGACCTCGGCTTCGACGGTGCGACGCTCGCCGCCGCACTGCTCCACGACACGGTCGAGGACACCGAGTACTCGCTCGAACGCCTCACCGAGGAGTACGGCGAAGAGATCGCCATGCTGGTCGACGGCGTCACCAAGCTCGACAAGGTGACGTACGGCGACGCAGCGCAGGCCGAGACCGTGCGCAAGATGGTCGTGGCCATGGCCCGCGACATCCGCGTGCTCGTCATCAAGCTCGCCGACCGCCTGCACAACGCCCGGACCTGGAAGTTCGTCCCGTCGTCCTCCGCCGAGCGCAAGGCCCGCGAGACCCTCGAGATCTACGCGCCGCTCGCGCACCGCCTCGGCATGAACACCATCAAGTGGGAGCTCGAGGACCTGTCGTTCGCGACGCTCTACCCCAAGGTGTACGAGGAGATCGTGCACCTGGTCGCCGAGCGCGCGCCGGCCCGCGAGGAGTACCTCGCCGTGGTCCGCGAGCAGGTGACCGCAGACCTGCGCACCGCGAAGATCAAGGCGACCGTGACCGGGCGCCCCAAGCACTACTACTCGATCTACCAGAAGATGATCGTGCGCGGGCACGACTTCGCGGAGATCTACGACCTGGTCGGCGCACGCGTCCTGGTGGACACCGTGCGGGACTGCTACGCGGCGCTCGGCGCCCTGCACGCGCGATGGAACCCCGTCCCCGGGCGGTTCAAGGACTACATCGCGATGCCGAAGTTCAACATGTACCAGTCGTTGCACACCACGGTCATCGGCCCCGGCGGCAAGCCCGTCGAGATCCAGATCCGCACGCACGACATGCACCGGCGTGCCGAGTACGGGGTCGCGGCCCACTGGAAGTACAAGGAGGTCGCCAAGTCGAGCGGCGCTCCGGACACCGCCTCGACCGACATGCAGTGGCTGCGTCAGCTCGTCGACTGGCAGCGGGAGACGGCGGACCCCTCGGAGTTCCTCGACTCGCTGCGTTTCGAGATCGGCGGCGCCGAGGTCTACGTCTTCACGCCCAAGGGCGACGTCATCGCGCTGCCTGCGGGCTCGACCCCCGTCGACTTCGCGTACGCCGTGCACACCGAGGTCGGCCACCGCACCATGGGTGCGCGCGTCAACGGCCGGCTCGTCCCCCTCGACTCCACGCTCGAGAACGGCGACGTCGTCGACGTCCTGACGTCCAAGTCGGAGACGGCGGGACCCAGCCGGGACTGGCTCGCGTTCGTCTCCAGCCCGCGTGCCCGCAACAAGATCCGCCAGTGGTTCTCCAAGGAGCGCCGCGAGGAGGCCGTCGAGCACGGCAAGACCGCGATCGCCAAGGCCATGCGGAAGCAGAACCTGCCGATCCAGCGACTGCTCAGCCACGAGTCCCTCGTGGGTCTCGCCAACGAGATGCGCTACCCCGACGTCTCGGCGCTGTACGCCGCGATCGGCGAGGGGCAGGTCTCGGCCGCGAGCGTCGTGCAGAAGCTCGTGCACGCCATGGGCGGTGAGGACGGCGCGTCCGAGGACCTCGCCGAGGTCGCCCGCCCCGGGCACACCTCACGTCGCCCCCGCACGGGCGACCCGGGCGTGGTCGTCAAGGGCGTGGACGACATCTGGGTCAAGCTCGCCAAGTGCTGCACCCCGGTGCCGGGCGACGAGATCATCGGCTTCATCACGCGCGGCCAGGGCGTCAGCGTCCACCGCGCGGACTGCGCCAACGTGGTGGGGCTGCGCAACCAGCCCGAGCGCATCGTCGAGGTCGACTGGACGACGGGTGGCAACGCCCTGTTCCTGGTCCAGATCCAGGTCGAGGCGCTCGACCGCTCGCGCCTGCTCTCGGACGTGACCCGGGTCCTGTCGGACCACCACGTCAACATCCTGTCCGCGACGGTCTCGACGTCGAACGACCGGGTCGCGATGTCCCGCTTCGTGTTCGAGATGGCCGAGCCCGGGCACCTGGCCACGGTCCTGTCCGCGGTCCGCAAGATCGACGGCGTGTTCGACGTCTACCGGATCACGGGCTCCAAGGCGGAGGAGCGCCCTCAGCTGCCGGCCTGATCCGGCAGCGCTGCGGTGGGCACGGCCCGACGGCGTCGCTCGCCGTTCGGCGGGTGTCCGCGCGCTGCCGGTGGCAGCATCGGGGGATGGACCTGCCCGTGCTGCCGCCCACGCTGCCCATGCTCGCGAAGTCGGTCTCGGGCGTCCCGGACCCCGCCGCGGTCGAGGGCGGGCTGGTGTTCGAGCCCAAGTGGGACGGGTTCCGGGCGATCGTGTACCGCGACGGCGAGGAGGTGCGCCTCGACAGCCGCAGCGCCAAGCCCATGGAGCGGTACTTCCCCGACGTGGTGGCGGCCGTGCTCGACGCCCTGCCCGAGCGATGCGTGGTCGACGGCGAGATCGTGCTCCCGCAAGGGGGCCGGCTCGACTTCGAGGCGCTCCAGCAGCGCATCCATCCCGCGGCCTCCCGCGTCGCACGGCTGGCGGAGGAGACCCCGGCGAGCCTCGTGGTCTTCGACCTCCTGGCGCTGGGCGACGAGGACGTCACGGCCGAGCCCCTGAGCCGTCGCCAGGAGCTGCTCGCGGGCCTGGGGCTCGACGGTCCGCGCGTGCACCTGACTCCGCGCACCACGGATCGGGCGGTCGCGCAGGAGTGGTTCGAGGCGTTCGAGGGCGCCGGGCTCGACGGCGTCGTCGCGAAGCCGCTCGCGGCGCCCTACCAGCCGAACAAGCGCGTCATGCTCAAGGTCAAGCACGAGCGCACGGCCGACGTCGTGCTCGCGGGCTACCGCCTGCACAAGAGCTCGACTCCCGAGGAACCGCTGCTCGGGTCGCTCCTGCTGGGGCTGTACGACGACGCGGGGGGCCTGCAGTTCGTGGGCGTCGCGGCGTCGTTCCCCAGGGCGCGCAGGGCCGAGCTCGTGAACGAGCTGGCTCCGCTCGTGCTCGATCCCGGCAGCCCCGACGCGGCCGAGCACCCGTGGGCCGGGTGGGAGAGCCCCGGCACGGGGCGCATGCCCGGCGCACAGTCACGCTGGAGCGGTTCGAAGGACCTGTCGTTCGTCCCGCTGCGGGTCGAGAAGGTGCTCGAGGTCGCGTACGACCACATGGAGGGCAGCAGGTTCCGGCACACCGTCCAGCTCCGGCGCTGGCGCGCGGACCGCGAGCCGTCGTCGTGCACGTACGACCAGCTCGAGGAGCCCGTGAGCTATCGCCTCGACGAGCTGCTGCCGGGGGCGCCGGGCGTGGCGTGAGGGCTGCGTGGGAGCTGGTGGCGGTGGGTCAGGCGGTCACGGGGCGCCTACGGCGCTGACCTGGCCCCAGAAGGTCGCTCAGGCCGCCTTGCCGGCGCCGCCGGGACGCCGAGGGGTCAGGCGTCCGACGGGTGCTCCTCGTGTCGCGAGGCGTCCTTGCTGGGCTGCACGCGCTTGGGCTCGCCGGGCATCTTGGGGTGCTCTGGCGGGTAGGGCAGGTCGCCCAGGCCGTGGTCGCGCTCGTCGCGTGCTGCGAGCTCGAGCGTCTGCTCGAGCGAGAACCGCGGCTCGGGGGCCGTGGCGTCGAGGCGTGCGTGCAGGTCGCCCACCTCCGCGAAGCGCGCAGGCATGGTCAGCACGTCGAAGTCGTCCGGCCCGACGTCGGGCACCTCCTCCCAGCGCAGCGGCGCCGAGACCGTGGCCCGGGCGTTCGAACGGATCGAGTACGCCGAGGCGATCGTGCGGTCGCGCGCCATCTGGTTGTAGTCGACGAAGATCTTGACCCCGCGCTCCTCCTTCCACCACTTCGTGGTGACCTGGTCGGGCAGGCGGCGTTCGAGCTCGCGCCCGATCGCGATCGTCGCGCGGCGCGCCTGCACGAAGCTCCAGCGCGGCTCGACCGGGACGAACACGTGCAGCCCGCGGCCGCCCGACGTCTTGGGGAAGCCCTCCAGACCCAGCTCGCCCAGCAGCTCCCGCAGGTGCGGGGCGACGCGTGCGGCGTCCGAGTAGTCGGTGCCGGGCTGCGGGTCCAGGTCGATGCGGAGCTGGTCGGGAGACTCCACGTCCGCGCCCGTCACTGGCCACGGGTGGAAGGTCAGGGTCCCGAGGTTGGCCGCCCACAGCACCACGGCCAGCTCGGTCGGTCGGACCTCGTCAGCCGTGCGGCCGCTCGGGAACGCGATCCTGGCGGTCTCGACGTAGTCCGGGGCCCCCTGGGGGATGCGCTTCTGGTAGAACGCGTCGCCGCTGTTGTCCGTGCGCGTGCTCAGCCGCGCGCCCTCGAAGACTCCCTTGGGCCAGCGTTCGAGTGTCGTGGGACGCTCACGCAGCGCCGCGAGGATGCCCGGCCCGACGGACTGGAAGTAGGTGACGACGTCGAGCTTGGTCAGCCCGCGGCTGGGGAAGACGACACGGTCGGGGCTCGTGACGCGCACGGTGCGCCCGTCGACGTCGAGCTCGACCGCCGGGGTCGTGGAACGAGGCATCCCCTCACGGTAGACGCGGGGTCGCCCCGGCGCCCGGCGACGACCCGGCGTCCTGGGGCGTGGACGCGCTCAACAGGTCAGTGAGCAGCGCCCGAGCGCGCGGACGGCCCGTGCGCCGGTGACGCAGGTCCAGGACCCGCAGGGCGGCGCGGACGTCCAGCCCGGCCCCCTCCAGCAGGGCGGACAGCACGGGAGCCGCGAGCCGCGGGTCCGTCAGGCACGCGACGTCCACCGCGGTCCGCTCGACGCTCGTCACGAGGACCGTCCCGAGCTCGATCGTCTCGGGGCGCAGCAGGGCGCTCTGACGGGCGACCCGGCCGTGGCGCGGCGGCGGGCGGTGGACGCCCAGCGGGTGCACGACCTCGACCACGCAGTCCCCAGGGAAGCCGCAGTGGACCCACGCGGCGCTCGTGCCGCCCACCACGGTGCGTGGAGGCACGAGGGGGGCCAGGGAGAGCGCGCGGACCGCGGGGGTGAGCTCCGTCGTCGGGCGCACGGCGGTGTCCTCCCGGACCCGGACGAGCGCACCGCAGCGGACCAGGTCCGTCCAGGCGACCCGACCGCCCACGTGCTCGGGACGGACCAGCAGCGGCGCGTCCTCGACACGCACGTCCATGGCGACGTCCGCGGGCGTGCGGACGCGAACCGAGGATGCGGCAGGGAGCGAGAGCAGCGTGGTCACGGCCCCCAGCCTGACGCTCGGGCCGGGCATGCGCGAGGGGCCCGCGCGAGCCTGTGGACAAGGCGTTCGTCCACAGGCCCCACGGGCCCCTCGTGCGGTGCGGGATCAGCCGCGCGAGTCCTCGGCAGCCTTGACGACCTGCTCGAGCCACGCGCGACGAGCCGTGATCGCCGACTCGATCTCGGCGATCTTGCGCTTGTCACCCTTGGCCGTCGCAGCGGCCAGGTCCTCCTCGAGACCCGCGATCGCGGACTCGAGCTGGGCGGCGGCCCCCTCGGCGCGGGCACGCGTCTCGGGGTTCGAGCGCGACCACTGCGACTGCTCGGCGTCACGGACCGCGGTCTCGACCGCGCGCAGGCGGGCCTCGACGCGCTGGACGTCCGCACGCGGCACCTTGCCCGCGTCCTCCCACTTCTCCTGGATGTCGCGCAGCGCGACCTTGGCCTGAGCCAGGTCCGTGACCGGCACGAGCTTCTCGGCCTGCTCCAGGAGAGCCTCCTTGACCACGAGGTTCTGCGCGTACTCGGCGTCCGTGGCGGCGTTGAGCTCGTCACGGGCCTGGAAGAACGCGTCCTGGGCCGCGCGGAAACGTGCCCACAGGGCGTCGTCGTCGCGACGGTTGGCGCGCCCGGCGGCCTTCCACTCGGTCATGAGGTCGCGGAAGGCGCCCGCCGTCGCACCCCAGTCCGTGCTGTTCTGCAGGGCCTCGGCCCGCTGGACCAGCTTCTCCTTGACCTCCTTGGCCGAGGAGTTGCGCTGCTCGAGCTCGGCGAAGTAGTGCCGACGCTCGCGGTCGAAGGCCGTCCGGGCGTGGCTGAAGCGCTTCCAGAGCGCCTCCTCGCTGGTCCGGTCGATCCTCGGCCCGTTGCGCTGGGCGTCCTTCCACTGGTCGAGCAGCTTGCGCAGCTCCTCGCCCGCCGGGCGCCACTGGATGCGCGACGGATCGGTCGAGGCGATCTTCTCGGCCGCCTCGATGATCTCGGTGCGGGCCGCGAGCGCCGCCTCCTTGGCCGCGTTGCGCTCGGCCTCGAGCTCGGCGCGGCGCGAGGCCGCGACCGTGCGCAGGGACTCGACGTGCGCGCGCAGGCCGTCGAGGTCGCCCACGGCGGACGGCTCGGCGGTCTCCTCGGTGAGCTTGGCGAGGGTCGAGTCGATCTCCTTGACGGACAGGTCCGTGCCGGTCAGGCGCGCCTCGAAGAGCGCGACCTTGGCCTGGAGGTCGAGGTAGCGGCGCACGTACAGCGCGAGCGCCTCCTCGGGGGTGACCCCGGGGAACTGTCCGACGCTGCGCTCGCCCGCGGCCTCGGTCACGTAGACCGTGCCGTCCTCGTCGACGCGGCCGAAGCCCGCGGCCGCCTTGGCGGCCGCGCTGTCGTCGGGGATGACCGCGGCGGCCGCAGCCGGGGCGATGGTCGCCGCAGCGGGGGCGGCGGGAGCCGGGGTCCCCGGCTTGGGGGGACGCGGGACCGGGATCGCGCTCGGCTTGGGCGCGGCCGAGGGCTTGGGCGCGGCGGCCGGCTTCGGGGCCGGTGCGGCCTCGCCCGTGACCTCTGCGGAGGCCTCGGCAGAGACCTCCTCCTGGGGGGCCTCGGGCGCTGCGACCTCGGTCTCGACCGCAGTCTCGGTCGGGGTCGCCTCGCTGGCCGGGGCGTCGGGCGTCTCGGCAGGAGTCTCGTCCGTGACGGGCGCGGCGTCCTCGTCGCTCGCTGCGGCGGGCGCGTCCGTCGCGGCCTGGGGCGCGTCGGTCGCGGGCGCGGCCTCGGTCGGTTCAGCGACCGCCGGCACCTCGACCTGCTCCGTCGCGGGGGCCTCCTCGGATGCCTGCGCCGGAGAGTTCGCGTGGTTCTCGGTGCTCTCGCTCACTGGGTCTCAACTCCTTCGATGGTGACCGGGGTGGCGGGGGAGCCGTTGCCGGTCCCGTCCGCTGTGCCCGCGTCAGCGACTGCTCGGACGACGTCCAAGCCGGATGTGATCTTGCCGAAGACGGTGTACCCGCCCGTGGTGGTCGGCAAGGTGGTGTCCTCGTAGACGAGGAAGAACTGGCTGCCCATGGTGTCGGTACCGGCCTCGGTCCGTGCCATGGCGATGGTGCCGGCCGGGTAGAGGCCGTCCTCGGGGGCGTTCTCGACGGGCCCGAACTCGTAGCCCGGGCCCCCGGTGCCGGTGCCCGTGGGGTCTCCGCACTGCAGGATGAAGATGCCCTCGGTGGTCAGCCGGTGGCAGTCGGTCCCGTCGAAGTACTTCTCGCGGGCGAGCGAGACGAAGTTCGCGACGGCCTGGGGGGCGGCCTGCCCGTCGAGCGTGAAGGCGACGTCTCCGGCGCTGGTCCGCAGCTCGCCCGTCCACTCGCGGTCCTGCGCGGCCGAGGCCGGGGGCAGGGTGAACGTCTTGTCGGGGGCGTTGGCGTTGACGGCGAGCACGGTGACTCCTGCGACGACCGCGACCCCGGCGACCGCGCCGGCGATCGTCCACGCCCGACGCCTGCGGGCGCGAGCCGTGGCCTGGCGCTGGGTCCACTTCTGCTCACGCAGGCGGGCACGCTCGCGTTCGCGCTTGCTCGTTGACACCCCAACTCCTTCGTCTCACGCCACGGGCAGGTCCGCGTGCCGGCGCGAAGGCGCGTGATTGCACGGGTGGTCCACGGTTTCAGAGGACAGTCTAGGCATCGGGAGCGTTCCGGCGCGGTGACTTTCCGCCATTCAGGTCACGGTCCGGTATCAGGTGTCCTGTTTGTGAGGTCGGTACTGTCCTGGCATGGACGTCTTTCTCGTGGTCGCACCCGTGTTCGGCACCAACTGCACGATCGTCGCGCCCGGGGCGCGCGGCACGCTGCCCGACGGCGTCGCTCGCCCGTGCGTGATCGTCGACGCCGGGGCAGGGGTCGCCCCGGGAGTCGCGGAGCTGGTGCGGGAGCACGGCCTGGCGCCGACCGCGGTCCTCGCGACGCACGGGCACGCCGACCACACGTGGGACGCCGCCGAGCTGTGCGACCTCTACGGGGTGCCGCTGTGGATCCACGCGGGCGACGCCTACCGGCTCGCAGACCCGCTCGGCACGATCGAGCACGGGGCCCCGGCGGACGGGCCGCTCACGAGCGGGCCGCTGGCCGCGGCGCTCGCGGCAGGTGGCGCCAGGATCGAGGACTACCAGGAACCCCGTGAGGTGCGGACGTTCGGCTCGGGCGGTGGGTCCGGTGCCTCGCTGGTGCGCGGTCCCGGCGGCACGTCGGTGGCCGACCCGCGCGTACGGCTCGACCTGGGCGGCGTCCTGGTCGACTCCCTGCACGCGCCGGGCCACACCCAGGGCTCGACGCTCTACCTCCCGGTCGCCGCAGGGGACCAGGACGGCGGCGGCGCGGGCGACGGCCAGGTGGCCGGGATCGTGCTCGCCGGAGACGTCCTGTTCGCCGGCTCGGTGGGGCGGACCGACCTGCCCGGGGGAGACGGCGAGACGATGCAGCGCACCCTGCGCGACGTCGTCGGGCACCTCGACGACTCCCTCGAGGTGGTTCCTGGTCACGGGCCCCTGACGACGATCGGCCGCGAGCGCCGCACCAACCCGTACCTGCGGGGCCTGTGAATCGATTGCTCGTTCGGTCGGTACGTCTGGAAGGATCGGGTCCCATGGCCCGACCTACACCTCTCTCCGGTTTCCCCGAATGGCTCCCTGCTGGACGCGTCGTGGAGCAGCACGTGCTCGACACGCTGCGTCGCACGTTCGAGCTCCACGGTTTCGCGGGGATCGAGACGCGGGCCGTCGAGCCCCTGGACCAGCTGCTGCGCAAGGGCGAGACCTCCAAGGAGGTGTACGTGCTGCGCCGCCTCCAGGAGGAGGCTGACTCGTCCGAGGGGGCCGCGGGGGACCGAGGCGGCAAGGGGGACAAGCAGCTCGGCCTGCACTTCGACCTGACCGTGCCGTTCGCGCGGTACGTGCTGGAGAACGCCGGGCACCTGGCGTTCCCGTTCAAGCGCCACCAGATCCAGAAGGTGTGGCGCGGCGAGCGCCCCCAGGACGGGCGCTTCCGCGAGTTCGTGCAGGCCGACATCGACGTCGTGGGTGCGGGCGAGCTGCCCTACCACTTCGAGGTCGAGCTGCCGCTGGTCATGGCCGAGGCGCTGGGCGAGCTGCGCTCGATCGGTGTGCCCGAGGTCCGCATCCTGGTGAACAACCGCAAGGTCGCCGAGGGCTTCTACCGCGGGCTGGGCCTGGACGACGTCGAGGGCGTGCTGCGCAGCATCGACAAGCTCGACAAGATCGGGCCGGACAAGGTCGGGGCGCTGCTGGTCGCCGAGACGGGCGCGACGCCCGAGCAGGCGGCCGCGTGCCTGGCGCTCGCGGCGATCTCCGGCTCGGACGCGAGCGTCGCGGAGCGGGTGCGGGCGCTCGCGGCAGAGCACGGCGTGACCTCGGAGCTGCTCGAGGAGGGCCTGCGCGAGCTGTCGGCGCTGATCGACGCGGCGGCCGTGCGGGCGCCGGGCGTCGTGGTGGCGGACCTGAAGATCGCGCGCGGCCTGGACTACTACACGGGCTCGGTCTACGAGACGGTGCTGGTGGGGCACGAGCAGCTCGGGTCGATCTGCTCGGGCGGGCGCTACGACACCCTGGCCTCGGACGGCGCGAACACCTATCCGGGCGTGGGGCTCTCGATCGGCGTCTCGCGCCTGGTGTCGCGGCTGCTGAGCGCCGGCCTGGTCCGTTCGACGCGGTCGGTGCCGAGCGCGGTCGTGGTCGCGGTCACGAGCGAGGAGACGCGACCCGCGTCGGACGCGGTCGCGGTGGCGCTGCGCTCGCGCGGCATCCCGGTCGAGGTCGCGCCGAGTGCGGCCAAGTTCGGCAAGCAGATCAAGTTCGCGGACCGTCGCGGCATCCCGTTCGTGTGGTTCCCCGCGGGGATCGGTGCGGACGGCGAGGTCGTCGCTCACCAGGTCAAGGACATCCGTTCGGGCGAGCAGGTCGCTGCGGACCCGGCGACGTGGGCCCCGTCGGCGGAGGACCTGTGGCCTCGGGTCGTGCCCGCGGGGGAGTGAGCCCGCTGCCCGGGTGCTGACCCGGACGCGTGTGAGGCCCGGCAGGGGACACCCTGCCGGGCCTCACGTGTGCGTGCCCGGTGGTGCGGGCGACGATCCAGGCCTCGGACGTCTCCCGGCCGAAGGTCACGCCGACGGCGACCGCGTCGACAACCGGCTCGAACATGTGTTCGAATGGGGCGATGAGGTGGGACGGGCAGGCGATCACGGCGGACGACGGCGCGCTGCCCGGGCTCGGGCGCATGGCGGGGCTCGTGCGGACCGTGCGCACCCCGGAGTTCGCCGGGGTCACGTTCCACGAGGTGCTCGCCAAGAGCGCGCTGTCCAAGGTGCCGGGGGAGTCCCGCATGCCGTTCACCTGGACGATCAACCCGTACCGCGGATGCTCCCATGCGTGCTCCTACTGCTTCGCGCGCCCCTCGCACCGCTACCTCGACATGAACCCCGGCGAGGACTTCGACAGCCAGATCGTCGTCAAGATGAACGTCGCCGAGGTGCTGCGGGCCGAGCTCGCCAAGCCGTCCTGGACGGGCGACGCGGTCGCGCTCGGCACCAACACCGACCCCTACCAGCGCGCCGAGGGACGCTACCGGCTCATGCCGGGGATCATCGACGCGCTCGAGGCCTCGCGCACGCCGTTCTCGATCCTCACCAAGGGCACGCTCCTGCGCCGCGACCTGCCGCGTCTGACGCAGGCGGCCGAGCACGTCGACGTCGGCATCGGGGTCTCCCTGGCGTTCGTCGACGAGGACCTCCAGCAGGCCGTCGAGCCCGGCACCCCCACGCCGCGCGCCCGCCTCGACCTCATCCGCGCCGCCCGGGCGGCAGGGCTGCCGTGCGGGGTCATGATCGCCCCCGTGCTGCCGTGGCTCACCGACTCGACCGACCACCTCACACGCCTGCTCGACGCGGTCCACGAGGCCGGCGCGACCGGCGCCACGGTCCTCCCGCTGTTCCTCAAGCCCGGCACCCGCGAGTGGTTCATGGCCTGGCTGCGCCGCGACCACCCCGAGCGGGTCTCGGGCTACGAGCGCGTCTACGCGGGCGGGTCGTACGCGAGCCGCGCGTACCGCGACTGGCTGTGGGACCGCGTGCGGCCGCTGCTCGTCGAGCGCGGCTTCGCGAGCGCCGGTCACCGGGCCCAGGCACGCACGTCCGGGCACGCCCGGACCGCTTGGCACCCCGAGACCCCTGGCGAGAGAGCGCGGCACGACGAGGGGGCCTATCCGGCGGGGAGCCTCGTGGTGCAGGACCGGGACCGCGGTGGACCGTCCGGACGTACGAGCCCGAGCGCGGCGGCGAGCGCCGAGCAGCTGCTCTTCTAGCGTGTCGGCGGCTGCCCCCGCGCTCAGTCCTGCGCGAGCCGTGCCGGGAACCCGCCCGTGGCCACGGGGCCCCAACCCGTGATCGTCACGCGCAGCAGCGACTTGCCCTGCGCGACCATGGCCTGGCGGTACTCGTCCCAGTCGGGGTGCTCCCCGGCGACCGACCGGTAGTACTCGACGAGGGGCTCGACCGAGTCGGGCAGGTCGATCACCTCGGCCGTGCCGTCGACCTGGACCCAGGCGTCGTCGAAGTCCTCGCCCAGGACGCACAGCGACGCGGCGGGGTCGCGCCGCAGGTTCACGGCCTTGGCGCGGTCGGGGTAGGTCGAGACCACGACGCGCCCCTCGCCGTCGACCCCGTACGTGACGGGGCTCATCTGCGGGGCGCCGTTCGCGCGCCGGGTGAGCAGCACGGCCCGCCGGTTGGCGCGCAGGAACGCGACGAGCTCCGCGCGTCCGATCCGGTCCGTGGTCGCGATCCGCCTGGCCATGGGTGCCTCCCGGTGGGTTCTCCTGAACGTGGTCCGCCCACAGACTAGACTCGTCCGAGTGCGTCGTCTGCGCACTCCCCACTCCCATCCCGGGACGCCACTGTGCGCCCCGGCATGTTCCGGAAGGACTCTCTCCGTGCTTCGCACCCACACAGCCGGCTCCCTGCGGGCCGAGCAGATCGGTCAGACCGTCACCCTCACCGGTTGGGTCGATCGTCGCCGCGATCACGGTGGGGTGGCCTTCATCGACCTGCGCGACGCCTCGGGCATCGCCCAGGTCGTCATCCGCGACGAGTCGATCGCGCACCCGCTGCGCGCCGAGTTCGTGCTCCAGGTCACCGGTGTGGTCTCCCGTCGCCCCGAGGGCAACGAGAACAAGAACCTCCCCACGGGTGAGGTCGAGGTCGTGGTGAGCGACGTCGTCGTGCTCAACGAGTCCGCGCCCCTGCCGTTCCAGGTCTCCACGGCCCTCGAGGGCACCGAGGTCATCGGCGAGGAGGCGCGCCTCAAGCACCGCTACCTGGATCTGCGCCGCCCCACCCCGGCCCACGCCCTGCGCCTGCGCGCCAAGGCCAACCAGGCCGCGCGCCGCGTGCTCGACGAGCAGGACTTCGTCGAGATCGAGACTCCGACCCTGACGCGTTCGACGCCCGAGGGTGCCCGCGACTTCCTGGTCCCCGCGCGCCTGGCCCCCGGGTCCTGGTACGCGCTGCCGCAGTCCCCGCAGCTGTTCAAGCAGCTGCTCATGGTCTCCGGCATGGAGCGCTACTACCAGATCGCCCGCTGCTACCGCGACGAGGACTTCCGCGCGGACCGTCAGCCCGAGTTCACGCAGCTCGACGTCGAGATGAGCTTCGTCGAGCAGGACGACGTGATCGCGCTCGGCGAGCAGATCCTCGTCGCGCTGTGGGATCTCATCGGGTACAAGATCCCCACGCCCATCCCGCGCATGACGTTCCACGACGCGATGCGCCTGTACGGGTCGGACAAGCCGGACCTGCGCTTCGGCAACCCGCTCGTCGAGCTGACGGACTACTTCAAGGACACCCCGTTCCGTGTCTTCCAGGCCGAGTACGTGGGCGCCGTCGTCATGGCGGGCGGGGCCTCGCAGCCGCGCCGCCAGTTCGACGCCTGGCAGGAGTGGGCCAAGCAGCGCGGGGCCAAGGGCCTGGCGTACGTGACGTTCCAGGAGGACGGGACCCTCGCGGGCCCGGTCGCCAAGAACCTGTCCGACGCCGAGCGCGAGGGCCTGCGCGACGCGACCGGCGCCCAGCCGGGCGACGCGGTGTTCTTCGCGGCGGGCCGGACCAACGAGTCGCGCGCCCTGCTGGGCGCGGCCCGCCAGGAGATCGCCAAGCGCACCGGGCAGATCGACGAGAACGCCTGGGCGTTCGTCTGGATCGTCGACGCCCCGCTGTTCAAGCCCACGGGTGAGGCCGCCGACGAGGGCGACGTCGCCCTCGGCAACTCGGCCTGGACCGCGGTGCACCACGCGTTCACCTCGCCCACGCCCGAGTGGATCGACACGTTCGAGCAGAACCCGGGCGAGGCGCTCGCGTACGCGTACGACATCGTGTGCAACGGCAACGAGATCGGCGGCGGCTCGATCCGTATCCACCGCCGTGACGTCCAGGAGCGTGTGTTCGCGGTCATGGGCATCGGCGAGGAGGAGGCTCAGGAGAAGTTCGGCTTCCTGCTCGACGCCTTCGCGTTCGGCGCCCCGCCGCACGGCGGCATCGCGTTCGGCTGGGACCGCATCGTGGCGCTGCTGACGAAGTCGGAGTCGATCCGCGACGTCATCGCGTTCCCCAAGTCGGGCGGCGGGTTCGACCCGCTCACGCAGGCGCCCGCGCCCATCACGGCGCAGCAGCGCAAGGAGGCGGGCGTCGACGCGAAGCCCAAGGCCGCGCCCGCGCCGGACGCAGCGGCGGAGGCCGCTGACGCTCCTGCCACCGCCGGGAAGGCGTGAGCGCCCCGGACACCCGCACGCAGGCAAGGACGCTGGGAGGCTCGACCGGTCTGAGGGACCGGTGGGCCTCCCACCCCTTTGTCCTGGTGGACCTCCCCGAGTGGGACGTGCGCGGGGTGTGGCAGGACGAGCACGCGTGCGTGCTGAGCGTGGCGGCGCCCGTCCCTCTCGGTGAGGGGCAGGTGCCCGACGGCGGCGCTCACCACGAGCGTGTCGGCCTGTGGGGCATGGGCTCGCCCGAGGCGACCGCGACCCTGCTGGCGCGCGTGGCCCAGGACGGTGAGCTCGGGGAGCACGTCGTGAGCGCGGGCCTGCCGCGCGGGACCCTCACGGTCCTGGGGGACCGGTGCGCGAGCGAGGACCTGCCGACGATCCTGCGCGAGCCCGACAGCGAGAAGTCGGTCTCGACGTGGGACTTCTTCGCGACCCGCGAGGCCCCCGCCCCCCAGCCGGGCGAGGAGCGCGTCGAGGCGCTGACCGGCCCCTCGGCGGCGGCCGAGGTCCGCGCGTGCCTGGACGTGGCGAACCCGCTCGCGGAGATGAGCCCCGAGGACCCGCTGACGCGCTGGTGGGGCTGGCGCGACCCTGACGGGGTGCTGCGCGGCGTCGTCGGCGCCCGGCAGGCGGTCCCCGGAGCCCCGTGGTCGCTGGGCAGTGTCGCGACCGACCCAGCGTGGCGTGGGCACGGCATCGCTGCGGCCACCACGGCCGTCGTGACCCGTGCCGGGCTCGACGAGTCCGACTGGGTGACGTTGGGCATGTATGCCGACAACGACGCCGCCCGCCGCGTCTACACGCGCCTGGGCTACGCCGTCGTGCAGGAGTTCGAGAGCCGGCACTGAGCCGCGCCCGCCCCTCGTGTCCCGCTGAGTGCGGAGCAGTCGTCGCCGAACGCCCGTCGTTCTCGACAGCTGCTCCGCACCGAGCTGTTCCGCCGCTCGGCACCCGGGCGACCGGGCACGCTCACCCGGGTCAGTGCGCGATCGAGAACTTCGAGTACAGCCACCTCAGGTGCTTGGGCGCCCACCAGTTGGCCCGGCCCAGCAGCGTCATGGTCGCGGGCACCAGCAGGATCCGCACGATCGTCGCGTCGATGAACACCGCCACGGCCAGCGCGAAGCCGACCTCCTTGATGACGAGCAGCTCACCGAACACGAAGCCCGCGAACACCACGATGATGATGGCCGCGGCCGACGTGATGATCCGCCCTGATCGCTGCAGCCCCAGACGCACGGCCTCGTCGTTGGACAGGCCCGCGTCGTGCAGCTCCTTGATCCGGGACAGCAGGAACACCTCGTAGTCCATGGCCAGCCCGAACGCGAACGCGATCACCAGGGCCACGACGTACGTCTCGATGCCGCCCGCCGACGAGAAGTCCAGCAGCCCCTCCAGGTGCCCCTCCTGGAAAACCCACACCAGCACGCCCAACGACGCGGCGAGGGACAGTGCGTTCGTCAGGAGCGCCTTGACCGGGATGAGGACCGAGCCGGTCATGAGGAACAACAGCACGAACGTCGCGACCACCACGATCCCCACGGCCCACCACACCCGGTCCGCGAGCGCCGCCCGGAAGTCGACCTGCCCGGCGGCCTGCCCCGTGACGTAGAACGTGAACCCGGGGTCCTGGGCGCGCAGCTCCTCGACGACGGCCACGGCCTCGGGGCCGCCCGCGTCGGCGGCGTCGAGGTGGACCCCGACGAGCGCGTGGTCGTCGCCCACGGGGACCGCAGGGTCCACCCGCTCGACGCCGTCGAGGCCCGCGATGTCGTCGGCCCAGGCCTGGGCCTCCTCGGGCGTGGAGTCGGTCACGACGCGGACGTCGGCGCTCGCGGACGCGGGGAACTGGGTGGAGAGCTCGTCGACGAACTCGCGCTGGGGCGAGCTCTGGGGCAGCAGCTCGATGCCCGAGTTGCGCATCTGCAGGCCGAGCACCGGCAGCGCGAGCACCACCAGGACGGCGACGGTGGCGAGCATGACCCAGACCGGGTGGCGTTGGACGCGGCCCGTGAGCCGGGAGAAGAAGCCCTCGTCGGACTGGACGTCGGCCGTGCGGGCCAGGACGGCGCGCAGCCCGGGGACCTTGCTCAGGACGCCGGGCCGGACGAGCCGGTGGCCCGCGAGCGCGAGCAGGGCGGGCACGAGGGTCATCGCGGTCGCGACGGCGATGAGGATGACGGCCAGCCCGGCGGCGCCGATGGCGCGCAGGATGTCGGGCTCGAAGACCATGAGGCCCGCGATCGAGATCGCGACGGTCAGCGCCGAGAAGGCCACGGTGCGCCCGGCGGTGGCCATGGTGCGCACGACGGCGGTGGTCACGTCGGCGTCGCGGCGCCGCGAGCGCCGGGTCCCGCGGGCCGTCGGGGACCCATCCGCCACGCCGGCCCCGGAATCCGTGCCCGGCGTGGCGTCCCCGGAGGGCGTGGCGCGACCCGGTGACGCGTCGTCGAGGGCGTGCAGCTCCTCGCGGAAGCGCGACACGATGAGCAGCCCGTAGTCGATCGAGAGCCCCAGGCCCAGCAGCGTCACGACGTTCACGACCGACGCGTCGATGGTCAACGGGTAGGACAGGCCCAGGAGGACGCCGAGCCCGGCACCGATCGAGGCGATGGCCCCGGCCATGGGCATCGCGGCGGCGAGGAACCCGCCGAAGACCAGGACCATGACGAGCAGCGCGATGGGCAGCGCGATCATCTCGCCCGTCGTGAGGTCCTTCTCGACCTGGGACGTGATGGCCTCGACGATCAGGTCGTTGCTCGACACGAGCCCGGTCGCGTCCGGGGCCACGTCGGCGAGGTCCGCGGGCACGGCCTCGAGGATCCCGACGACGTCGGTCGCCGCCGCGGCCTGGGCGTCCTCGTCGAGGCCCGGCTCGAGCGTCACGGACAGCACGAACCCGTCGCCGTCGGCCGCGACGAGGGACTGTGCGGCCTCGGTCGCGACGCCCCCGGGGATCACGTACGGGTCGACGACCGTCTCGACCCCGGCGACCGCGGCGAGCTCCTGGTGCACGGGGGCCATGGCCTCGGCGACGGCCGGGTCTGCGGGGTCGACGCCGCTCACGAGCAGCGAGACCGTCTCGCCCGTCTCGGTCTGCTCGGTGAGGATCTCGGTGCCGCGCTCGCTCTGCGAGCCGGGGACCGACGGTTCGCCCGTGGTCAGGCGGTCGAACAGGCTCTCGCCGTGGACGCCCACGACGGCCAGGGCGAACCCCAGGGCGGTCAGCACCACCCAGACGGCGACGGTCAGACGGGGACGGTGGGCGACGGCGCGGCCAAGACTCTCGAACACCCCGTCAGCATCGCACCTCGCGCCGGGCCGTGCCGGGCCGTGCACAGTCTGGGCGGGCAGCTCTCACGGAGTGCGGCGCGGGCCGTGTCGAGGAGTGTCGGTGGTGGTGCGTAGGCTCGGAACATGCTTCCCGGGATGGACCTGTTCGACGCCGCGACCTCAGGCACCCAGGGGACCCCCCGCCCGGGACCGGGCGCGCCGCTGGCCGTGCGCATGCGTCCGGCCGCGCTCGACGAGGTCGCCGGCCAGGAGCACCTGCTCGTCGCCGGTTCGCCGCTGCGTCGCCTCATCGAGGTGGACGGGCCGGGGGCCTCGCGCGCTGCGCCGGGCTCGGTCATCCTGTGGGGCCCGCCGGGCACGGGCAAGACGACCCTCGCGTACCTGATCGCCACGACCTCGGGTCGGCGCTTCGTCGAGCTCTCGGCCGTGACCGCAGGCGTCAAGGACGTGCGTCAGGTCATCGACGACGCGCGTCGGCGCCTCGCGACCGGCGGCGAGGAGACGGTCCTGTTCATCGACGAGGTCCACCGCTTCTCCAAGTCCCAGCAGGACGCGCTGCTGCCCAGCGTGGAGAACCGCTGGGTCACGCTCGTGGCGGCCACGACCGAGAACCCGAGCTTCTCGGTCAACTCCCCGCTGCTCTCGCGCTCGCTCCTGCTCACGCTCAAGCCCCTCACGTCGGGCGACGTGCGCGCCCTGGTGCACCGGGCGCTGGTCGACGAGCGCGGGCTCGGCGGGGCCGTCGCCCTCGCGGAGGAGGCCGAGGAGCACCTGGTCCGCCTCGCGGGCGGCGACGCCCGCAAGGCCCTGACGATCCTCGAGGCCGCCGCGGGCGCCGCGCTCTCCGAGTTCCCGGACGCGCCCGTGCGCACCACCGCCCAGCCCGACGACGACGCGCCGGACGCGAGCGACGCCGTCGGGCAGGACGACGCGCCGGGAGAGGACGGCTCACCGGGAGAGGACGAGGCCGCCGGGACGCCCGGCGAGGACCACGGGACCGTGGTCGTCGACCTCGAGACCATGGAGCGGGCGATCGACGTCGCCGCCGTGCGCTACGACCGCGACGGGGACCAGCACTACGACGTCACGAGCGCCTTCATCAAGTCCGTGCGCGGCTCCGACGTGGACGCGTCCCTGCACTACCTCGCGCGCATGATCGCCGCGGGGGAGGACCCGCGGTTCATCGCCCGGCGGATCGTCATCTCGGCCGCGGAGGACGTCGGCATGGCCGATCCCAGCGCGCTGCAGACCGCGGTCGCGGCCGCCCAGGCCGTCGCGCTCATCGGGATGCCCGAGGCCCGGATCATCCTCGCGGAGGCCGTCGTGCACCTCGCGACCGCACCCAAGTCCAACGCGGCCTACCTCGGGATCGACGCGGCGCTCGCGGACGTGCGCGCGGGCAAGGTCGGGACGGTGCCCGCGCACCTGCGCGACGCACACTATGCCGGGGCCAAGGAGCTGGGGCACGGCAAGGGGTACAAGTACGCGCACGACGCCCCGCACGCGGTCGCGCGCCAGCAGTACCTGCCCGACGTCCTGCAGGGCACGCGCTACTACACACCGACCGACCGCGGGTTCGAGCGGTCGGTGACCGAGCGCCTCGACCGGATCCGGCAGATCCTCGGGGACTGACCGGCACCCGGCGGCACCTGGCGGGTCCCGCGCCGTGCAGCGTGGCCGGCGAGGGACCGGGCGTCACGCCCGGTGCGGTAGACTTCTCAGGTTGTCTCCGCCCGTCAGGGCAGCGGCAACCGCCTGGGACCTCGGCCCCGCAGCCCCGCACGTCATCCTCGACTCGCGTCGACGGGTGGGCATCCTCACGGATCGCGGCGGGCTCATCGGCTGGTCCCGCACCCGGCAATCCGCACGGGTGTGACGTCAAGTACACACGACAGGACAGGAACACACTGTGTCTTCAGTGACTCGTTCGCGCCGCCAGGTTCGCCTGAGCCGCGCGCTGGGCCTCGCGCTCACGCCCAAGGCCGTCAAGCACTTCGAGAAGCGCCCCTACCCGCCCGGTGAGCACGGCCGCGCCCGTCGCCGCACCGAGTCGGACTACGCGGTGCGTCTTCGTGAGAAGCAGCGTCTGCGCGCCCAGTACGCGCTCCGCGAGAAGCAGATGGCTCGCGCCTACGAGGACGCTCGCAAGGACGCCGGTCTGACCGGTGAGGCCATGGTCGAGAACCTCGAGACGCGTCTCGACGCGCTCGTGCTGCGTTCGGGCTTCGCCCGCACCATCCTCCAGGCGCGCCAGGCCGTCGGCCACCGCCACATCCTCGTCGACGGCAAGATCGTCGACCGCCCCTCGTTCAAGGTGAAGCCGGGTCAGACGATCCAGGTCAAGCCGAAGAGCCAGGCCACCACGCCGTTCCAGGTCGCCGCCGCCGGTGCGCACCGCGACGTCCTGCCGGCCGTCCCGGCCTACCTCGACGTCCAGCTCGAGAAGCTGAGCGCCGTCCTGGTGCGTCGCCCCAAGCGCGTCGAGGTCCCCGTGACCTGCGAGGTCCAGCTCGTCGTCGAGTACTACGCTCGCTGATCCTCCTGCGCGGCTGCTGCCGCGCGCCGTGCACGAACGCCTCGCTCACCGCTTCGACGGGGAGCGAGGCGTTCGTGCATCCGGGTAAGGTTTCGCGAGGCGTGCCGTCCGTCGCGTCGCGCCGTCGAAGGAGGAGCAGGAGATGTCCGTAGGAGATGTGGCCGGGCTGATCGCCGCCATCGCATTCGTGCTGCTGGTCGGGGTCCTCGCGGTTCCTCTGGTCAAGCTCGGCCGGGTGCTCGACGAGGCCCGGGTGAGCATCAAGGAGGTCACGGACCACTCGGTGCCGATCCTCGACGAGGCCGCCACGACCGTCGCGACGACCAACAGCCAGCTCGTGAAGGTCGACACGATCACGACGTCGGCCGCGCAGGTCAGCGAGAACGTCTCGGCCCTCACGGGGCTGTACGCGGCGACCTTCGGTGCGCCGCTGGTCAAGGTCGCGGCGTTCACGTACGGCGTGCGCCAGGCGTTCGCGCGGGCCTCGGGCCGTTCGGGCTCCGGACCTCGGACCGGTCGCTGATGCGTCGGGTCTTCTGGGTCGGCGTCGGCGTCGCGATCACCGTGGTCGTCGTCGTCAAGGGACGGCAGGTGGTCGCGCGCTACGCGCCCGCCTCGCTCGTGGACCAGGCCACCGACCAGGTCAACTCGATCGGGGAGAAGGCCACGAGCTTCGCCCGGACCTTCCGGGAGGAGTTCCGCACCGCGCGCGACGCGCGTGAGGCCGAGCTGCTCGCGTCCCTGCTCGCCGAGGGCCAGCCGGACCCCGACGACGTGCGCGCGGCCCGTGCTGCGCGCCGCGAGCGGGCGGGGGAACCCGGCGCCGACGACGAGGACCTCCTCGGGTACTCGTTCTACTGATCCACCCACCGAGCCTGCTTCCCCCCGCCGCGCGACCTGCGTCGCGGGACGGGAGGGAAGCACGTCGGGAACATACTTGTTCTAGCCGGTGTCGCCCGCCCCTGCGGCGTGCCCCGGGCCGTTCCATCACCGACTTCCGAAGGACATCATGCGTACCGCCGAGATCCGCAAGCGTTGGCTCGACTACTTCGCCGCCCAGGACCACACCGTCGTGCCCTCGGCGTCGCTCATCTCGCCGGACCCCTCGACCCTGTTCACGATCGCGGGCATGGTGCCGTTCATCCCGTACATGACGGGCGAGCAGACGGCGCCGTGGGCCCGTGCGACGAGCGTGCAGAAGTGCGTGCGCACCCTCGACATCGACGACGTGGGCAAGACCACGCGCCACGGCACGTTCTTCCAGATGAACGGCAACTTCTCGTTCGGGGACTACTTCAAGGAAGGCGCGATCACCTACGCCTGGGACCTCATCACGCGGTCGCAGGACGACGGCGGGTACGGCATCCCCGAGGACAAGATCTGGGTCACCGTCTTCCACGAGGACGACGAGGCGCGCCAGCTCTGGAAGAAGATCGCGGGGCTGCCGGACGAGCGCATCCAAGGCCTCGGTATGGGACCCAACTACTGGTCCACGGGTGCCCGCGGGCCTGCCGGTCCCTGCTCGGAGATCTTCTTCGACCGCGGCCCGGCGTACGGCCCCGACGGCGGCCCCGCGGTCGACCTCGCGGGTGACCGGTTCCTGGAGATCTGGAACCTCGTCTTCATGCAGTACGAGCGCGGCGACGGCGGGACCAAGGAGTCCTTCCCCATCCTGGGCGAGCTCACGAAGAAGAACATCGACACCGGCATGGGGCTCGAGCGCGTCGCGTTCGTCCTGCAGGGCGTCGACAACATGTACGAGATCGACGAGGTCTTCCCCGTCATCGCGGCAGCCCAGGAGCTCTCGGGCAAGCGCTACGGCGCGGACACCGACGACGACGTGCGCATGCGCGTGGTCGCCGACCACGTCCGCTCGGCCCTCATGATCATCAGCGACGGCGTGCGCCCCTCGAACGAGGGCCGCGGCTACGTCCTGCGCCGGCTGCTGCGCCGCTCGGTGCGCGCCATGCGCCTGCTGGGCGTCGAGGACCCCTCGCTGCCCCAGCTGTTCCCCGTCTCGCGCGACGCCATGCAGGCCTCCTACCCGGAGGTCGGCGCCGACTTCGAGCGCATCTCCCAGATCGCCTACGCCGAGGAGGAGGCGTTCCGTCGCACCCTGACCTCGGGCACCACGATCCTGGACACCGCGGTCGCGGCCGCCAAGACCACGGCCGGGGCAGGCGGCACGCCCGTGCTGCCCGGCGACCAGGCCTTCGCCCTGCACGACACGTACGGCTTCCCGATCGACCTGACCCTCGAGATGGCCGCCGAGCAGGGCGTCCAGGTCGACGAGAAGGCGTTCCGCGCCCTCATGCAGGAGCAGCGCACCCGTGCGCGCGCCGACGCGCTCGCCAAGCGCACGGGCGGCGTCGACACCGCGGCCTACGAGGCCCTGCAGAGCGAGCTCGCCCGCCCGGTCGAGTTCCTGGGCTACACGGACGCCACGGCGTCCGTCAACGTCGTGGGCCTCCTGGTCGACGGCGTGCCCTCCCCGGCCGCGACGGCCCCGGCCGACGTCGAGGTCGTGCTCGACCGCACGCCGTTCTACGCCGAGGCCGGTGGCCAGCTCGCCGACCACGGGACGATCGTGCTCGACGGCGGCGCGACCATCGAGGTCGACGACGTGCAGCGCCCCATCAAGGGCTTCTCGGTCCACCGTGGACGCCTCGTCGAGGGCGTCGTGGCGCTGGGGGACCCCGGCACCGCGCAGATCGACACGGCGCGCCGCAAGGCGATCAGCCGCGCCCACACCGCGACGCACATGATCCACAAGTCCATCCAGGAGGCCCTGGGCAAGGACGCGACGCAGGCCGGTTCGGAGAACGCGCCGAGCCGCATCCGCTTCGACTTCCGCGCCTCGAGCGCGGTGCCGGCGGGCGTGCTGTCCGAGGTCGAGGAGCGGGTCAACACCCAGCTCGCCGAGAACCTCGAGGTCACGGACAAGGTCATGCCCATCGCGGAGGCCCGCGCCCTGGGCGCCATGGCGCTGTTCGGCGAGAAGTACGGCGACCAGGTGCGCGTGGTCTCGATCGGTGGCGACTGGTCGCGCGAGCTGTGCGCGGGCACGCACGTCAAGCAGTCCGGGCAGCTCGGCCTGGTCACGCTGCTCGGCGAGTCCTCGATCGGCTCCGGCGTGCGCCGCGTCGACGCGCTCGTCGGCGACGGTGCCTACGGCTTCCAGGCCAAGGAGCACGCCCTGGTCGGGCAGCTCACGGGCCTGCTGAACGTGCGCACCGAGGAGCTGCCGGACCGGGTGGGCTCGCTCGTGGCGCGCCTGCGCGACGCCGAGAAGGAGCTCGCGGCGCTGCGCCAGGCACAGCTCCTCGCGTCCGCCGCGAACCTCGCGGCCGCCGCGGAGACCGTCGGGACCGTGCGAGTCGTGGTGCACGACGCGGGTGAGGTGGCCTCGGCCGACGACCTGCGCGCCCTCGCGCTCGACGTGCGCGGCCGTCTCGCGGACTCGGCCCCGAGCGTCGTCGCGATCGCCGGCGTCAGCAAGGAGCGTCCGCAGGTCGTGATCGTGACCAACGCACCCGCTCGTGAGGCGGGACTGCGCGCGGGCGCGCTCGCGAAGAAGGCGTCGGGCGTGCTCGGCGGCGGCGGTGGCGGCAAGGACGACATGGCCCAGGGCGGCGGCACCGACGTGTCCGCCCTCCCGGCGGCTCTCGCGGGCATCCGCGACGACGTCGCCTCGGCACTCTGAGCGCGCACCCGATGACGATCGACGACCACCAGGCGGGCACCCCTCTCCCGAGGGGTGCCCGCCTGGGCGTCGACGTGGGCAGCGTGCGTGTCGGGCTCGCCGCAAGCGACCCTGACGGCCTCATCGCGACCCCCGTCGAGACCCTGCCACGGGACATGAAGACCGCCCCCTCCGGCCCCGACACGCCGTCGGGCACGTTCCCGGCAGACGTCGCGCGGATCGCGTCCGAAGTGGAGGAACGGGGTGCACGTGTGGTGTACATCGGGCTTCCTCGGCACCTTTCCGGCGCGGAAGGTGCCGCCACCGCGTCCGCACGTGCGTACGCTGGACTGGTGGCACGTGCCGTCGCACCGGTCCCGGTGCACCTCGTCGACGAACGCATGACGACCGTGAGCGCCCACCAGGCGCTGCGGGCCTCGGGGCGCGCCGGGCGCAAGCAGCGCTCTGTCGTCGACCAGGCGGCGGCGGTTATCATCCTCCAGACCGCTCTGGACCGCGAGCGGAGCGCGGGGGCGCGCGCCGGAGAGTACGTAGAACGTTGATCGTTGCGTCGTGGCAAGGACCGCCGCGCGCACACCCGTCAGGAGGCAGCCTCCCGTGACCGACCTATTCGACCGCCCGCCGGTGCAGCAACAACCACCGTCGCGGGCGACCCGTTCGGGGAGCCGAGACCGTCGCGCCGCGAAGAAGCGCGCGCAGCGACGGCGACGGCGCACTTTGATCGTGGTGCTCGCGCTGGTCCTCGTGGGCGGGGCCGGGTACTACCTGGCCACCAACGCCTCGAGCCTGCTGGGCTTCGAGAACCCGTTCAGCGCCGCGGACTACGAGGGCCAGGGCGTCGACCCCGTCGACGTGACGATCGAGCCGCAGTCGACCGGTACGGCCATGGGGGAGACGCTCGTCGAGGCGGGGGTCGTGAAGTCGGTCAGCGCCTTCGTCAAGGCCTTCAAGGAGAACCCGGACGCCGGCAAGATCCAGCCGGGCAACTACACGTTGCTCACCGAGATGAAGGCGTCTGCCGCGATCACGCTGCTGCTCTCGAAGGAGAGCAAGAACGAGATGAAGCTGACGGTCCCGGAGGGCCGGACGGTCACCCAGATCCTCGACACCGCGGTGTCCGTCACGGGCAAGCCGCGCGAGGAGTTCGAGGCCGCCATGGCCGACCCCGCCGCGGTGGGACTTCCGGCGGAAGCGGGCGGCAACTACGAGGGGTGGCTCTTCCCGGCGACCTACCTCCTGCAGCCGGACGACACCGCCGCCACGATCATCTCCAACATGATCCTGCAGACGACGACCAACCTGGACAGCCTCGGGGTCCCGGCCGAGAACCGCGAGGAGGTGATCGTCAAGGCGTCACTGGTCGAGCGCGAGGCAAAGGCCGACGAGGACCGCCCCAAGATGGCGCGGGCGATCCAGAACCGTCTCGAGCGGGACATGACCCTCGACATCGATGCTGCCGTGGCGTACGGCCTCGGCCGGTCGGGGGTGACTCTCAGCACCACGGACCTCGCGGATGCGAGCAACCCCTACAACACCTACAAGCACAAGGGGCTGCCGCCCGGCCCCATCGCCTCCCCGGGGATGAAGTCGATCGAGGCCGTGCTCAACCCGGAGCCGGGCGACTGGATCTTCTGGATCGCGGTCAATCTCGACACGGGGGAGACCAAGTTCTCATCCACGAACGCCGAGCACGAGCGGTACCGCGCGGAGCTCAGGCAGTGGCAGAAGGAGAACCCGTGACGGTCGGCGCCGTGCGTCGCGCCGCCGTCCTGGGCCACCCCGTCGCCCACTCGCTCTCGCCCGTCCTGCACTCGGCCGCGTACCGCGCGCTGGGGCTGGACGGGTGGGAGTACTCCGCGGTCGACGTGACCGAGGAGGAGCTGGCGTCGTTCGTGGAGGGGCTCGACGAGAGCTGGGCCGGGCTCAGCCTGACCATGCCGCTCAAGCAGGTCGTCCTGCCCCTCCTGGACCACGTCGAGCCGCTCGCGGGCGTCGTGGGTGCCGTGAACACGGTCCTGTTCCAGCCCACGGGGTCGGGGCGCACGCTCGTGGGCGCCAACACCGACGTCCACGGCCTCGTGGCCGCGCTGCGCGAGGGGCTGGGGGATCGCCCGGTCGGCTCGGCCATGGTGCTGGGGGCGGGCGCGACCGCGGCCTCGACGCTGGCCGCGCTCGCCGAGCTCGGCTGCACGGCCCCGACCGTCCTGGTGCGGTCGCTCGGGCGCACGGGCGGGTTGCAGCGTGCCGCGCACCGCATGGGGGTCGCCCCACGCTTCGCGGTGCTCGACCCAGCGTCGCCGCTCGTGGCGCAGGCGGACGTCGTCGTCTCGACGCTGCCCTCACGGGCCGCGGACCCGGTCGCGGACGCCCTTACCGTGCAGTCCGCCGCCGGGGCGTCGGGCCCCCGCGGCGTGCTGCTCGACGTGGTCTACGACCCGCGCCCGACGGCGCTCTCCCGCGCCTGGGCGGACGCCGGTGCCACCGTGGTGGGCGGCGAGCGCATGCTCCTGCACCAGGCCGCCGAGCAGGTGCGTCTGATGACGGGGCGCGTCGCGCCGCTCGCGGCGATGGCCGAGGCCCTGGAGGCTGCCCTCGCACCGAGCACCGCCAGGATCTGAGACCGGGGCCGCGGCCGGCGCTGTGCGCTCAGCCCAGCAGCAGCGCCTCATCGAGCACCGCGGGACCACCGATCAGACCGACGAGCGCGCCCGCGAGCATGAACGGGCCGAACGGGATCGCCGAACGTCGTCCTGCCCGCCTCGTGGCGAGCAGGACGAGGGCCCAGGAACCGCCGAGGAAGAAGGCCGCGCTCGCCCCCACGGCGAGCTCGGCCCACCCGCACCACGCGAGCATCGCGCCGATCAGCCCGGCGAGCTTCACGTCGCCGAAGCCCAGCCCCGACGGCGCGAGGGCCAGCAGGAAGTACGCGCCGTAGAGGCCCAGACCGCCGGCCGACGCGCGGAGGAGCGCACCGCCGTCGGGCCCGAGCAGGCCGGCAAGGCCCAGCAGCACCGCCAGGACCGGGTAGGACGGCAGCACCAGGGCGTCCGGGAGGCGGTGCGTGCGGGCGTCGATCACGGCGAGCGCCGACCCGACGAGAGCGAGGTACCCGGCCGCGGGAAGCGCCACCACGGGGTGGCCCGCGTCCCACGCCCCCACGACCGTGGCGGGCACGGCCACCGCCGTCACCGCGAGGACCGCGCGACGGTGCGGGCGCACCTCGGCCACGGCCCGGCGCCAGATCCGGACGGGCCGACGCGCGGTCGCCAGGTCCGGAGCGCCGGCGTCCGGGCTCGTCTCGACGGAACCGTCCTGCCCCGGCGCGTCGACCGGACCCCCGCCCCCTGCGTTCGTCACCCGGCGAACCTAGCGCAGCGGGCCGCGCCGGGGCGGGCGCCGTCCACAGGCCCGTCGACACGCCCGTGCGCCCGGCTGCGACCCCGTGCGTCCGGGCGCCGCCCCGCCGGGCGGTCCGCACTGCGGTCGGGTTCGGGGCCGCGCCGGGTGACGTGGGAGGATTCTGCTCATGCTTCGTTGGTTGACATCGGGTGAGTCGCACGGTCCGGCGCTGGTCGGCATCCTGGAAGGGCTGCCCGCAGGGGTCGAGCTCGTGACGAAGGACGTGCAGGACGCGCTCGCGCGCCGCCGCCTCGGGTACGGGCGCGGTGCGCGCATGAAGTTCGAGCAGGACGAGGTCCGTGTCCTTGCCGGGCTGCGCCTGGGGCTGACGCAGGGCGGTCCGCTCGCGATCGAGATCGGCAACACCGAGTGGCCCAAGTGGGTCGACGTGATGAGCGCGGACCCCGTGCCCGCCGAGGCCTTGCAGGTCGACGCCGGGACGGGCGACGTGCGGGAGATCGCCCGCAACCGTCCCCTGACACGCCCACGTCCCGGGCACGCGGACCTCGTCGGCATGCGCAAGTACGCGTTCGACGACGCGCGTCCGGTCCTGGAGCGCGCCTCGGCCCGCGAGACCGCGACCCGCGTCGCGCTCGGGGTGGCTGCGGCCAAGTTCCTCGAGCAGGCCGTCGGGATCCGCCTCGTCTCGCACGTCGTGGGCATCGGCACGGTCGACGTCCCCGAGGGCACGGACCTCCCGCGGCCCGACGACGTCGCGCGGCTCGACGCCGACCCGGTGCGCTGCTTCGACCCCGCGAGCTCCGCGGCGATGGTCGCCGAGATCGACGAGTGCCACAAGGACGGCGACACCCTGGGCGGCGTGGTCGAGGTCCTGGCGTACGGCGTCCCGTCGGGGCTGGGCACCTACGTGCAGTCGGACCGTCGCCTCGACGCTCGCCTCGCGGCCGTGCTCATGGGGATCCAGGCCATCAAGGGCGTCGAGGTCGGCGACGGCTTCCGCACCGCACGCCGTCGCGGCTCCCAGGCGCACGACGAGATCGTGCGCGGCGAGGACGGTCACCTGCACCGTCTGAGCAACCGTGCGGGCGGCGTCGAGGGCGGCATGTCCAACGGCGAGGTGCTGCGCGTGCGCGCGGCCATGAAGCCCATCTCGACCGTCCCCCGCGCGCTCGCGACGGTCGACGTCGCCACGGGCGAGCCCGCCAAGGCCCAGCACCAGCGCTCGGACGTGTGCGCCGTGCCGCCCGCCGCCGTGGTCGCCGAGGCCATGGTCGCGCTCGTCCTCGCCGAGGCCGTCCTGGAGAAGTTCGGTGGCGACTCGGTCTCCGAGGTCTGCCGCAACGTCGAGGGCTACCTGGCGTCGGTCCCCGAGCTGCTGCGCTGAGATGACCACGAGCAGCAGCCCCCGCGTCGTCCTCATCGGCCCTCCCGGCAGCGGCAAGTCCACGGTCGCGAGTGTCCTGGCCGAGCGTCTGGGCCTCGCGGCGCGCGACACCGACACCGACGTGGAGGTCCTCGCGGGCAAGACCGTCGCGGACGTCTTCCTCGAGGACGGCGAGCCGCACTTCCGCGGCCTCGAGCGCGAGGCCGTGACCCAGGCGCTCGCGGTCCACGAGGGCGTCCTCGCCCTGGGGGGTGGCGCCGTCCTCGACGAGCACTCCCAGGCGGCCCTCGAGGCCTACTCGGCCGCCGGGGGAGTCGTGGTCTTCCTCGACGTCTCCCTGGCCCACGCGGGCCCGCGGGTCGGGTTCAACCAGGCGCGGCCACTGCTGCTCGGCAACCCCCGGGCCAGGTGGCAGGCGCTCATGGAGCAGCGCCGACCCGTCTACGAGCGGCTCGCCACGGTGCGGGTCGTGACGGACGCGCGCACCCCCCGCCAGGTGGCCGGGGAGATCGAAGCAGCACTCGGCGGTACGTCCCAGGACGTCGCGGCCGACCAGACGAGGAGCGAGCAGTGAACGACCAGCAGACGACCGAGGCCGACGGGCCGTCCCTCAGCGCTGCGACCCCGCAGGGCACACCGGCGACCCCGGCCCGCGTGCGGGTCGAGGGCGCCCAGCCCTACGACGTGCTCATCGGGCGCCACCTGCTCGGGGAGCTGCCCTCGATGCTGGGTCCGGACGTCCGCCGCGTCCTCGTGATCCACCCGTCCGCGCTCGCGACGTCCGCGGACACGGTGCGCGAGGACCTGCTCGCGGTCGGCTACGAGGCGTACATCGCCGAGGTCCCGGACGCCGAGGAGGCCAAGACCGCGCAGGTCGCGGCATTCCTGTGGCAGGTGCTCGGGCAGGCCGACTTCACGCGCAGCGACGCGATCGTCTCGGTCGGCGGTGGCGCCACGACCGACCTCGCGGGCTTCGTCGCCGCGACGTGGCTGCGCGGCATCAAGGTCGTGCACGTCCCGACGACGCTGCTCGCCATGGTCGACGCGGCGGTAGGCGGCAAGACGGGCATCAACACGGCCGAGGGCAAGAACCTCGTGGGCGCGTTCCACCCGCCCGCGGGGGTCCTGTGCGACGTCGCGGCCCTCGAGTCGCTGCCCAAGTTCGACTTCGTCGCGGGGCTCGCGGAGATCGTCAAGACCGGCTTCATCGCCGATCCACGCATCCTCGAGCTCGTCGAGGAGAACGTCGACGAGCTCAAGAGCTGGGGCGGGGCCGATGTGCCTGCCTCGACGTGGGCCGTGGTCGTCGAGCTCATCGAGCGTTCGGTCGCGGTCAAGGCGCGCGTCGTGGGCGAGGACCTCAAGGAGGCCGGCCTGCGCGAGATCCTCAACTACGGGCACACCCTGGGCCACGCGGTCGAGCTCACCGAGCGCTACGCGTGGCGTCACGGCGCGGCCGTGTCGGTCGGGATGGTCTTCGCGGCCGAGCTCGCGCGCCTCGCGGGGCGCCTCGACGACGAGACCGTGGACCGCCACCGCGCGATCCTCGGCAGCCTCGGACTGCCGCTGACCTACCGTGGCGACCGCTGGGAGCAGCTCCTGTCCGCGATGCGACGCGACAAGAAGTCCCGCGGCGACATGCTGCGCTTCGTCGTGCTCGACGGCCTGGCCAAGCCCGGGCGCCTCGAGGGTCCGGACCCGGCGCTGCTCGCCGCTGCGTACGCCGAGATCTCGATCGACGCCCCGAGGGGTGGCCCGATCGCCCTCTGACGCGCCGCCGTCGGGCATCCTGCGGCACGCGACACGGCCCGCCTCCTCGGGGAGGCGGGCCGTTCGTCGTCCCGGGTGGAGGGCCGGTCAGCCCCAGCGGTCCCGCGCGGTCAGCACGTCGCGCAGCAGGTCCGCCCGGTCGGTCACGATGCCGTCGACGCCCAGGTCGAGGAGCCGCGCCATCTCGACCGGGTCGTTGATGGTCCACACGTGCACCTGGCGACCGGCGGCGTGCGCGGCGGCCACCGTCCGGGCGTCCACGACCCGCACACGCCCCTGCCCGACGGGGACCTGCAGGCAGTCCGCGCCCCGCAGCGCCCACGAGGCGACGACGCCGAACGGGCCACGAGGGGCGCCCGCCCGGGCGGCGAGCAGGAACGTGGCGACCTCGCTCGTCCCGGTCGAGGTCGCCACGGGCCGGGTGAGGAGTGCGACCGTCCGGCGGCGCCGCGCGGGGGAGAAGGACGTCACGCACACCCGCTCGTGCGCGCGCGTGCGCTCGATCACCGCCGCGACGGGCCCGACGGCGGAGTCCGCCTTGACGTCGACGTTCACGCGCAGGTCCGGCCAGGTGCCCAGGACGTCCTCCAGGAGCGGCACGGGCTCGACCCCGCCGATCCGTGACCGCCGCACCGCCTCCCAGGGCAGGTCCGCGACCAGGCCCGTGCCGTCGGTCGTGCGGTCCAGGCTCGCGTCGTGCAGGGCGACCGCGACGCCGTCGGACGTCGCGTGCGCGTCGGTCTCGACGTAGCGGAAGCCCAGGTCCCGGGCCGCAGCGAACGCCGCGAGGGAGTTCTCGAGCCCGTCCCGGGAGAAGCCGCGGTGCGCGAGCGCGACGAACCCGGTGGGGGAGTCGAGGTAGGGATGGTGCCAGGCACCCGGGCGGCCGCCTCGGGCCTCGGCACGGCTCACCGGGAGGCCCCCGCCGCGTGCCCCTCGCCCTGCCCGACCCGGTCACCGAGCCAGTCCAGCACACCGTCCAGGTAGGCGAGCCGGGGGCCGTCCGTCGAGAGCGTGAGGTCGTGCACCCCGCCCTCGATCGCCCGGACCGTCACGTCGACCCCGACGCGCGGGGCGAGCCGCTCGATCTGGGCGACGTCCAGGACCGTGTCCTGGGAGTCGAGCAGCGGGTTGTCCAGGTCGTCGGGCCCCGAGGACGCCGAGTGCGCGACCAGCACGGGGCACGAGACGTCGAGCCCCCGCGCCAGCCGTGCCTGCCCCTGGCGCACCGCGCGCAACCACCCCGCCCGCACGGGCAGACCCTCGGGACGCTTGAGCGTCGGGTCGAACTCCCACCGGCCCCCGTTCGAGGCCAGCAGGTGCGCCGCGTACGCCGAGGGCGCTGCGCTCAGCACGGCGAGCGGGGACCACGGCCCGACGGCGTCGAGCACCCGGGTGGCGATCGTCCGGTTCAACCAGCTCGAGTTGAGGTCGAGGAACGGCGAGTCCAGCACCAGAGCGTCGATCAGCCGCTGACGACGGTGCGCGTGCGCCCACAACGGCGCCACGAGCCCACCCGTCGAGTGCGCGTGCACCACGACCGGCAGCCCCGGGTGCAGACCCCGGACGGCAGCGACCGCGACCGACAGGTCCGTCGCCGACTCCCGCAGGTCCTCGACGAAGTGCGGCACCTGCCCCGGGCGGAGCGAGCGGCCCGCCGCACGCAGGTCCACCGCGAAGAACGCGAAGCCCGCATCCTCGACCGCCCGCGCCAGATGCTCCTGGAAGAAGTAGTCGTTGTACCCGTGCACGTGCAGGAACACGCCACGCGGACCGCCGTCCGAGAAGCCCGCCTCGCCCGTGCCCATGCCGTGCGCACGTCGCACGAGCGTCGCGACGGGCGCAGGAGCGGGCTCGGGGACCGTCACGGCTCCGGGGTGCGCGTCACGGTCCGTGGCGGCGCTCGCGGCCCGGTGGGGCAGGGGAGGGACGAGGGCGAGGATGCCGTTCCTCGCCGCGGGCAGGGGGCCTCCCGTGGGCAGGGTCGCGGCCTCGAACCCGGCGAGCAGCCGGTCGGGCTCCCACGGCAGCCCTGTTCCTGCCGTGGCCGTCATGACCGGCTCCACCATCCTCAGACCTCCGTGCTCGACCCTGCCGCCCCCGCAGGCACCGCCGCGAGGTCCTTGCCGCCGTCCACGCCGTCCCCGGCGGGGAAGCGCACGAAGAGCATGAGCACGAGACCCACGAGGATCACGGCGACGATCCCCAGGATGCCCCAGTACTGCTGGCCGGACACGGCGACCATGGTCGCGAAGGCCATCGGGGCGAGGAAGCTCGCCGCGCGCCCCGTGGTCGCGTACAGGCCGAACGCCTCGGCCTCGCGGCCCTCGTCGCTGATCCGTCCGAGGAGGCCGCGGCTCGCGGACTGGGCCGGACCGACGAACGCGCACAGCAGCAGACCCCACAGCCAGAAGACGCTCGCGCCGCCGTCGTGCTGGACGAAGACCGCGGTGCCGGAGATCACGAGGCCCACGAGCGAGCCGAGGATCACCCGGCGCGGGCCGATCCTGTCGTCGAGCCAGCCGGCCGCGATCGTGGACAGGCCCGCGACGACGTTCGCCGCGATCGCGAACACGATGACCTCGCTCGCGCTGAAGCCGAACGTGCCCGACGCGATCACGGCGCCGAACGTGAAGACGCCCGCCAGGCCGTCGCGGTAGACGGCGCTCGCGACGAGGTAGCCGAGCGTCGAGCGGCGCGTGCGCCACAGGTGCACCAGGTCGCGGCCGAGCTTGCGGTAGGCGCCGACGACGCCGATGGGGGCCGATCCTCCGCGGCGCGGCGACTCGGGGACCGCGAGGAGCACGGGGATCGCGAACACCGCGAACCACACGGCGGACAGCAGGACGCTGACGCGGATGTCCATGCCGTCGGCGCCCGTGATCCCGAACCAGCCGACCTCGGGGTTGATGAAGCCGACGAACAGCACGAGCAGCAGCACGATCCCGCCGACGTATCCGGCGCCCCACCCGATGCCGCTGATGCGCCCGATCGTGCGCGGCGTGGAGATGTCGAGCAGCAGCGCGTTGTACGCGACCGAGGCCAGCTCGAAGAAGACGTTGCCCGCCGAGAGCAGCACGACGCCCAGGATCACGGCGTCGGACAGCGACCCGGGGGTCGGTTGCACGAAGAACATCGCGACCATGGCCGCGACGGTCGCCGCGGTGTTGACCCCGAGCCACACCTTGCGCCGGCCCGAGGCGTCCGCGAGCGCCCCGAGCGCGGGCGCGAGCAGGGCGATGAGGGCTCCGGCGATGGTGAGCCCCCACCCGAGCCACGCGGTGTGGTCGGCCATGACGGCCTGGGGGTCGGCCGCGCCTGCCTCGACGAACGCGTCGCTCGTGATCCAGCGCGTGAAGACGAAGGTCGTGACGACGGCGTTGAACGCGGCCGACCCCCAGTCCCACAGGGACCAGGCGAGGACCTGGCGACGTCCGACCGCAGGACGGGGCGCGGGGGAGCCGTGGCCTGCGTCGGGGGCGCGGGGGGCGTCACCGTCGGATGTGGCGGGGGTCACGTTCGTGTGATCTGGCACGCGCGCATCGTAGACCGTCCGGCGGGCGCGAGGGTGAACGCTCAGGGGACGGGGCCTGCTGTACGGTCGGGGCACCTTGCCCGGCCGCGCTGCGGCGGCCGGTGCCCGGTGCAGAAAGGGTGGCGTTCGTGGGAGATCGAGCGGAGGGCGACGGCCCCGGCGGACGTGCCCTGGCCATGCCGACGCCCGAGGACCCGGGCCGAGCCCCGGTCTGGGAGAACTACGTCGTCGCGCAGGTGGCGCAGGCGTCGCTCGGGCTGGTTCCTCGCAACGCGGTCGCACTGGGCGTCCGGGTCGACGGGTGCGACCTCACGCTCCTCGGCGTGCTCAAGCGACGGACCGTGAAGGCTCAGGAAGATCTCGAGGAGATCGTCGACGAGCTCGAGATGCTGCTCGGCCCCCGTCCCCGGGTCGAGCTGTCCGTGGAGGTGCTGGCTCGGCGCGAGATCTGGCGCCATCGCGACGTTCGCTGGACGTTCCTGGCCCGTTCGTGAGCCGGCAATGGACGGTCACGGCCACGGCCGCGCCCTCCCCGCTAGGCTTTGCGCATGACTCGTGTCCTGATCCTCAACGGTCCCAACCTCGGTCGCCTGGGCGTCCGCGAGCCCGACGTCTACGGGGCGGCCTCCTACGCCGACCTGGTCGCGGCGGGGGAGCGGTGGGGCGCGGAGAACGGCCTCGAGGTGCAGGTGCGTCAGACGGACGACGAGTCGGAGCTGGTCGGGTGGCTGCACGGTGCGGTCGACGACGGCGCGCACGTGGTGCTTAACCCGGCGGCGTTCACGCACTACTCGTACGCGCTGCGCGACGCTGCCGCACAGGTGACCAAGGCGGGGCTGCTGCTGGTCGAGGTGCACCTGAGCAACCCGGCCGCGCGCGAGGAGTTCCGCCACAACTCGGTCATCGGCGGGGTGGCGACGGGGACGGTGGCCGGCTTCGGGTTCGACTCCTACCGCCTGGCGGTCCTCGCGATCGTGTCGAAGCTCGCGGTCTAGGTCCCCTCAAGTGGTGGGGCTTGATTCTCTTCTATCAAGCCCCAGCCGTTGATCATGAGGGATCAAGCGTCTACCGTGGAGGGATGTTCGTCCTGACCGTGGACCAGAGGGCCAGCACCCGCCGAGGAGACCTCGTGCCGGAGGTGCTGGCCGCGCTCGCACCCTTCGACGCGCGTGACGGGGTCGTCATCGGCTTCGACCGCACCGTCGGCGACGAGGTCCAGGCCGTGCTCGACGACGCCGCGCTCGTCGTGGAGATCGTCCTCGCCCTGGGCAGGTGGGGAGGGTGGAGCACGGGCCTCGGCCTCGGCGACGTGCTGCCCGGTCCGGACGGGGGCCTGCCCGCGGCATCGCGCGAGGCGTCCGGATCGGCGTTCGTGCACGCCCGGGCCGCGGTCGAGCGGGCCAAGACCCGCGGCACCCACGTCCCGCTCGCGGTCGAGGGGCCGGACCGGGCAGCGGCGGGAGAGGTCGAGGCGCTCCTGCGGCTCCTGCTCGCCGTGGGCGCCCGCCGCACTCCCGCGGGGTGGGAGGTCGTGGACGCGCTGGCGCGCGTGGGTGGCACCCAGAAGGATGTGGCCCGAGACCTCGGGATCAGCGAGCAGGCCGTGAGCCAACGGCTGCGCGCGAGCCTGTGGTCCGAGGAAGCGGCCGTCCGGCCGGTCGTGACGAGGCTCCTCCAGGAGGCAGACGCATGAGCTTCACCACAGGGTTGGCCGTCGCAGGGGTCGTGCTCGCGACGCTCGTGCTGAGCGTGCTGGGCGGCATGCTCGTGACACCGTGGGTCCTGCGGGCTGCCGCCCGTCGGTCCGAGGCGGAGGGGGAGCTCCCGCCCGCCCGTGACCCCGGGCCCGTCCCGCCGCCACCCGGCCGCGCCGTCCCGGCTGCTGGCCCGAGCGCAGCGGCGAGCGCACCCGTGCCTCCTCCGCCCCCGGCAGGGCCGCCCTCCCCGGCCCCCGTGCCCGCGGCGCCCGACCCGGCGACCGGTGCGGCGCCGTCGGACCCCGGCGGGCCCGTGGGCACCGAAGCCGTCCAGACGCTGCGCGGCGGGACCTGGATCGGGATCCTCGAACGCCTCGCGATCACGGGCTGCCTGCTCGCCGGATATCCCGCGGGGGTCGCGTTCGTGGTCGCCATCAAGGGCCTCGGGCGCTACCCCGAGCTGCGCGAGCACCCGGTCGGCGCCGAGCGCTTCCTGATCGGCACGCTCGCCTCGATGATCTGGGCCGCGGCGACCGGACTGCTGGGCGCAGCGATCCTTGGACTCCTCCGGTAGACTGGACCGGGCCTTTCGCGGCCCCCGCGAACTCGCAGCGCCGACGTGCGCCCAGCGAAGCCCGGGGAGCCCGCCAGGGAAGGCCGGCTACCGCCAGGGCGCGCACCCGAACGTGTGCGCATCAGTGGCTCGCACGCGGATCGCGCGGTGAGGCACCCCGACGGCAGCACCATGACAACGCGACAGGAAGACCGAACGTGGCGACGACCAACGACATCAAGAACGGCACCGTGCTCAAGCTCGACGGCCAGCTGTGGACGATCATCGAGTTCCAGCACGTCAAGCCCGGCAAGGGTGGCGCCTTCGTTCGCACCAAGATGAAGAACGTCCTGTCCGGCAAGACCGTCGACAAGACCTTCAACGCCGGCCTCAAGATCGAGACCGCGAACGTCGACAAGCGCGACATGCAGTACCTGTACAAGGACGGCGACGACTTCGTCTTCATGGACACCTCGACGTACGACCAGATCACGGTCCCGGCCGCGACCGTCGGCGACGCCGCCAACTACATGCTCGAGAGCCAGAACGCGCTCGTCGCGACCAACGAGGGTGTCCCGCTCTACATCGAGCTCCCCCCGTCGGTCGTCCTCGAGATCACCTACACCGAGCCGGGCCTGCAGGGCGACCGCTCGACCGGTGGCACCAAGCCCGCGACCCTCGAGACCGGTGCGCAGATCCAGGTCCCGCTCTTCCTCGAGCAGGGCACCAAGGTCAAGGTCGACACCCGCGACGGCTCCTACCTGGGGCGCGTGAACGACTGACGTGGGTGCTCGAACCAAGGCACGCAAGCGCGCCCTCGACGTCCTCTTCGAGGCCGAGCAGCGCCAGCTGGACCCGCAGACCCTCCTCGCCGACCGGGTCGTCGACTCGGGCACCCAGACGCCCCTGCCGCAGTACAGCGTGGACCTCGTCGAGGGCGTGCTGGCGCACCGCGAGCGGATCGACGAGCTCCTCGAGACCTACTCGCACGGGTGGACGCTCGACCGCATGCCCGCGGTCGACCGTGCGCTCCTGCGCATCGGCAGCTGGGAGATCCTCTACAACGACGACGTCCCCGACGCCGTCGCGATCGACGAGGCCGTCGACCTGGCCCGCGAGCTGTCCACGGACGACTCGCCGAGCTTCGTCAACGGCCTGCTGGCCCGCATCGAGGAGATGAAGCCGACGATCCTGGCCTGAGGCCCGGACGCCGTCGGGCGTCCCCCAGGCGCGCGGCCCAGCGTCCGCGCCCAGGCGACGCCAGGTGCCGGTGTGCCGGTCCCGCCCTCGTGGCGGGGCCGGCACACGTGCGTGCGGGCCCGTCGAACGCCTCGTCACCTCGCGACCGCAGTGTGATCAACGACGCCCGCCCAGCCCGTGAGAAGCAACCCGGCCCGGTCCGGGCGAGGGGTAGGGTGAAGGCGTCAGATTTCCTTTAAGGCCCGTCCAGTGAGGCGGGGAAGGAGGTCACCAGAATGAGTTCTGGGCCTGCTGTGCCATCTTCCGAACCGACCGTCACCCCCGAGGACCCCTCGGACGGCGTGACCACCGTTCTCGGCGAAGCCGAGATCGCGCGGGCACTGACCCGCATCGCCCACGAGGTCGTCGAGCGCAACAAGGGCGCGCACGACGTGGTCCTCCTGGGCATCCCGACGCGCGGCGTCCCCCTGGCCGAGCGGCTCGCCGAGCGTCTCGCGACGATCGAGCCCGGCCTGGTGCCTGCGGACGTCGTCGGAGAGCTCGACGTCACGATGTACCGCGACGACCTCCACAAGCACCCCGTGCGGACCATCGGTGCCACGCGCCTGCCCGCGTCCGGGATCGACGGCAAGGTCGTCGTCCTGGTCGACGACGTGCTGTTCTCCGGGCGCACCATCCGGGCCGCGCTCGACGCGATCAGCGACATCGGTCGCCCCCGCGCCGTCCAGCTCGCCGCGCTGGTCGACCGCGGCCACCGCGAGCTGCCGATCCGCCCCGACTACGTGGGCAAGAACCTGCCCACGTCGCTGTCCGAGCGCGTGAGCGTACGCCTCGTCGAGACCGACGGCGCGCCCGACGGTACGTCCGGCGCGGGTGGGCACGTGACCGACGCCGTCCTCATCAGCCAGCGGTCCACCTCCACCTCCAGCGAGGGCACCCGATGAAGCACCTGCTGTCCACCGCGGACCTCGCGCGCGCCGACGCCATCCGCATCCTCGACACGGCCGCCCAGATGGCCGCCACGCAGTCGCGGGAGATCAAGAAGCTCCCGACGCTGCGCGGTCGCACGGTCGTCAACCTGTTCTTCGAGGACTCGACGCGCACCCGCATCTCGTTCGAGACCGCGGCCAAGCGCCTGTCGGCCGACGTCATCAACTTCTCGGCCAAGGGCTCGAGCGTCTCCAAGGGCGAGTCCCTCAAGGACACGGCCCTCACGCTCCAGGCCATGGGCGCGGACGCGGTCGTGATCCGCCACCAGGCCTCCGGCGCGCCGCACACGCTCGCGCACGCGGGCTGGGTCGAGGCGGCCGTCGTCAACGCGGGCGACGGGATGCACCAGCACCCGACGCAGGCGCTGCTCGACGCCTTCACCATGCGCCGCCACCTCGTGGGCCGCGGCGCCGCGGGGGCGTCGGTCGCCGGCGACCCGACCGGCCAGGACCTCGCGGGCCTCAAGATCGCGATCGTGGGCGACGTGCTGCACTCGCGCGTCGCGCGCTCGAACGTCCACCTGCTGCACACGCTGGGCGCGCAGGTCACCCTGGTCGCGCCCCCCACGCTCGTGCCCGTGGGCGTCGAGACGTGGCCGTGCGACGTGTCGTACCACCTCGACGAGGTCCTCGCCGAGACCACCCCCGACGCCGTGATGATGCTCCGCGTCCAGCGCGAGCGCATGAGCGGCTCGGGCGCCGGCGGGGGAGCGTTCTTCCCCAACCCGCTCGAGTACACGCGCAACTACGGGCTCGACGGGCGCCGCCTGGCGCTCCTGCCGGACCACACGATCGTCATGCACCCCGGCCCGATGAACCGCGGCCTGGAGATCTCCGCCGAGGCCGCCGACTCACCGCGCGCGGTGATCGTCGAGCAGGTCGCCAACGGCGTGGCGGTCCGCATGGCCGTCCTCTACCTGCTCCTCGCGGGCGACGCATCGAAGGAAAGGGCTGGACTCGAATGAGCGAGCAGACCACGAACCCCACCTACGTCCTGCAGGGCGCGGCCCCGCTGGGCGGCGACCCGGTCGACCTCGTCCTCGCGGGCGGCGTCATCTCCGAGGTCCGCGCGGCGAACAGCCCCGTCGCGGACGACGAGACGGCCGTCGACGCGACCGGCCTGGTCGCCCTGCCCGGCCTCGTCGACCTGCACACGCACCTGCGCGAGCCGGGCCGCGAGGACGCCGAGACCATCGTCTCGGGCACGCGGGCCGCGGCCGTGGGCGGTTTCACGGCCGTGCACGCCATGGCCAACACGACCCCGGTCGCGGACACCGCGGGCGTCGTCGAGCAGGTGTGGCGCATCGGGCGTGACGCGGGCTGGGTCGACGTCCACCCGGTCGGCGCGGTCAGCGTCGGCCTCGAGGGCCACCAGCTCGCCGAGATCGGCGCCATGGCGGACTCGGCGGCGCGCGTGCGCGTCTTCTCCGACGACGGCAAGTGCGTGTGGGACCCCATCCTCATGCGCCGCGCCCTGGAGTACGTCAAGGCGTTCGACGGCGTCGTGGCCCAGCACGCGCAGGAGCCGCGCCTCACGGAGGGCGCCCAGATGAACGAGGGCGTCGTCTCGGCCGAGCTCGGCCTCGCGGGCTGGCCTGCGGTCGCGGAGGAGGCGATCATCGCGCGTGACGTGCTGCTCGCCGAGCACGTGGGCTCGCGCCTGCACGTGTGCCACCTGTCCACCGCGGGCTCGGTCGAGATCGTCCGGTGGGCCAAGGGCCGCGGGATCGACGTCACGGCGGAGGTCACGCCGCACCACCTGGTGCTGACCGACGAGCTCGCCCGGGACTACGACCCGACGTTCAAGGTCAACCCGCCGCTGCGCACCGCCGCGGACGTCGAGGCCGTGCGCCAGGGCCTGGCGGACGGCACGATCGACATCGTCGCGACCGACCACGCGCCGCACACGCGCGAGGACAAGGACTGCGAGTGGGCCGCGGCCGCGTTCGGGATGACCGGTCTGGAGACGGCGCTGAGCGTCGTGCAGCAGACCATGGTCGACTCGGGCCGCATGACCTGGGCGGACGTGGCACGCGTCCTGTCGGCCGCGCCCGCGCGCATCGGCCGCATCGACGAGGGCCCGACGGCGCAGGGTCGCCCGCTCGAGGTCGGCGAGCCCGCCAACGTGGTCCTCGTGGACCCGGCGGCACGCCGCGTCGTCGACGGCCGCTCGCAGGCCACGGCCAGCACCAACACGCCGTTCCACGGCTACGAGCTGCCGGGCCGCGTCGTGGCGACGTTCCTGCGCGGTCGCGCGACCGTCCTGGACGGCGCTCCTGTCGAGCAGGTCGCGGAGGTCCGCTCGTGAACCTCCCCCTGCCCGTCGCGGTCGGCATCTGGGTCGTCATCGGCCTGGTCCTGCTCGCCGTCGTCTTCGTGGGCCTCAAGCGTCTGACGACCCGCACGGCCCAGACCGTCCCGGCCCCGCCCGCGGTCCCGGACGGCGACCTCGGCGAGGTCGTCGCGGGGCCGTTCACCGCGGTCTACGTGTCGAGCACGCTCGCGGGGGACTGGCTCGCCCGCGTCGGCGCGCACCGCCTCGGCTTCCGGTCGAACGCGACCGTGACCGTGCACCGGGCAGGCGTGCTGATCGCCCGTCAGGGAGCCCCGGACCTGTTCCTGGCCGCGAGCGCCCTCGAGGGCGTGACGCTGGCCCCGGGCATGGCGGGCAAGTACGTCGGGCAGGACGGCCTGGTCGTGCTGACGTGGACCGTGCCGGCCGCCGGCCAGGCACCGGCCACCCGCTTGGATACTGGACTCCGGACCCAGCTCGCCCCGGACCGTGCCACCCTCCTGAACGCAGTCCGCGAGCTTCTTCCCGCCGCCGACAGCGCACCGAACGACGACTCGAAGGAGCCGCAGCAGTGAGCATCTCGACCCCCAGCACGGACGCCCTGGACACCGACCGGACCGCGGTCCTGGTCCTCGAGGACGGGACGACCCTGACCGGTCGCGCCTACGGGGCCCGTGGCACGACGTTCGGCGAGATCGTCTTCAACACCGGCATGACCGGCTACCAGGAGACGCTGACCGACCCGTCCTACCACCGGCAGATCGTCGTCATGACGGCCCCCCACATCGGGAACACCGGCGTGAACGACGACGACCCCGAGTCCCGCAAGATCTGGGTCAGCGGGTTCGTGGTGCGCGACCCCGCGCGCCGCCCGTCGAACTGGCGCTCGGCCGGCTCCCTGACCGACGAGCTCGTCGAGCAGGGGATCGTGGGGATCAGCGACGTCGACACGCGCGCGCTGACCCGTCACCTGCGCGACCGCGGCGTGATGCGCGCCGGTGTCTTCTCGGGCGGCGCGCTGGTGCGCGACGGCTACCTGCGCCCGACCGAGGAGCTCGTCGAGCTCGTCCGCTCGGCCCCCGCGATGGCCGGGGCGGACCTGGCCCGCGAGGTCAGCACCCCCACGGCCTACGTGGTCGAGCCCTCGGGGGAGTTCGCCGGCAAGGAGCCGCTCAAGACGGTCGTGGCGGTGGACCTCGGTATCAAGTCGATGACCCCCCAGCGCCTGTCGGAGCGCGGCATCCGGGTGCACGTCGTGCCCTCGTGGTCCACGATCGAGGACGTCCTGGCCCTCGACCCGGACGGCGTGTTCTTCTCGAACGGCCCGGGCGACCCGAGCGCCGCGACGCACGAGGTCACGCTGCTGCGCGAGGTCCTCGACCGCCGTCTGCCGTACTTCGGCATCTGCTTCGGCAACCAGATCCTGGGTCGCGCGCTGGGCTTCGGCACGTACAAGCTCGCGTACGGCCACCGCGGCATCAACCAGCCCGTGATGGACCTCGCCACGCGCAAGGTCGAGATCACGTCCCAGAACCACGGCTTCGCGGTCGACGCCCCCATCGGGGAGCAGGCGACCGCACCGCACGACGGCGGCCGCTACGGCCGTGTCGTCGTCTCGCACATCGGGCTCAACGACGACGTGGTGGAGGGCCTCGAGTGCCTCGACATCCCCGCGTTCTCGGTCCAGTACCACCCGGAGGCAGCCGCCGGCCCGCACGACGCCGCCTACCTCTTCGACCGCTTCCTCGACCTCATGACGTCCGGCGCGGCCTCTGCCGCCGGCCTCTCGGCCGCCACGCCGCAGACGTCCGCAAAGGAGAACTGACCAGTGCCTCGCAGAACTGACATCAACAGCGTCCTGGTCATCGGGTCCGGCCCGATCGTCATCGGCCAGGCCTGCGAGTTCGACTACTCGGGCACCCAGGCCATCCGGGCGCTCAAGGAGGAGGGCCTGCGGGTCGTCCTGGTGAACTCGAACCCGGCCACGATCATGACCGACCCGGAGTTCGCGGACGCGACGTACGTCGAGCCGATCACGACCGAGGTCCTGACGACCATCATCGCCAAGGAGCGCCCGGACGCCGTCCTCGCGACCCTGGGCGGGCAGACGGCGCTCAACGCGGCGATCGCGCTCGACGAGGCCGGCGTGCTCGAGAAGTACGGCGTGGAGCTCATCGGGGCGAACATCGCCGCGATCGAGAAGGGCGAGGACCGCCAGCAGTTCAAGGACGTCGTCGAGAAGTGCGGCGGCGAGTCGGCCCGTTCCGAGATCATCCACACGATCGAGGAGGCCGTCGCGGCCGCAGAGTCCTTGGGGTACCCCATGGTCGTGCGTCCGTCCTTCACGATGGGCGGCCTCGGCAGCGGCATCGCGTACGACGAGCAGGACCTGCGCCGCATCGTCGGCCAGGGCCTGCACTACTCGCCCACGACCGAGGTCCTCCTCGAGGAGTCGATCCTCGGGTGGAAGGAGTACGAGCTCGAGCTCATGCGCGACACGGCGGACAACGTCGTCGTGATCTGCTCGATCGAGAACGTCGACCCGGTCGGCGTGCACACGGGCGACTCGATCACGGTGGCTCCCGCGCTGACGCTCACGGACCGTGAGTTCCAGAAGCTGCGCGACATCGGCATCGCGGTCATCCGCGAGGTCGGCGTCGACACGGGCGGCTGCAACATCCAGTACGCCGTGCACCCGGAGACCGGGCGGGTCATCGTCATCGAGATGAACCCTCGTGTGTCGCGCTCGTCGGCGCTGGCGTCGAAGGCCACGGGCTTCCCGATCGCGAAGATCGCCGCGAAGCTCGCCATCGGCTACACGCTCGACGAGATCCCCAACGACATCACGGGCTCGACGCCCGCGTCGTTCGAGCCGACGCTCGACTACGTCGTGGTCAAGGTGCCGCGGTTCGCGTTCGAGAAGTTCCCCGCCGCGGACGACACCCTGACGACGACCATGAAGTCGGTGGGCGAGGCCATGGCGATGGGCCGCAACTTCACCGAGGCGCTCGGCAAGGCGCTGCGCTCGATCGACAAGGGCGGCGCGGTGTTCCACTGGGACGGCGAGCCGGTCTCGGGCGAGGAGCTCGACGCGCTGCTCGTGGAGATCTCCCGCCCCACGGAGGGCCGCCTGGTCGCGACCCAGCAGGCGTTGCGCGCCGGGGCGAGCATCGAGCAGGTCTTCGAGGCCACCAAGATCGACCCGTGGTACCTCGACCAGATCCAGCTCGTCAACGAGGTCGCTGCCGAGGTCGCCCAGGCCGACGCCCTCACGCGCGACGTGCTGGTGCAGGCCAAGCGTCACGGCCTGTCGGACGCGCAGGTCGCGAAGCTGCGCGGCATGGGCGCGGCGGGGGAGTCGACGGTCCGCGAGGTCCGCTACGCGCTCGACGTGCGCCCGGTCTACAAGACGGTCGACACGTGCGCGGCCGAGTTCGAGGCGAAGACCCCGTACCACTACTCGACGTACGACCTCGAGACCGAGGTCTCCCCGCGCGAGCGCCCGGCCGTGCTGATCCTGGGCTCCGGCCCGAACCGCATCGGTCAGGGCATCGAGTTCGACTACTCGTGCGTGCACGCGACGCTCGCCCTCAAGGGCGAGTACGAGACCGTGATGGTCAACTGCAACCCGGAGACGGTCTCGACCGACTACGACACCTCGGACCGCCTGTACTTCGAGCCCCTGACGTTCGAGGACGTGCTCGAGGTGTACCAGGCCGAGCTCGCCGCGGGTCCGGTCGCGGGCGTCATCGTGCAGCTCGGTGGCCAGACGCCGCTGGGTCTCGCGCAGCGTCTGGCGGACGCGGGCCTGCCGATCCTGGGCACCTCGCCCGAGGCGATCGACGCCGCGGAGGACCGCGGGGTCTTCGGGCGCGTGCTGGCCGAGGCGGGCCTGCCCGCGCCGGCGTTCGGCACGGCCACGTCGCTCGCGCAGGCGCGTGAGGTCGCCGAGGGCATCGGCTACCCGGTGCTGGTCCGCCCGTCCTACGTGCTGGGTGGGCGCGGCATGGAGATCGTGTACTCGGCCGAGCAGCTCACGGGCTACGTCGAGCGTGCGCTGCACGCCGCCGCGACGGACGACCGCACGACGACGGGCTCGTTGCCCGCGCCGCTGCTCATCGACCGCTTCCTCGACGACGCCATGGAGATCGACGTCGACGCGCTCTACGACGGCACCGAGCTGTACCTGGGCGGCGTCATGGAGCACATCGAGGAGGCGGGCATCCACTCGGGCGACTCGGCGTGCGTGCTGCCCCCGGTGTCGCTGAGCGAGGCCGAGATCGAGCGCATCCGCCGCTCGACCGAGGCCATCGCCAAGGGCGTGGGCGTGCGGGGGCTGCTCAACGTCCAGTACGCGCTCGTCTCGGACGTCCTGTACGTCCTGGAGGCGAACCCGCGTGCCTCGCGCACGGTGCCGTTCGTCTCCAAGGCGACGGGGGTCTCGCTGGCCAAGGCCGCGGCGCGCGTCATGGTCGGCGAGTCCATCGCGGACCTGCGCGCGAGCGGGGTCCTGCCGGCGGAGGGCGACGGGGGCCACCTGGACCTCGACTCGCCGATCGCGGTCAAGGAGGCCGTGCTGCCGTTCAAGCGCTTCCGCACGACCGACGGCGTCGTGGTCGACACGGTGCTCGGCCCGGAGATGCGCTCGACGGGTGAGGTCATGGGCTTCGACCGCGACTTCCCGCGCGCGTTCGCCAAGTCGCAGGCTGCGGCGTTCGGCGGGCTGCCGACCTCGGGCTCGGTCTTCGTGTCGGTCGCCGACCGTGACAAGCGCTCGATCGTCTTCCCGATCAAGCGCCTGACGGAGCTGGGCTTCGAGATCCTCGCGACCCAGGGGACCGCCGGTGTGCTGCGTCGCAACGGCATCCCGGCCACGGTCGTGCGCAAGTTCTCGTCGGGCCGTGGCGCCGACGGCGAGCCGACGATCGTCGACCTCATCACCGAGGGCAAGGTCGACATGGTCATCAACACGCCGTCCGGTCAGGGCGCGCGCGCGGACGGCTACGAGATCCGGGCGGCCACGACCGCGGCGGACAAGCCGATCGTCACGACGACCCAGCAGCTCGCGGCCGCGGTCCAGGGCATCGAGGCGGTCCTCGCGGGTCCGTTCGACGTGTGGAGCCTGCAGGAGCACACGGCCGCCACGGCCGCGCGCAAGGCCGAGGCGAACGCGTGAGCGCTGGGCCGGGCGCGGCGCGCCGCCCCTTCGGGGAGCGGCTCGCCGAGGCCATGGACGCTCATGGGCCGCTGTGCGTGGGCATCGACCCGCACCCGGGTCTGCTGGCGGCCTGGGGCCTGCCCGACGACGCCACGGGGCTCCGGGAGTTCGGCCTGCGGGTCGTGGAGGCCGTGGGTGGGCAGGTCGCTGCGCTCAAGCCGCAGTCTGCCTTGTTCGAGCGCCACGGGTCGCGCGGCGTCGCGGCCCTCGAGGAGGTGCTCGCGGCCGCCGCGGCGGCTGGCCCCTCGGGGACGCTGACGATCGTCGACGCCAAGCGCGGCGACATCGGCTCGACCATGGCCGGGTACGCGGACGCCTACCTGCGCGACGGCTCGCCGCTCGCGGGCGACGCCCTGACCGTCTCCCCGTACCTGGGCTTCGGGTCGCTGACCCCGGCCGTGGAGGCCGCGCTCGAGACGGGGCGCGGGCTGTTCGTGCTGTGCCTGACGTCCAACCCGGAGGGCGCGCAGGTCCAGCACGCCCGCACGGGCGCGGGGGTCGACGTCCGCTCGGTCGCCGCGCGCATCGCCGCGGAGGCCGCTGCGCTCAACGAGGGGATCGCGCCGCTCGGGTCGATCGGCCTGGTCGTGGGCGCGACCATCGGTGACGCGGCCCGCAACACCGGGGTGGACCTGCCGGCGGTCAACGGCCCGCTCCTGGCGCCCGGGGTCGGTGCGCAGGGCGCGGGCGCGGCCGAGCTCGCCGCGGTGTTCGGCGACGCTCGTCGTCAGGTGCTCGCGTCCTCGTCGCGCGGCGTCCTCGCCGCGGGACCGGACGCCGGGGCGCTGCTCACGGCGGCCCGCGCGGCCTCGCGTGAGGCGGCCGACGCGCTGCGCGGCTGAGCCCACGCTCTCGACGCCCGAGGGGCGTCCACCCTCCCGGTGGGCGCCCCTCGGGCGTCGGTGGGGCGTGCACCCGGCGACTCACCGCACGCCGGCACCGGGCCGTCGGCGCAGTGGCCTGACAGACTCGTCCCATGACCTCCTCTCTCGCTGCCGGTGACCGGCAGACCCCCGACGCCCTCGACATCCCCGGCACCTGGAACGCGCGCGACGTCGGTGGCCGCGCCGTCCCGGCGGGCGCCACCGCCCCGCTTCGCACGGGGGTGCTCGTGCGGACCGCGAGCCTGTCGCGGCTGACCCCCGAGGGCGTCGCCGCGCTCGAGGCGCTGGGCGTGACGCTCGACCTCGACCTGCGTGGCGCGGACGAGGTCGAGCGCGACGGTCAGGACGTCGTCCCGGCGACCACGCGCGTGGTGCCCCGGCCGCTGGACCCGGCGGTCGGCGTCGGGCACGCGCTGGGTGGGGCCGACGCACCGGCCGCCTCCGGTACCCCGGGCCGCGAGGAGGCCGCGACCGAGGAGCGCTCCGCCGACACCGCAGCCATGATCGGGCGCCTGCTCGGGGCCGACGACCCGCAGGCCCTCGCACGGGCCATGATGCACGGCGTCTATGCGACGTTCGTCACGGACCCGGCCATCCGGCGGACGGTCGGAGAGGCCCTGGAGGACATCGCGGAGGCCGACGGGGCGGTCGTCGTGCACTGCTCGGCGGGCAAGGACCGGACCGGGTGGATCGTCGCGCTCGTCCAGCACGTCTGCGGTGTGAGCGAGGAGGACCGGCTCGCCGAATACCTCGCGAGCGGTGCCGCGGTCGAGGGGCTCGCCGCCGTGATCCCCCCGATCCCCGGCCTCGACAAGGACGCCCTGACCCCCTTGCTGGGCGTCGAGCCGGAGTACCTCCGCGGCGCGTGGGAGCTCGCCGAGAACGAGTTCGGGAGCATCGACGGCTACCTCGACGCGTGCGGCGCCGGGCCTGCGACCAGGGCGAAGATCGCGAGGAAGTTCGCTGCTCAGGGCGTGTGAACGTTGCCTGGCCTGCCAGGTGTGGCTAGTTTCGAGGGTGTCGAGGTCGCCACCGGGGGCATCAGATCCGGTCGGCGGCCCCGGTGCACGTGTGGGCCCATCCGTCTGAGGACAAGTAGGTGACTTGCGTGGCACTACCATCCCTGACCCCCGAGCAGCGCGCGGCGGCACTCGAGAAGGCGGCCGAGGCGCGTCGAGTGCGGGCCGAGGTCAAGAACCGGTTGAAGCACTCCCAGGGCTCCCTGGCCGAGGTGATCGAGCAGGGCCGCACGGACGACGTGATCGGCAAGCTGCGCGTCGTCGCGCTGCTGGAGTCGCTCCCCGGCGTGGGTAAGGTGAAGGCCCGGGCGATCATGGAGGAGATCGGGATCGCCGAGACACGTCGTGTCCGCGGGCTGGGACCCCACCAGTCCGCGGCGCTCATCGAGAGGTTTGGCTGACATTTCCGCTTCACCCACCGCGCAGGCCGCCTCGGCGCCTGCCGCACCACCGACCCCTGCCCGCCTGACCGTCCTGGCGGGACCCACCGCCGTCGGGAAGGGGACCGTGTCGGCGGACATCCGCGCGCGGTACCCGCAGGTGTGGTTGTCCGTGTCCGCCACCACCCGTGCCGCTCGCCCCGGCGAGGTGGACGGCGTCCACTACCACTTCATCGGCGCCGAGGAGTTCGACCGGCTGGTCGAGGCGGGCGAGATGCTGGAGTGGGCCGTGGTGCACGGGCGCAACAGGTACGGGACCCCTCGCCGGCCGGTCGAGGAGAAGCTCGCGGCGGGGGTCCCCGCCCTGCTCGAGATCGACCTGCAGGGCGCGCGCCAGGTGCGCGAGTCCATGCCCGAGGCCCGGTTCGTGTTCCTCGCCCCGCCCAGCTGGGAGGAGCTCGAGCGCAGGCTCGTCGGCCGCGGCACGGAGGGTCCCGAGGAGCGTGAGCGCCGCCTCGCCACGGCCCGCGTCGAGCTGGCCGCCGAGCCCGAGTTCGACGTCGTGATCGTCAACGACGAGGTGCACCGGGCGACCGACGCGCTCGTCGAGGCGATGGGTCTGACGCCCGTCGCGTGACCCTCGTGGTGCCGACGTCACGGGCGTGGGCACCACCAGGACTTGTGCCTGCCCAGTAGACTGGTCGTCAGGCGTGTGCGTCTTGAGCGCGCGCAACCTCTTTGATCCATCCTGCGGGCGACCGTCTGAGCCGCCGCAGGCCCCCCTGACTCACGGAGTGAGACTGTGTCTGGAACCATCGCCGCCCCCGAGGGCATCACCGACCCGCCGATCGACGACCTGCTGGAGCGCGCCGACTCCAAGTACGCGCTCGTGATCTACGCGGCCAAGCGTGCCCGTCAGATCAACGCGTACTACTCGCAGCTCAACGAGGGCCTGCTGGAGAACGTGGGCCCGCTCGTCGAGACCCGCAACCAGGAGAAGCCGCTGTCGATCGCGATGCGCGAGATCAACGAGGGCCTGCTCACGATCGAGACCGTGGAGGCTCCCGCCTCCTGACCGCGGGGCCGCCTGCGGGCGGCTCGGTGGTCCGGGTGGGCGCGGCGTGCGTGGCACAGAGGGAGGGTTCGTACCCATGAGGATCCTTCTCGGGGTCTCCGGGGGAGTGGCGGCCTACAAGGCCGTGCTCCTGCTGCGGCTCCTGCGTGAGCAGGGGCACCAGGTGCGGGTCGTCCCCACCGCGTCCGCCCTGCGGTTCGTGGGGGCCCCGACGTTCGAGGCGCTGTCGGGCGAGAAGGTCAGCACCGAGGTGTTCGACGACGTCCCCCAGGTCGCGCACGTCGCGCTCGGTCAGGGTGCGGACCTGGTGATCGTCGCGCCCGCCACGGCTGACCTCCTCGCACGGGCGGCCGCGGGTCGCGCCGACGACCTGCTCACCTCGACGCTGCTGACCGTGTCGTGCCCGGTCGTCATGGCCCCGGCCATGCACACCGAGATGTGGCAGCACCCCGCGACCGTGGCCAACGTCGCGACCCTGCGCTCGCGCGGGGTGCACGTGATCGAGCCGGCGAGCGGTCGGCTGACGGGCAAGGACACCGGCCCGGGCCGGCTGCCCGAGCCCGAGGACATCGCGCGGACCGCCCTCGAGGTGGTCGGGCGAGGCGCCGCGTCGGCGGTGCCCCAGGACCTCTCCGGCCTGCGTGTGGTCGTCTCGGCCGGCGGCACGCGCGAACCCATCGACCCGGTGCGCTTCATCGGGAACCTGTCGAGCGGACGTCAGGGCATCGCCCTGGCCCGTGCCGCCCAGGACAGGGGTGCCGACGTCACGCTCGTCGGGGCGAACCTGACCGAGCAGCTCGACCAGGTCACGGACGTCGTCCGGGTCGGCTCGACGGCCGAGCTGCGCGAGGCCATGCGTTCGCTGGCTCCGGAGGCCGACGTGGTGGTCATGACGGCCGCCGTCGCGGACTTCCGCCCGGCTCGCACGCCGTCCACCAAGATCAAGAAGATCCCCGGGCAGGGCCCCGCTCCCATCGAGCTGGTCGAGAACCCCGACATCCTGGCGGAGCTCGCGCGCGAGCGGTTGCGACCGGGTCAGCTCGTCGTCGGCTTCGCGGCCGAGACGGGCGACGAGGCGGGCGACGTCTGGCACCACGGCCGCGCGAAGGCACGTCGCAAGGGCGCCGACCTCCTCGTGATCAACCCCGTGGGCCACGGCAAGGGCTTCGGGGTGGACACCAACGAGGTGCTGATCGTCGACGCCCAGGGCGAGACGGTCGCCCAGGCCCAGGGCACCAAGCGTGAGGTCGCGGACGCGGTGTGGGACACGGTCCTCAAAGCCTCCCCGCGGCTCGCGCCGACCACGGACTGAGATCTCCTTCACGTCTCAGTGGTCGGATGTCGGGTATCACCCAGCGGGACAGTACGCTGGACCCCATGACTTCTGACGACCTGCGCCTGTTCACGTCCGAGTCCGTGACGGAGGGACACCCGGACAAGGTCTGCGACCAGATCTCCGACGCGATCCTCGACGCCCTCCTCGCGCAGGACCCGTCGTCGCGTGTCGCGGTAGAGACCATGGTCACCACGGGACTGGTCCACGTGGCGGGCGAGGTCACGACCAACGCGTACGTCGAGATCCCGCAGATCATCCGCGACGTCGTCAAGGGGATCGGCTACACGTCGTCCGCGATCGGCTTCGACGGCGACTCGTGCGGTGTGTCGGTCTCGATCGGTCAGCAGTCCCCGGACATCGCCCAGGGCGTCGACAAGAGCCTGGAGCAGCGCGACGACACGTCCGATCTGGACCCGCTCGACGCCCAGGGCGCCGGTGACCAGGGCCTGATGTTCGGCTACGCGAGCGACGAGACGCCCACGCTGCTGCCCCTGCCGATCTTCCTCGCGCACCGCCTCGCCGAGCGCCTGGCGCTGGTCCGCAAGGACGGGTCGCTGCCCGGGCTGCGCCCCGACGGCAAGACGCAGGTGACCATCGGCTACGACGGCGACCGCGCGGTCCGCCTCGACACCGTGGTGCTCTCGACCCAGCACGACGAGGACGTCCTGCAGGACACGCTGCGCGCCCAGGTCGCCGAGCTCGTCGTGGCCCCGGTCGTCGAAGGGCTCGACCTGGACGTCGCGGACTTCCGCCTGCTCGTGAACCCGACCGGCAAGTTCGTCATCGGTGGTCCGCAGGGCGACGCCGGGCTCACGGGCCGCAAGATCATCGTCGACACCTACGGTGGGATGGCCCGCCACGGCGGCGGCGCGTTCTCCGGCAAGGACCCGTCGAAGGTCGACCGCTCGGCCGCCTACGCCACGCGCTGGGTGGCCAAGAACGTCGTCGCGGCCGGGCTCGCGCGCCGCTGCGAGGTCCAGGTCGCCTACGCGATCGGCAAGGCGCACCCCGTGGGCCTGTACGTCGAGACGTTCGGCACCGAGACCGTCCCGGTCGAGCGCATCCGCGCGGCGATCGACGAGGTCTTCGACCTGCGCCCTGCCGCGATCATCGCCGACCTGGACCTGCTGCGGCCCATCTACTCGCAGACCGCGGCCTACGGGCACTTCGGGCGCGAGCTGCCCGACTTCACGTGGGAGCGCACGGATCGCGTGGCGGCCCTGCAGGCAGCCGTCTGAGCCTCGTCGCGCGGGTTGGCCCGGCGTGGGTGGCGCGTGCTGAGATAGGGCCATGACCAGCCAGGACGCCGCTCCCGAGGACGCGGGGGAACAGCTCGCGCTGATCCCCGCGCCGCAGGCGCCGTCGCGCGCCGGTCGTACCGCCCAGGGCAAGGTCAAGGCCGCCCGTCCGGTGGGTGCGCTCGAGATCGCGAGCGACCTACCGGTCGCGCGGGTCGTCCTCGACCTGGTGCCGCACCACCTGGACCAGACGTTCGACTACCTGGTCCCGGCGTCCATGGCCCAGGGCGCGCAGCCCGGCGTCCGGGTCAAGGCCCGGTTCGGGCCGCAGGAGGCCGACGGCTACGTCCTTGCGCGCGCCGCGTCGAGCGACCACGACGGGCGGCTCGTGCCGCTCAAGCGGCTCGTGTCGGCCGAGCAGGTGCTCACGCCGCAGGTCGCGGCGTTGTGCCGTACGGTCGCCGACCACTACGCGGGCACGCTCTCGGACGTGCTGCGCCTCGCGATCCCGCCGCGGCACGCGCGGGCCGAGTCCGCGCCGTCGGGCACGCAGGACGCTCCCGGTGCGGCGACCGGGGCGGCGGGGGACGCCGCGAGCGTCCCGGTCGCCGACGGCGACGCGCCGCAGGGCGCGAGCCCACCGGCGCCCCCCGGGCCGCCGGACCCTGACCGGCCCTCCGCGTGGGCGCCCTACCGCGGCGGTGCCGCGTTCCTGAACCACCTGGTCAGCGGGTCCGCGCCGCGTGCGGTCTGGACGGCCCTTCCCGGCCGCGTGGCCGACGGCGAGCCCGTCCAGGGGGCTCGTCCCCCGGCGACCCGTGGCGGGGGCGAGCAGGACCCCGCGCAGGGCGTCCAGCACTGGGCCCTGGCGCTGGCCGAGGCCGTGCGGGCGACGGTGACGGGCGGGCGTGGCGCGCTCGTGGTGCTGCCCGACGCGCGCGACGTCGACCAGATGTGCCTCGCCCTCGAGCTCGCGGGCTACGCACCGCACACCGCGCGCCGTGCCGGGCAGTTCGTGCGCCTGACCGCCGACGAGGGCCCCTCGCCCCGGTACCGCAGCTTCCTGGCGGCGTTGCGGGGAGAGGTGCGGGTCGTCGTCGGGACGCGCGCCGCGGCGTTCGCGCCCGTCCAGGACCTGGGCCTCGTGGCGTGCTGGAACGACGGCGAGGAGACCCTCGCCGAGCCGCGCTCGCCCTACCCGCACGCCCGCGAGGTCCTCGCGCTGCGCAGCGAGCTCGAGGGCGCGGCGTTCCTGCTGGGGTCGGTCAGCCGCACGGTGCAGGCCCAGGCGCTCCTCGAGTCCGGCTGGGCCCGGGAGGTCGCGGCCCCCCGCGAGGTGCTGCGTGCGCGGGCCCCACGGGTGCGGGCGCTGACGTCGGTCGAGCTCGCGGCCGAGGGCGCCGGGGCCGCCGCCCGCCTGCCGAGCGCCGCGTGGCGGGCCGTGCGGGACGCCCTGGGCGCGGGCCCGGTCCTGGTCCAGGTCCCGCGAGCCGGATACCTGCCCGTCGTGGCGTGCGCGCGCTGCCGGACGGCCGCGCACTGCGGCACGTGCCACGGGCCGCTCATGCTGCCCGGCCCGGGCGCCCCACCGCAGTGCGCGTGGTGCGGCGCCCTGGCCGGGGCGTGGTCGTGCGACGAGTGCCACTGGACGGGCCTGCGCTCGGTGCGCGTCGGGTCGGGGCGCACGGCCGAGGAGCTGGGCCGGGCGTTCCCGGGGGTCGCGGTGCGTGTCTCGGGGGCGAGCGCCCCGGGCGGGGTGATCTCCGCCGTCGGGCCGCGCCCCGCCGTGATCGTGGCGACCCCGGGCGCGGAACCCGTCGCCGAGGGCGGCTACGCCGCCGCGCTGCTGCTCGACGCGGCGCTGAGCACCGCGCACGTGGGCCTCGCGGTCGCCCAGGACGCGCTGCACCGCTGGCTCACGGCCGCAGGCCTGGTGCGATCGGCCCGCGAGGGAGGCCAGGTGCTGCTCGTGGGCGACGCGGCCCCCGGGCCCACCAACGCCCTGGTGCGCTGGGACCCGGCGGGGTTCGCCGACCGTGAGCTGGCCGAGCGTCGCGAGCTCGACCTGCCGCCCGCCGTGCGGGTCGCCGCGGTCACGGGGGACCGGCAGGCCGTGGACGCCGTCGTGGCTCGCGTGGGACTCGCGGACGCCTCGACGACCCTGGGACCCGTCGAGGTCCCGGACGCCGCGGGCCGGCCTGGGCGGGGCGGGGCCGGGCGCGACCCGTCGCTACAGCCCCCTGTGCGCACGATCGTGCGCGTCCCGCTGCGCGACGGCCGCCGGCTCGCCCGCGAGCTCTCGGCCTCCCTGGCGGTCCGCTCCGCGAAGCGCGAGGGTGGGAGCGTACGCGTCCAGCTCGACCCCAAGGAGATGTTGTGAGCACCGCCGAGCGCGAGAACCCGACCCGGGCCCTGATCGACACGGTCCTGTTCGACTTCGGCAACGTCCTGGTGACCTGGGACCCGTACGCCGCCTACGTGGGGCGCATGGACCGCGCCGACGTCGAGGCCTTCTTCGAGGCCGTCGACTTCCCCACGTTCAACGCCCGCCAGGACGCGGGCCGGTCCTGGGCCGACGCGCGGCGCGAGATCGCCGAGCACCACCCCGAGCACGTGAGCCTGCTCGACGTGTACACCGAGAACTTCGCGGCGAGCCTCGTGGGGCCCGTGCCCGGCACGGAGGAGGTGGTGCGAGAGCTGCGTGCCCTCGGCGTGCGGCTGTACGGCCTGACGAACTGGTCCGCGGAGATGTTCCACGAGGCCGAGCCCGCAGCCCCGGCGATCGGGCTCATGCAGGACGTCCTGGTCTCGGGGCGCGTGGGGCTCGTCAAGCCGGACCCGCGCATCTTCGAGGCCGCGACCGAGCGCTTCGCCCTGGACCCTGCGCGCACCCTGTTCGTCGACGACTCCGTGGCGAACGTCACGGCCGCCGCCGGGCTGGGGTTCCGGACCCTGCGCTTCGAGGACGCCGCGGGGTTGCGTGCGGTGCTGCGCGACCTCGGCGTCGGGGTGCGCACCTCCTGAGCGGGACCGGGCGGAGGCCCGTCCCGGGGCGGGCCGGGAGGGGCGTACCGCCTAGACTCGCCCCATGCGTGTGCTCTTCGCCGGAACCCCGGACGTGGCCGTCCCGGCCCTCGATGCCCTGATCGACTCCCGGCACGAGGTGGTCGCCGTCCTCACCCGCGCCGACGCGCCCTCGGGTCGCGGCCGCCGGCTGACACCCAGCCCTGTGCGGGTGCGTGCGGAGGAGGCCGGGATCCCGGTCATCACGGACCGCCCCCGCGGCGAGGAGTTCGTGGCCCGGCTCGCGGCCCTGGAGGTCGACTGCGCGCCCGTGGTGGCGTACGGCGAGATCCTGCGCCGCGAGGTGCTCGACGTCCCCCGCCTCGGCTGGGTCAACCTGCACTTCTCGGTCCTGCCCGCCTGGCGCGGCGCGGCCCCCGTGCAGCGCGCGATCATCGCGGGCGACGAGGTCACGGGAGCCACGACGTTCCTCATCGAGGAGGGACTGGACTCGGGGCCCGTGCTGGGCACCATGACCGAGACCATCCGTCCCCGCGACACCGCTGGCGACCTCCTGGGCCGGCTCGCGGCCTCGGGCGCCGGGCTGCTCGTGGCGACGCTCGACGCGATCGAGGACGGCGCCGCGTCCCCGGTCGTCCAGCCCGCCGAGGGGATCAGCACGGCCGCGAAGCTGACCCCCGAGGACGCGCACGTGCGCTGGGCGCACCCTGCGCTCGCGATCGACCGCCAGGTGCGCGGCTGCACGCCCGCCCCCGGCGCCTGGACCACGCTGCCCGACGGCGCCCGCCTGGGCCTGGGACCCGTGACGCCGCGCCCCGACGTGGACGACCTGGCGCCCGGCGAGCTGCGCGCCGCCAAGCGTGAGGTCCTGGTGGGCACCGGCACGCACGCGGTCGCGCTCGGCGAGGTCGCGCCCATGGGCAAGAAGCACATGACCGCGACCGACTGGGCACGCGGCGCCCGCCTGGGTGAGCACGTCGTCCTGGGCACCCCTGACGAGACGAAGGACCACGCATGAGCGGCGAGGCACGCACCGGCGGCACCCCCGGGTCCGAAGGCGGACACGGCGGGCACGGTGGGCCCGGCGAGCACGGCGGGCACGGTGGCCGTGACCACAGTGACCACAGTGACCGCGGTGACCGCGGTGACCGTCGTGACGCGCGCGGACACGAGCGCGGGGCGGCCCGCGTCCGGGGCGCGGGCCAGCGCTCGGAGGCGGCGCCCTCGCAGCGCGCCAAGGGCGCCGACCCGGCACGCAACGTCGCGTTCGACGTCCTGCAGGAGGTCGCGACCTCCGACGCGTACGCCAACCTCGTCCTGCCCCCGCTGCTGCGCTCACGCGGCATCCGTGGTCGCGACGCCGCGTTCGCGACCGAGCTCGCCTACGGCACCCTGCGCCTGCGCGGGCGCTACGACGCGATCATCGCCCAGTGCGTCGACCGCCCCCTCGACCAGGTCGACCCGAACGTGCTCGACCTGCTGCGTCTCGGGGCCCACCAGCTCCTGGGCATGCGCGTGGCCCAGCACGCGGCCGTCTCGGAGACCGTGGGCCTGGCCCGCGCCCGTGCCGGGGCGGGCAGCGCACAGTTCGTCAACGCGGTCCTGCGCAAGATCTCCCGCTCGAGCCTCGAGGAGTGGCTCGAGGCCATCACGCTCGAGGCGCCCGACGACGTCACTCGCCTCGCGATCACCCAGTCCCACCCGGTGTGGATCGCCCGGGCCATGCGGGAGGCCCTCGTCGGCACGGGACGCTCGGCCGACGACCTGGCCGAGCTCCTCGAGGCCGACAACGCCGCGCCGCGCGTGACGCTCGTCGCCCGCCCGGGCCTGGTCAGCCGCGAGCGCCTCGCGGGCGAGGTCACCCACGACGTGCGCGGGGACGCCACGACCACCCCCGGGCGCTGGGCGCCCACGGCCCTGGTCCTGTCGGGCTCGGACCCGGCCGCGATCCCCGCGGTCCGGTACGGGGCCGCCGGCGTCCAGGACGAGGGGTCCCAGCTCGTGACGCTCGCGTTCGCGGCAGTACCGACGCTGCCCACGCTCGCCTCGGCCGGTGACGGTGCCTCGGCGGGCGACGGCGCAGCGAACCCCGACGAGCGCTGGCTCGACCTGTGCGCGGGCCCGGGCGGCAAGGCCGCGCTCCTGGCGTCCCTCGCGGGCGAGCAGGGGGCGCGCATCGTCGCGAACGAGGTCGCCCCCCACCGGGCCCGTCTGGTCGAGCAGGCGCTCGCGGCCGTGCCCGCCGACGCGGTCGAGCGGGTGCAGGTGGGCGACGGACGCCAGGTGGGGGTCGAGGAGCCCGGCGCGTACGACCGCGTGCTCGTCGACGCCCCCTGCACGGGCCTGGGCGCGCTGCGCCGCCGCCCCGAGTCGCGCTGGCGCCGCACCCCCGGGGACATCGCGACCCTCACGACCCTGCAGCGCGAGCTCCTCGGCTCAGCCCTGGACGCCGTGCGTCCCGGTGGCGTCGTCGGGTACGTGACGTGCTCCCCGCACCTCGCGGAGACCCAGCTCGTGGTCAAGGACGTCCTGGCCGGGCGCGGCGACGTCGAGGTCCTCGACGCGGCCGCCGCGGTGCGCCAGGTCGCCGGGGACGACATCCCGCTCGCGGACCGCACCGACGTGCAGCTGTGGCCACACGTGCACGGCACCGACGCGATGCACCTGACGCTGCTGCGCCGTCGGGCCTGAGGCGCCCTGCCCACGGCCTGGTCGGGTGGTCAAGGCCACCCGACCAGGCCGTGGGGCGTCCGCGCACGGCGCAGGGGCGCCCTCTAGGCTGGTGCCCATGTCCGCACTCATCGCCCCCAGCATCCTGTCCGCCGACTTCGCGAACCTCGAGCGCGACCTGGGCGCGATCGCGACCGCCGACTACGCGCACGTTGACGTGATGGACAACCACTTCGTGCCCAACCTGACCCTGGGTCTGCCGATCTTCGAGCGCCTCGCCCAGGTGTCCCCGGTGCCGCTCGACGCGCACCTCATGATCGCCGACCCGGACCGCTGGGCCCCCGGCTACGCCGAGGTCGGCGCCGCGTCCGTCACGTTCCACGCCGAGGCCGCCACCGCCCCCGTGCGCCTGGCGCGCGAGCTGCGCCGCCTGGGCTCGCGCGCAGGCCTCGCGCTGCGCCCCGCGACGTCGGTCGAGCCGTTCCTGGACCTGCTGCCCGAGTTCGACATGCTCCTGGTCATGTCCGTCGAGCCCGGCTTCGGCGGCCAGTCCTTCATCGAGGGCGTGCTGCCCAAGGTCCGCCGTATCCGCGACGCCGTGTCCGACGCCGGGCTCGACGTGTGGGTCCAGGTCGACGGCGGCATCTCGCGCGCCACCATCGAGCGCGCGGCCGAGGCCGGGGCCAACGTGTTCGTCGCCGGCTCGGCCGTGTACGGCGCGGAGAACGTGCCCGAGGAGATCGCGGCCCTGCGGGCGCTCGCGGACCAGCACACGCACTGACCCCGGCCGGCCGCCCGACGGTCCGTTCCAGGCGCCCCGCTCGGGGGCGCCGCGCCCCGGGACCGTTCACATCGTTCCAGCCCGCGGGACGCAGCGGATCGAGTTCCTGCGGGGGAATCCCGGTGTGGCATGCTGGGTGGAGACGGGACGCCGGGCGCAGCGCACCTCAGGGAGCGCGAGCCAGGGTCTCGACGGTCAGCAGCATCAGCAGTACGCACACACGTGCTCCGGGGTCGGTGTAATTCCGAGCCGGCGGTGACAGTCCGCGACCCACGCCTCGGCGTGGTTGACCTGGTGGAACTCCAGGACCGACGGTGAAAGTCCGGATGGGAGGAAGTACGTGGCGGCGCGGGGCAGAGCCCTGTGCCGTGGTGTCGTGACGTCCGTGGACCCTTGAGGTCCCCAGACGTCGTCGACCACCCCTCACCCCGGAGCGTCGTGCTCACCGGGAGGAGGATCATGGGCGCCAGGCCCTCACTGACGATCGACGACGCGATGCTGCGTGCGCTCGAGCTGGCCGCGCGCGGCCCGGCCCATGGCCCCAACCCGCGCGTGGGCGCCGTCCTGCTGGGCCCTGCGCCCCGCCCCCCGGGCTCCCTGCCCGCCGCCGCCGCCCGCGGCCTCGTGGACGGCTCGCCCCGGGTGGTGCTCGCCGAAGGCTTCCACCGGGGCGCCGGCACCGCGCACGCCGAGGCGGCCGCCCTGGCCGACGCCCGCGAGCGCGGCGTGGACGTGCACGGCGCGACGGCCGTGGTCACGCTCGAACCGTGCAACCACACCGGACGCACGGGGCCGTGCGCGCAGGCGCTGCTGGACGCGGGCGTGGCCGAGGTCGTCTACGCGGTCGCGGACCCGAACCCCGTCGCGACCGGGGGCGGCGAGCGCCTCCGCGCGGCCGGTATCCGGGTGGCCCCCGGGCTGCGCGAGGCCGAGGGAGAGCGACTCCTGGGGCCGTGGCTCGTCGCCGTGCGCCGCGGGAGCCCCTACGTGACCCTCAAGCTCGCCTCGACCCTCGACGGGCGCGTGGCGGCCACCGACGGCACCTCGCAGTGGATCACCGGGCCCACGGCCCGCCAGCACGCGCACCGGGTCCGTGCGCAGGTCGACGCGATCCTCGTGGGTACCGGGACCGTCGTGGCCGACGACCCGTCGCTCACGGCGCGCACAGGGGAGCCGGAGCCGGAGCTCGCCGAGCACCAGCCCCTGCGCGTCGCTGATGGGGTGGTCGGGCCGGAGCCGGGGCTTGCCGAGCACCAGCCCCTGCGCGTCGTCGTCGGGCTCCGTGACCTTCCTCCGGGCGCGCGGCTCGCGCCGGGCGGGCCCTGGACGAGCGACGGCGGCGGGCCCGTGCTGCACGTGCGTACGCACGACGTCCACGCGGTCCTGGCCGGGCTGGCCGCGCGCGAGGTGCGCCACGTCCTGGTCGAGGGCGGCCCGGGGCTGGCGACGGCGTTCCTCGCGGCTGGGACGGTCGACGAGGTCCACGCCTACCTCGCACCCGTGCTCCTGGGTGCGGGCCTGGGGGCGGTGGGAGACCTCGGCGTGACCACGCTCGCGGGCGCCCCCCGCTTCTCCACGCACGACGTGCGGCGACTCGGCGAGGACGTCCTGGTCGTGGCCCGGGCCGTGCCCGCTGCGCCGTCCGTGCCCTCCACGCCTCCTGGTACCGCCCCCGGCCTCGGCGTGGCGGGACCACCCGAGCCCGATGCCCGGACCTCCCCCCACGACAGCACCCACCGCACCACCCCCGAACAGGAGAAGTGATGTTCACCGGAATCGTCGAAGAGATCGGCACGGTCCGCGAGATCGCGTTCCCCGGGGGTGAGACCTCCGACGCCGTCCTGACGGTGCACGGCCCCCTCGCCACCTCGGACGCCCGCCTGGGCGACTCGATCGCGGTCGACGGCGTGTGCCTGACCGTCACGGGCGTGGGACAGGACGGCACCTTCACCGCCGACGTCATGCCCGAGTCCCTGCGTCGCACCGCCCTGGGCGGTCTGCGCCCCGGCTCGTCCGTGAACCTGGAGCGGGCCGTGCGCGCCGACACGCGCCTGGGCGGTCACATCGTGCAGGGACACGTCGACGGCGTCGGGTCCCTCGCGCGCCGGACCCCGGGGGAGCGGTGGGACGACCTGGTCGTGTCCACGCCCCCGGGGCTGACGCGCTACGTCGCGGAGAAGGGCTCGATCACGGTCAGCGGCGTGTCCCTCACGGTGACCCACGTGGACGACACCTCGTTCGGGGTGTCCCTGATCCCCACGACGCTCGAGGCCACGAACCTGGGCTCCCTCGTCCCCGGGGACCGGGTCAACCTCGAGGTCGACGTCCTCGCGAAGTACGTCGAGAGACTCCTCACGACCGGTGCCGCCCTCCTGGCCGGCCGGGACGGTCGGGCGCTCGCGGCCACCGACGATCCCGCGAGCGCCTCCGGCCCGGCGGACGCCCCCAGGACCAGCGCAGCACAGGAATGAGCACCGCCATGAACCCCCAGCCCGACGCCGCCCGTCCCGGCGACGCCACCCCCCACCCGTCCGAGCACCCCGGGCACGTCCGGACCGGCACCATCGAGGAGGCCCTCGACGCGATCCGCGCCGGGCGTCCCGTCCTGGTCGCCGACTCCCCGGACCGCGAGAATGAGGCCGACGTGGTCTTCGCGGCCGGGACCGTGACCCCCGAGTGGGTCGCCTGGACCATCCGGCACTCCTCGGGCTACCTGTGCGCGCCCATGCCGGCCGCGCGGGCCGACGCCCTGGACCTGCCGCTCATGGTGCCCCACAGCCAGGACCCGAGGCGCACGGCCTACACGGTCACGGTCGACGCCGCCACGGGCGTCACGACCGGGATCTCCGCCGTCGACCGGGCCAGGACCCTGCACGTCCTGGCCGACCCCGCCTCGGGTGCGGTCGACCTCATCCGGCCCGGGCACGTCCTGCCCCTGCGCGCCGTCCCGGGCGGGGTGCTGCACCGTGCCGGGCACACCGAGGCCGCGGTCGACCTCGTGCGCCTGGCAGGGGCAGGCGAGGTCGGAGGCATCGCCGAGCTCGTCAACGACGACGGCACCATGATGCGGCTCGACGACGCGGCCCGGGCGGCCGAGGACGCCGGGCTGGTGCTCCTCACGATCGCCGACCTCATCGCGTGGCGCCGCGAGCACGACCCCGCCGTCCCCGAGCAGGACACGCAGCCCACGCTCGTGCCCCGCGTGCAGGCCACGAGCGTGGCCGACCTGCCTACCGCGCACGGCCACTTCCGCGTCCACGGGTACCGCGACCTGCGTACCGGGGCGGAGCACGTGGCCCTCGTGCCCGTGGCGGTCCCTGCGGGGGGCGGCGCCCTCGCCGGCACCGGGCAGGACGGCGCCACCGTCGCACCGCTCGTGCGCGTGCACTCCGAGTGCCTGACCGGGGACGCGTTCGGGTCGCTGCGCTGCGACTGCGGCCCCCAGCTCCAGGCCTCCATGGAACGCGTCGCCGCACTGGGCGGGGCCGTGGTGTACCTGCGGGGGCACGAAGGACGCGGCATCGGCCTGCTCGCCAAGATCGGCGCCTACGAGCTGCAGGACGCCGGGTTCGACACCGTCCAGGCCAACCTCGAGCTCGGGTGGCCCGTGGACCGCCGTGAGTACGGCGCCGCTGCCGCGATCCTGCACGACCTCGGCCTCGACCGCGTCACGCTCCTCACCAACAACCCCGCGAAGGTCACGGGGCTCGCCGCGCACGGCATCGACGTCGCCGACGCCCACCGGCTCGAGGTCGGGCACGGCGAGCACAACCACGGCTACCTCATGACGAAGAAGGTCGCCATGGGCCACCTCCTAGACAGCCTCGAGATCACCCCCGAGCACACCCCCGACACAGCACCCACCACCCACACCACCAAGGAGAACGACCGATGAGCGGCGCAGGAGCACCCCAGATCACCGTCGACGGCACCGGACTGCGGATCACCGTCGTGGCCGCCAGCTGGCACACCGAGGTCATGGACGGCCTCCTCGCAGGGGCCCGCCGGGCGCTCGCGGCCGCGCACGTCACGCACGTCACCGAGATCCGCGTCCCCGGGTCGTTCGAGCTGCCCGTCGCGGCCGCGCGCGCCGCCGAGCACGGCGCGGACGCCGTCGTCGCGCTGGGCGTCGTGATCCGCGGCGGGACCCCGCACTTCGAGTACGTGTGCTCGGCCGCCACGACGGGCCTGACCTACGTCTCGGTACGCACCGGGGTCCCCGTGGGCTTCGGGGTGCTCACGTGCGACGACGAGCAGCAGGCGCTCGACCGGGCGGGGCTGCCCGGCTCCCGGGAGGACAAGGGCGCGGAGGCCGTCGAGGCGGCCATCGCGACGGTCGTGGCGCTGCGCGACCTCTGAGCACCCGCTGACGGCCCGACGGCGTGGCGCCCCCTCGATGCGCACGCACCGAAGGGGCGCCGCGGTCGCCCGGTGACCGGTGGGCGGGACAGATCCACCCGGCCACCGCCGGGCGACTACCCTGGTCGGGTGAAGACGTTCGAAGGGCTGTTCGCCGAGCTCACCGAGAAGGCCACCACCCGACCCGCCGGTTCCGGCACGGTCGCGGAGCTGGATGCCGGTGTCCATGCGATCGGGAAGAAGATCGTCGAGGAGGCCGCCGAGGTATGGATGGCGGCCGAGTACGAGGGCGACGACAAGACGGCCGAGGAGATCTCCCAGCTGCTGTACCACGTGCAGGTGCTGCTCCTCGCCAAGGGCCTGACCCTGCAGGACGTGTACAAGCATCTGTGAACCCGGCCAGGTCCGGGTCCAGGGGGAGGCGCACGGAGGCTCAGGCCACCGGGTCGCTTCCCTCACGCATGTCCGTCCGCAGTCGTCCACCGTCCGTCCCCGCGCACCGGCCCTCGCCGGTGCGCCGACCGGGTGATCGGTCCCCCTGACCGCCCCGCCCCCCGAACTCCCCAAGAAACGCGAGGACCCCGTGCTCCGCATCGCCGTTCCCAACAAGGGCTCCCTGTCCGAGCCCGCCGTCGACATGCTCCGCGAGGCCGGCTACCGCCAGCGCCGCGACACCCGCGAGCTCGTGCTCGCGGACCCGGACAACGACGTCGAGTTCTTCTTCCTGCGCCCGCGCGACATCGCCGTGTACGTCGGCACCGGCACGGTCGACGCCGGCATCACAGGCCGCGACCTGCTGCTCGACTCGGGCGCAGCGGCCGTCGAGCACATGCAGCTCGGCTTCGCCGGATCCACGTTCCGGTACGCCGCCCCCGTGGGCACCATCACGTCCCTCGACCAGGTCGAGGGCCTGCGCGTCGCCACGTCCTACGAGGTCCTGGTGGAGAACCACCTGCGGTCCAACGGCGTCACGGCCTCCGTGGTGCACCTGGACGGCGCGGTCGAGTCCGCGGTCCAGCTCGGCATCGCCGACGTCGTCGCGGACGTCGTGTCCACCGGCACGACCCTGCGCGGGGCCGGCCTGGAGGTCTTCGGCGACCCCATCCTGAAGTCCGAGGCCGTCCTGATCCGCCCGGCCTCCGTGACCGACGACGCGGTCTCCGCAGGCCTCGAGACGCTCACACGCCGACTGCTGGGCGTCCTCACGGCCCGCCAGTACGTCCTGATGGACTACGACGTACCCGCACACCTCGTCGAGGCCGCGGTGGCCCTCACGCCCGGCCTGGAGTCCCCGACCGTCTCGCCGCTGCACGACCGCGACTGGGCAGCCGTGCGCGCCATGGTGCGCCGCGACCAGACCAACAAGCTCATGGACGCCCTCTACGAGGTCGGCGCACGCGCGATCCTGGTGACCTCGATCCACGCCTGCCGCCTCTGACGCCTCCGCGTCTCCGTCGCAGCCGGCCACCCCGAGCGGCGGACAGTGCGTCGACGGGGAACGGCCGCCACGAGCCTGCGCTGCCCGGGTGCCACGACAGCACCCGGGCAGCGTCGTCTCCCGGTCGCGACGACGCGGCACGGCGACCGGCACCCGAGGAGCCGTGACCACCCCGCGGGCACCCTCCTCCCCGCACGACCGATGAAAAGGGTCGCAGGACGGGGGAGGATGGACACGTGAGCAGCTATGTCGCCCCACCCCCCGACCTGCCCCCCGGAGACCCCTACGCCCCCTTCCGGCCACGCTGGGGCACCGCAGTGGCATACACCGCCGCCGTCGCGATCCTGGCAGGTTGCACCTTCGTCGCCCTGGTCGCGACCGGCCCCGGGACCGACTCCGGATGGAACAAAGCCGCCACGATCGGCGTCGGCGCCTTCTGCGCCCTCGTCCTGTGGCGCCTCGGCCAGGTCCGGGCCACCGTCACCCCCGAGCACCTGACCGTGCACAACATCGTCTTCACCCGCCGCCTGGACTGGCCCCAGGTCGTCTCCGTGCGCTTCGGCCCCGGCGACCCCTGGGTACGCCTCGACCTGTCGGACGGCAAGGCGCTCGCGGTCATGGGCATCCAGCGCGCGGACGGTGCACGACGCAGCGAGAACGAGGCGGCGCGGTTGGCGGCGCTCGTCGTGGCCCACGGCGAGGGGCGCGAGGACTGACGCGACGCCGTCGGGCCCGGAGGACGCTCGCCTGGCCCCGCCCCGCAGCGAGCGCGTGTCTCGGGCACGGTGCACGGCGCGGGCCGAGGTCCGGAGCGGTCCTCGGGAACGCGAGAGGGCCCCCGGAACCAGCAGGTTCCAGGGGCCCTCTCGTCGTGCTCAGCGGCCGGGGATCAGGCCACGCGGACGATCAGCGCTCGCCGGCGCGGAAGCGGGGAGCCTTGCGCTCGCCGCCGCGCTCGGGGCGCTCGTCGTAGCGACCGGCCGGGCCGTGGCCCGAGTGACCGCCCGAGTAGCCGCCCGAGCGAGGCGCGGAGCCACCCGTACGGGGCCCGCGGGCGCCCTGAGGCGCACCCTGGTCCACCTGGATGCGCAGCGACTTGCCCGCGACACGGGCCCGCGAGATGCGGTCGATCGTGGCGGAGTCGAGCGGGGTCGCGATGTCGACGAGCGAGAAGCTCGGGAAGATGTCGATCTTGCCGAGGTCCTTGCCGTTGAGCCCGCCCTCGTTGGTCAGGGCGCCCACGATGCCCGACGGCTGAGCGCCGTGCGTGTGCCCGACGGCCAGGCGGTAGCGGGTGCCCACCGCGTCGCGACGGATGCCACGCTCGCCGCCACGGCCACCCTCACGGGGGCCACGCGAGTCGCGCTCGCCGTAGGGGCGGGACTCGCGCTCACGGCGAGCGTTCTTCGCCTCGGCGCGCTGCGCCTCGAAGAGCTCCTGCTCCTCGCGGGCCTTGGGGCCGTCGTCACCCACCGACAGGGCGACCAGGACCGCTGCCAGGTCGATCGGGTCGACGTCCGACTCGGCGACGTACGCCGCGACCAGGTCGCGGTACATCGACAGCCGGCCAGCGGCCTGACGCTCGGCGACCTGACCGAGGATGCGACGTGCCTTGTGCGCGGAGACGTCCGCGGGGGAGGGCACGTCGACCTCTTCGAGGCTCGCACGGATGGTCTTCTCGATGAACTTCAGACGGTTGCGCTCGCCCGGGGTCACGAAGCTCAGCGCCTCACCCGTACGACCGGCACGACCCGTACGACCGATGCGGTGCACGTACGCCTCGGGCTCGCCCGGCAGGTCGAAGTTCACGACCAGGCCGATGCGGTCCACGTCCAGGCCACGGGCCGCGACGTCCGTCGCGACCAGGACGTCCAGGGCGCCAGAGCGCAGACGCTCGACGATCTTCTCGCGGTCCTTCTGCGCCACGTCGCCGGAGATCGTGGCTGCCGAGATGCCGCGCTCGACGAGGGCCGAGCCGACCTCCTCGGCCGCTCCACGGGTCCGGGTGAACACGATCGCCGCGTCCGCGTCCGACGTCGCGAGCACGCGCACCAGGGCACCCGTCTTGTGACGGAACGGCACGACCGAGTACGTCTGGCGCACCGAGGTGACCGTCGAGGACTGACGGGTGACCGCGATCTCGACCGGGTCGTTCAGGTGCTGGGCGGCCACGCGGCGGATCGGAGCGGGCATCGTCGCGGAGAACAGCGCGACCTGACGCTCCTTGGGGGCCTGGCCGAAGATCTTCTCGACGTCCTCGGCGAAGCCCATGCGGAGCATCTCGTCGGCCTCGTCCAGGACCAGGTAGCGGATGTCGTCGAGCACGAGGCTGCGACGCTCCAGGTGGTCCATCACGCGGCCGGGGGTCCCGACGACGATCTGTGCACCGCGCTGCAGGGCGCGCTGCTGCGGCTGGTAGGGGGAGCCGCCGTAGACCGCGACGACCTCGACACCCGGAACGTGCTTGGCGAAGGTCTCGATGGCCTCGGCCACCTGCATCGCGAGCTCACGCGTCGGGGCCAGGACCAGGCCCTGGACGCGACCCAGGTTCGGATCGATCGCGGCGAGCATCGGCAGACCGAACGCGGCGGTCTTGCCCGTGCCGGTCTGGGCGACGCCCGTGATGTCACGCCCGGAGAGCAGGGCGGGGATCGCACGCTCCTGGATGGCGGAGGGGATCGTGAAGCCAAGGTCCGTCACGGCCTTGAGGATGTTCGTCGGCAGGCCCAGGTCCGCGAAGGTGGGGCCGGACTGCTCGGCAGGAGCCGGCACCTGGGCGGTCTCGACCTGGTCGAGGGCGTGCATGGGCGCAGAGGTGTCAAGAGACATAGAGATGTGTTCAACCGTTTCGCTGAGGGTGGGAGTTACGCGTGGTTGCCAAGTCGGCTCTCCACTGGCCGCACTCCCGAACACACACCGGTGACTCGCCCGCGCAAAAACAGCGGCGGGCCACACTCACACGAACACGCGGGAACAGCGACGAACTCCAGATTGTGCTGCCAGTCTACGCGACGCCCGCCCCGGAGGAGGAACGAGGGCCCGGTGACGTCGAGCACAGGGCTCCGCGGGCGAGTGCCGGACACGACGCAGCCACGCCTCCGCGAGGTTCCCGAGGCCGCTGTCGCGCACACCACCTCCGGCCATATCCATATGAACCGGAAGAACCGGTCACAACGCCCCGCCGGACACCAGAAATGCCAGCACCCGGCCCCCGCCCGGCCCTAGGATGACCAACCGTAGGATGGACACAGCACAGGACGCACGGAGCAACGGACGGTGGGCGTGGCAGCAGATCAAGAGGTCAGCTCACGCATCCTCACGATCCCCAACACCATCAGCCTCCTCCGGCTCGCCCTCGTCCCCGTGTTCGCGGTCCTCATCGTCCGCGGCAACGACGAGTGGGCGCTGGCGGTCCTCGCGATCTCCGGCGCCTCGGACTGGCTCGACGGCGTGCTCGCCCGACGCCTCGACCAGGTCACCAAGCTCGGACAGATGCTCGATCCCGCAGCCGATCGGCTCTTCATCCTGGTCACCCTCGTCGGTCTCGCCTGGAGAGACGTCGTGCCCCTCTGGGTGCTGGTCGTCATCCTGGCGCGCGACGTGACGCTCCTGTGCCTCCTGCCCGTCCTCACGCGGCACGGCTACGGCCCCCTGCCCGTGAGCTTCGTCGGCAAGGCGGCCACCTTCGCCCTCCTCTACGCCTTCCCGCTGCTGCTGCTCGCAGAAGCGCCCGGCGCCCTCGGGGCGACCGCCTCGATCATCGGCTGGGCCTTCACCGGCTGGGGCGTCGGGCTCTACTGGCTCGCGGGCATCCAGTACATCCGGCAGACCCGGCAGCTCGTCGCACCCCGCACCGACCCCCAGGAGACGGCCGCAGGATGACCCACGCCCCGCGCAACGACGCGTCCTCCTCCCGACACGGGAAGCCTGCGCTCGACGCGTCCATGACGCTCCTCACCGAGGTCATGGACCGGCCTCTCGACGCCGGCTACGCCGAGGCTGCCGCGCGCCGCGCCGCGGGGGACGAACCGCCGCGCAAGACCCGCACCTGGGTGCTCGTCGCAGCGCTCGCCGTCCTGCTGGGATTCGTGACGGCCGCGGCGACGATCGACCTGCGCGCCCCGCAGGGCGCCGCGATCGAGGCACGACGGGTGCTCGAGAAGGAGATCCTGAACCGGCGCGAGGAGGTGGACGCGCTCTCCGCCCAGGCCACTGCCCTGAGCGAGGAGATCGAGACCCTGCAGACCGACGCGCTCGCCGACGTCGACCCGGCGTTGCTGGAGACCCTCCAGATCGACGGCGTCGCCAACGGCTCGATCGCGGTCACCGGGCCGGGGCTCGTGATCACGCTCAACGACGCCGCGGAGGGCGTGGGCGCCGACGACCAGTCGCTCAACAAGAAGGTGCAGGACGGTGACCTCCAGCGCGTGGTCAACGCCCTGTGGGCCTCTGGCGCCGAGGCCATCGCGATCAACGGGCAGCGCCTCACGCCGCTCAGCGCCGTCCGCAGCGCGGGCGAGGCGATCCTCGTGGACCTCCAACCCCTGATCGCCCCGTACCGGGTCGAGGCGATCGGCGACCCGGCGACGCTCGAGACCGAGTTCGCCCGCTCGTCCGCCCCGGGGTACCTCAGCACCATCAGCTCCACGTGGGGGATCCAGTACAGCCGGATCGCCCAGAGCAAGCTCTCGTTGCCGGGAAACGGGATCCAACGACTGTTCTACGCGCACGCCGTAGACTCCACGGCAGCCACAGGTGACGAGCCTGGGGCGCCGACCGGGCAGGACGGCGAGTCGACGGGGGAGACGAAGAGCCCCGCGTCGTCGACCGGTCCCACCGGAGCCGACAGTTCACACGCAGGGCAGGAGAGCACGGAATGATCGCAGTCGTCGGACTGGTCCTCGGAGTCGTGGCGGGGCTCGTGCTCCAACCCACCGTCCCCGTGGCCCTTCAGCCCTACCTGCCCATCGCGGTCGTCGCGGCGCTCGACGCGCTCTTCGGTGGCTTGCGCGCCATGCTCGACGGGCTCTTCAACGACAAGGTCTTCCTCGTCTCGTTCCTCTCGAACGTGGTCGTCGCGGCACTCATCGTCTTCCTCGGCGACCAGCTCGGTGTGGGAACCCAGCTCTCGACGGGCGTCGTCGTGGTCCTCGGCATCCGCATCTTCTCCAACGCCGCTGCCATCCGTCGGCACCTGTTCAAGGCGTAGGTGACGCGATGACGACGAGCTCCGCCCCCGAGGACAACGACTCCGTGAACCCCGACGCCCCCTCGACCTCCGCGGCTCCGCAGGACGCGGCCGCCCCGAGGGCTGCCGTGCCTGGGGGACCGGTCGTGCGTCCCGAGGGGGACGCCGCGGTACCGGCCGACCCGACGGCCGACGAGGACGAGAGCGCCGCGGTGGTGCCGTCCGAGCCCGACGCAGCGGAGACCGCCGTCGAGCACGTCGTGGACGAGGTGCCCATCGCACCGCCGGCCGGTCCGGCGACCGCCCCTCCCGTCGCGGAGCGGGCCGACGTCGCTCCCGTGACCGACGACCCGGTGACCGTGCAGGGCGAGCAGGTGGCGGAGGGGACGGAGCCCCTGGACGAGGCTCCGGCGGCACAGAGCGCGCCCGACGGGCACGCAGTCCTCGGCGAGGCAGCTCCCGTCTCCCGGGCCGAACCCCTCGCGTCCAGCCCGCCCGCGAGCCCGGATCGCCCGCACGGGCGTCACGAGGCGGAAGACGTCGCTCCAGCCTCCTCGGCGCCGAAGGGCACCGAGTCGCCCGCCGGGTGGTCGAAGCTCGGTCGGGCCATGCGACCGCAGGTCACCCGCTCCCAGCTCCTCGCCGGCCTGCTGTGCGCACTGCTCGGGTTCGCACTGGCTGTCCAGGTGAGCCAGACGCAGGAGCAGCAGCTCTCGTCCCTGCGTCAGAGCGACCTGGTCCGACTCCTGGACGACGTGACGCAGCGCGCGAACGCGCTCGAGACGCGCGTCGAGGGGCTCCAGGACACCCGCGACGAGCTGAGCTCCGGGTCCGGGCAGCAGCGGGCCGCCCTCGAGCTCGCCCAGAGACAGTCCGAGACGCAGGGAATCCTCTCGGGGCGCCTCCCCGCGGAGGGGCCGGGGATCACGTTGACGATCACCGAGACCGACGAGCGGATCCCTGCGCACAAGCTCTTCAACATTCTCGAGGAGCTGCGCAACGCGGGAGTCGAGGTCGTGGAGGTCAACGGTATCCGCCTGGTCACGAGCAGCTACTTCGAGGAGACGAGCCGGGGGATGGTGGTCGACGGCCAGAAGATCGCCTCGCCCTACCAGTGGAAGGCCATCGGCGACCCGTCGACGCTCGAGACCGCCCTCGAGATTCCTGGCGGTGCGATGTCCTCGGTGCGCAACGAGGGCGCCAGCCCGAAGATCACCCAGGAGGACCTCGTCACCATCTCGTCCACCCGCGAGCCGGAGACCCCGGAGTTCGCGACGCCCGTGCCTGCCGAGGGCGGGAACTGACCCTCTGGGCCGCGTGACGTGGGCGGATACTTTTCTCGGACCCGCCTGGCGGGGTAGGTTGGACGGGTTGGACGGGTATTGACCGCATCCCTGATGCTCGCAGGATGGAGCGCAGGAGCATGTAGTACCTTTCCGCCCAAGGCATTTTGCGCTGAATGCGTCACAACTCCCGAGGAGGCGAGATGACCACTCCAGGTGAATCTGCGGAGCCACGCCGGGGAGGTAGCGACACGACGGTCACGTTCGGCCGGATCGAGCTGCCGCTCGAGGAAGGGACGCAGCCCGGTGGCCTCTCCGCCGAGGAGCAGGCCGCGATCTCCGCGCTGCCCCGGCACTCTGCGCTGCTCGTCATGCAGCGCGGCCCCTCGGTCGGGTCACGTTTCCTCCTCGACGCCGAGCGGACGGTCGCCGGGCGGAGCGAGCACGCGGACATCTTCCTCGACGACGTCACGGTCTCGCGCAAGCACGCGGAGCCCGGCCGCGACGACGACAAGTTCGTGGTGCGCGACATCGGGTCGCTCAACGGTACCTACGTCAACCGCAACCGGGTCGACGCGGTGGCTCTCGTCACCGGCGACGAGGTGCAGATCGGCAAGTACCGACTCACCTTCTTCACCAGCCCTGTCCTCGGCCAGCCCGTGGGGTCGGCGGAAGGCGCGGCAGAGCACCCGTGAACCGGCCGGCACGCTCCCCCTGGGGACACGAGAACCGGTTCGACGGCAGCAGCGCGCTGACCCCCCGACCGGCCGACGAGGGCGACGTCGAGCAGCCTGGCGAGCCATGGCCGCAGGGCATCTCGCGGCGCGCCTCGATGCGCATCTCGGACGTCCTGCGCGCCTTGCGCACGGAGTTCCCCGGCGTGAGCCACTCGAAGCTCCGGTTCCTCGAGGAGCAGGGGCTCATCGACCCCGAGAGGACGCCGTCGGGCTACCGGCAGTACAGCCCCGCTGACGTCGAGAGGTTGCGCTACGTCCTGCTCGAGCAGCGCGACAGGTATCTCCCCCTCAAGGTCATCAAGGAGAACCTTGCCGCGCTCGACGCCGGCGAGGTCGTGGAGAACCCTGCCCTGCGCCTGGCGGCGAGCGACGGCGAGACGGAGACGACGGCGGCTCGCCAGAGGTACACCGTCGGTTCGCTGGCGACCACGGTGGGGGTGGACGTCTCCCTGGTCGAGGGGCTGATCTCTGCAGGCGTCCTGCGCCAGGCTCCCGGTGGGCAGCTCGACGCATGGTCCCTCGAGGTCGTCCAGCTCGCGGCGGCGCTCGGAGAGTACGGGATCGAACCGCGTCACCTCCGGCTGCTCCGGACGTCGGCGGACCGCCACGTCGGACTGGTCGAGCAGGTCGTGGCACCGTGGCGCAGCCAGCAGTCCTCGTCGGCGCGTGCGCACGCCGGGGCCCTCGCGGGCGAGGTCGGCGAGCTCTTCGCCAAGCTCCACACGGTCTGGCTGCGCCAGGGCGTGGGAGACCTCACGAACTGAGCCGCACCGGTGCGGCGCTGGTCCGACGGGCGCTCCTGGAGCGAGGTTCAGGGCCGCAGGTGCTCCTCCCACTGACGGACGGCGCGTGCCGTCGTACGGTGGACGGGTGAGCAACGAGGTGCCGATGGTCCCGGTGGAGGTACTCGGCGTGCGCCAGCAGCAGGGCGCCGGGCAGGAGATCGTCGTGCTGCTCCTGGATCCCGCGGCGGAGCTGGTGGTGCCGATCATCATCGGCCCGCGCGAGGCGAGTGCGATCGCGATGGCACAGGCGCACCTGACCGCCCCGCGGCCCATGACCCACGACCTGCTCCGTGACGTCCTCGAGGCGGTGCAGGTCGGTCTGCTGCGGGTCGAGATCGTGGCGCTGGACGACGGCATCTTCTTCGCGGAGATGGTCCTCAGCACGGGGGTCCGGGTGGACGCGAGGGCGTCGGACGCGATCGCGGTCGCCGTGCGCACCGAGAGCCCGGTCATGTGCTCCGCGGAGATCGTCGCGCTCGCCGGGGTGGAGATCGTCGACCCGGAGCAGCAGCGAGAGGTCGCCGAGTTCCGCGACTTCCTCGAGCACGTTTCACCCGAGGACTTCGGACCTTCCGAACGAGGTGAGGAGCCGGGGGACCGATAGCTGCCGAACGTTCACCCAGAGGTGCTGGCGACAATTCGGCAAAACGGACGAACCTTCGATCATTCAGGGAGACAAGAGGGGTATTTCGGGTAAAGTCGGACAGGCGATCTCCGGCGCAGCGCGTCCGGTCCTCACCGTCTGGCGCGTGGCCGCGGTGACAGGGGACCTGCGCGACACGCTCGGTTCTCAAGGCCTCGGTCGTTGACGCTCCCCGACCCCGGGCCTAGCGTGGAGTCCACATCATCCTTGGAGGCACAGTGAACAGCAGCGGCAGAGCTGGAGCGGAGCCAGGGGCTCCTGCTTCCCACGCGGCCCAGGGCCTGCTGTTCGGCGAGGACATCACCGAGCACGACACGACCACCGGATATCGCGGCCCCACGGCGTGCCGCGTCGCCGGCATCACCTATCGGCAGCTGGACTACTGGGCCCGTACCGGCCTGGTCGAGCCGACGGTCCGGTCGGCCTCCGGCTCGGGGACGCACCGGCTCTACGGCTTCCGGGACATCCTCGTCCTCAAGATCGTCAAGCGACTCCTCGACACCGGGGTGTCGCTGCAGCAGATCCGCACCGCGGTCGAGCACCTGCGCGAACGCGGCGTGAACGACCTCGCACAGATCACGCTCATGAGCGACGGTGCGAGCGTGTACGAGTGCACGTCTGCGGACGAGGTCGTCGACCTGGTCCAGGGTGGCCAGGGAGTCTTCGGCATCGCGGTGGGGCGCGTCTGGCGTGAGGTCGAGGGAACGCTGAGCGACATGCCGGCCGAGTCCCTGGGGGATGACGAGACGCCGGGCGTACCCACCGAGGACGAGCTCGAGCTCCGCCGTCGGGCACGCAGCGCAGGCTGAAGCCCTCCGACGCACCTCACGCCGCCGAGGCGTGAGCCAGGACCCCGCCCCGGCGGGGTCTTCCTCTGTCCGGGCCGAGGCCGACCGGCTCGTGGCGAGGAGCACTTTTTTGCCCTCTCGTCCGGTTCCGGTGCCGTCCCGCGGCGGCGGCCGTGCGAAGATCACCTCTGGACGTCCCCGGCTCGCGCCGGTGCGACGCCCGTGACGAGCGGGTGCGCGGACCTCTTCTCGCGGTGGTCCGGAGCCCGACCCACGATGACGGATGGGGTACTTGGTGTTCTCGAAGGTTCTGGTCGCCAACCGCGCGGAGATCGCGGTTCGGGCGTTTCGCGCGGCGTACGAGCTCGGCTCCCGGACGGTGGCCGTCTTCCCCTACGAGGATCGGAACTCCGAGCACCGCCTGAAGGCCGACGAGGCGTACAGGATCGGCGAAGAGGGACACCCGGTCCGCGCCTACCTCGACATCGAGGAGATCGTGCGCGTCGCCAAGGACGCCGGCGCGGACGCGATCTACCCCGGCTACGGCTTCCTGTCGGAGAACCCCGACCTCGCGCGGGCCTGCCAGCAGGCGGGCATCGCGTTCGTCGGACCGCCGCCCGAGGTCCTCGAGCTCGCGGGCAACAAGGTGCGCGCGCTCAAGGCCGCCAAGGAGGCGGGCATCCCCGTCCTGGCGTCGAGCGAGCCCTCGGCGGACATCGACGAGCTCATCGCGGCCGCGGACGAGATCGGGTTCCCCATCTTCGCCAAGGCCGTCGCGGGCGGCGGCGGTCGCGGAATGCGCCGCGTCGACCGACGCGAGGACCTGCCCGAGGCCCTGGCGGCCGCGATGCGGGAGGCCGACGGCGCGTTCGGCGACCCGACCATGTTCCTCGAGCAGGCCGTGCTGCGCCCGCGTCACATCGAGGTGCAGATCCTCGCCGACGGCCAGGGCAACGTCGTCCACCTGTACGAGCGCGACTGCTCGGTCCAGCGGCGCCACCAGAAGGTGATCGAGATCGCCCCGGCGCCGAACCTGGACCCGGCGATCCGTGACGCCCTGTGCGCCGACGCCGTGAAGTTCGCGCGGTCGATCGGGTACCAGAACGCCGGCACGGTCGAGTTCCTCCTCGACACCGTGGGGGAGCGGGCCGGCCAGCACGTGTTCATCGAGATGAACCCGCGCATCCAGGTCGAGCACACGGTCACCGAGGAGGTCACCGACATCGACCTCGTGTCGTCGCAGATGCGCATCGCGGCGGGGGAGTCCCTGGAGGACCTGGGCATCCGTCAGGAGGACGTCCACGTCAACGGCGCGGCGCTCCAGTCCCGCATCACGACCGAGGACCCTTCGAACGGGTTCCGGCCCGACACGGGCCGCATCGTGGCCTACCGTTCGCCCGGCGGCGCCGGTGTCCGCCTCGACGGGGCGACCGCTACCGCCGGGTCGGAGATCTCGGGCCACTTCGACTCGATGCTCGTCAAGCTGACGTGCCGTGGTCGTGACTACCCGACGGCGGTGCGACGTGCCCGGCGCGCCCTGGCGGAGTTCCGCATCCGTGGCATCCGCACGAACATCCCCTTCCTGCAGGCGGTCCTCTCGGACGCCGAGTTCATCGCGGGAAACCTGTCGACGTCGTTCATCGACGAGCGCCCCGAGCTGCTCGCCGCACGCGAGAGCGCCGACCGTGGCACCCGGCTCCTGAGCTACCTGGGAGACGTGACCGTCAACCGGCCGAACGGGCCGGGCACGGGCGCGATCGACCCGGTGGCGAAGCTCCCCGCCCTGGACCTGTCCGTGGCCCCGGTGCCCGGGAGCAGGCAGCAGCTGCTCGAGCTGGGACCTGAGGGTTTCGCCCGTGCGCTGCGTGCGGAGACCGCGGTCAAGGTCACCGACACCACGTTCCGCGACGCCCACCAGTCCCTGCTGGCCACCCGGGTCCGCACGCACGACCTGCTCGCCGTCGCCCCCTACGTCGCTCGACTGACCCCGCAGCTGCTGTCGGTCGAGGCCTGGGGCGGCGCGACGTACGACGTCGCGCTCCGTTTCCTCGGTGAGGACCCGTGGGCTCGCCTCGCGGCGCTGCGTGCGGCGATGCCGAACGTGGCGCTCCAGATGCTGCTGCGCGGCCGCAACACGGTGGGGTACACGCCGTACCCCACCGAGGTCACCGAGGCGTTCGTCCGCGAGGCCGCGGCGACGGGTGTCGACATCTTCCGGATCTTCGACGCGCTCAACGACGTCGAGCAGATGCGCCCGGCGATCGACGCCGTGCGGGCGACCGGCACCGCGGTGGCCGAGGTCGCGCTGTGCTATACGGGCAACCTGCTCGACCCGGCCGAGAGCCTCTACACGCTCGACTACTACCTCGAGCTCGCCGAGCGCATCGTCGACGCCGGCGCCCACGTGCTCGCCATCAAGGACATGGCAGGCCTCCTGCGTCCCGCTGCCGCGGCACGCCTGGTCTCGGCGCTGCGCGAGCGGTTCGACCTGCCCGTCCACCTGCACACGCACGACACGTCGGGCGGACAGATGGCCACGCTCATGGCTGCCGTCGCCGCGGGTGTCGACGCGGTCGACGTCGCAAGCGCCGCGATGGCGGGCACCACGAGCCAGCCCTCGATGTCTGCGCTCGTCGCAGGCCTCGAGCACACCGACCGCGACACGGGTCTGTCGCTGCGCGCGGTGTGCGACCTGGAACCGTACTGGGAGGCCGTGCGTCGCCTGTACGCGCCGTTCGAGTCCGGGCTCTCGAGCCCCACGGGCCGCGTCTACGAGCACGAGATCCCAGGCGGTCAGCTCTCCAACCTCCGCCAGCAGGCCATCGCGCTCGGCCTGGGGGACCGGTTCGAGCAGATCGAGGCCACCTACGCCGCCGCCGACCGCATCCTCGGTCGCCTCGTGAAGGTGACGCCGTCCTCGAAGGTCGTGGGCGACCTGGCGCTGCAGCTCGTGGCCCGTGGAGCGGACCCGGCGGACTTCGCCGAGAACCCCCAGGACTACGACATCCCCGACTCGGTCATCGCGTTCCTGGGTGGAGAGCTCGGGGACCCGCCCGGTGGTTGGCCCGAGCCCTTCCGTAGCAAGGCTCTCGCAGGTCGCGTCGTGCGCACGCCCGTGACGCCCCTCAGCGACGAGGACCAGGCGGACCTCGACGGCGACTCGGCCGCTCGCCGCAACCGCCTCAACCACCTGCTGTTCGCCGGTCCCACCAAGGACTACGAGACGACGCGCGCAGCGTTCGGCGACGTGTCCGTCCTGGGCACGCAGGCCTACCTGTACGGCCTCACGCCCGGCGAGGAGGTCGAGGTCTCGCTCGAGCGCGGTGTCAAGCTCCTCGTGGGCCTCGAGGCCGTCGGCGTCCCCGACGAGCGCGGCATGCGCACCGTCATGTTCACCCTCAACGGCCAGCTGCGTCCGCTCCAGGTGCGTGACCGTTCGATCGAGGTCGACGCGTCGCTCGCCGAGAAGGCCGACCCTGCCGCGCCGGGTCAGATCGCGGCGCCGTTCGCCGGTGCGGTGACACCCGTCGTGCACGAGGGTGACGTCGTCGAGGCGGGGCAGACGGTCGCGACGGTCGAGGCCATGAAGATGGAGGCCGCGATCACGACCCCCGTGGGCGGGACCGTGCAGCGCGTGGCGATCGGCGCTGTCCAGCAGCTCGAGGGCGGGGACCTGGTGCTCGTCGTCGTGTGACGACGAGCCCGGGCGACGGCCTGGAGCACAGGGGCCAGCGGGCCGGGTGGAAGCAGTGCGCTTCCCCCGGCCCGCTGGCGTCGGCGGGGTGGGCCCCCGTCATCGCGGTGTCGAGGGGGAGCGCCTACCTCCTGCTCGCCCTCTGACCCGGCGCGACGGCCCGCCGCGCGGCACACTGGAACCAGCCCCCAGCCACTCCACCGAAGGCGACAGATGCGCATCACGTTCCACGGACACTCCTGCGTCGCGCTCGAGCACGCGGCGACCATGCTGACCTTCGATCCCGGGACCTTCGCGGACACCGCAGCGGCGCTGGCCGACCCTGGGACGCTGCTCGTGACGCACGCGCACCCCGACCACCTCGACGTCGACGCCGTCCGGGCCGCGCTGGCGGCCCACCCCGAGCTGCGCGTCGTCGGACCGGAGGCCGCGTTCGACCGGTTGGGGGAGACGCCCGACGGCGACCGGTTACAGGTGGTCGAACCGGGAGACGTCCTGACCATCGGGTCGTTCTCGGTGCTGGTCGGAGGAGGGCAGCACGCGCTCATCCACCCGGACGTGCCACGGGTCGCCAACGTCACCTACCTGGTGTCGGCCGGCGGGGTACGTGCCTACCACCCGGGCGACTCGTTCAGCCCGCCCCTGACGGACGACCGTCTCGACGTCCTGCTCGCGCCGGTGTCCGCGCCGTGGATGAAGATCGCTGAGGGCATCGACTTCGTCCGGTCGCTCGACCCGTGGGTCATGATCCCCATCCACGACGCGATCCTGTCGGCCCCGGGCCTCGGCCTGGTCCACCGGTTGTTCGGCGAGGGGCGCACGGGCGGTACCTACGACTACCACCCGCTCGAGGTGGGCGGGCATCTCGACGTCACCCCGAGAGGCGAGGAGCAGACCATGACCGACGAGACCGTGCCGTACCGCGACCCGGAGGCGGTCGCCTACGCGATCCTGCGCGAGCACCCCGAGTTCGACGAGGTGCCCACCATCGAGGTCGACGAGACCGTCCCGCCTCGCCCCGAGGAGGAGGTCGCGGACGCCACGCGGGAGTAGGTGCTGGGGGCGGCGGGCCTACAGCAGCGGGCGCAGCGGCGTGAGCGCGACCTCGCCGAGCTTGGCGGCGAGCGACCTCCCGGACCACTCGTCGAGCGTGAGCTCGCGGCAGTTGCTGAGATCGACGTCGTAGACCTTCTCCATCTGCGCCGCGATGCCGGCGTCGACGATCTCGAGGTTGACCTCGTAGTTCCCGGTGAGGCTGAGACGGTCGATGTTGGCCGTGCCGATCGTCGTCCAGCGGCCGTCGATCGTCGCCGTCTTCGCGTGGACCATGGCGTCCTTGTAGAGCCAGATGGTCACGCCGCCGCGCAGCAGGGTCGTGTACAGGCCCTTGGAGAGCCAGTCCGCCACGACGTGGTTCGAGCGCTCGGGGACCAGGACACGGACGTCGACGCCGCGCTGCGCCGCCATGAGCAGGGCGTCGAGGATCTCACGGTCGGGGATGAAGTACGCCTGCGTGATGTAGATGTGGTCCGACGCGCGGTCGATCGCGTCCAGGTAGATGCCGCGGATCGGGAAGACCAGGTGGGCGGGGGCGTTGCGGGCCGCGCGGAGCTCGGGCAGCCACAGCCGTGACCCCGGGTCCTCGAGGCGCGGCTGGCCCGGCTTGCGGTTCGAGTTCCAGAAGTCGACGAACGCGTTGCGCAGCTCCCAGGTGGACGGCCCCGCGAGCCGGATGTGGGTGTCACGCCACTGCGTCGCGTACATGGCGCCGATGTTGTACCCGCCGACGAACCCGATCTCGTCGTCGACGACCAGGATCTTGCGGTGGTCACGGCCGGACTTGCGGACGTTGAGCACCAGGACGCCCGGGCGGAAGACCGGGTAGCGGATCACGTGGATCGGGGCCGGGAACGTCAGGAACTCGCGGGGGACGACGAGGTTCGCGAAGCCGTCGTAGATCACGAAGACCTCGACGCCGCGCTCGGTCGCCTCGACGAGCGCGTCCTTGAACTCCTTGCCGAGCTCGTCGCCCTTCCAGATGTACGTCTCGAGCATGATGCGACGCTTGGCCCCGCGGATGGCGGCGAGCATCTCGCGGTAGAGGTCGTCGCCGTAGGTGAAGATCGTCGTCGACGTCTCGCCGACGCTTCCCTCGGCGGGGGCGGAGCGGGGGAACTTGCTGGGGTCTGTGACACGTCGCTTGCGGATGGCGTCGGCGATCACCAGCCCGGTCGCGACGGTCACGGGGACCGCGACCGCGAGCACTGCTGCGCGGGCCATGACCGATCGAGCGAGCTGGACGGGAGAGGTCTTCGAGGGGCGCACCTGCTCACCGTAGCCTCAGGTCGCCGTGAGCACCTGGAGAAATGGGGTGACTTTGGCCGTTGCGGTCACTGCGTCTCCGCGTCACGGCTTGGTGGCGGCGTTTTCTCCTCCTATGTCCGTTTCGGGGAGTCCTTCGCTGCCCATCTCCGCAGGCAGTCCGGTCGACAGGGGGTGCGACCTGATCGCGGCCGCGAGCTCACCCTCGATCCGGTCGAGATAGACGCCCGTCGTGGCGATCGACGCGTGCCCCAGGAGCTCGGCGATGACCTTCACGTCCCAGCCCTGAGCCACGAGGAGTGTGGCGGTCGTGTGCCGCAGGGCATGAGGGGTGGCGGCCCGACGGTACTCCTCGGGCATGCGAGCGACGCACCGGTTGAGGAGCGCACGGATCGCCTGGGCGTCGATACGCCGGCCCCGCCAGGTGAGCAGGAGGGCGCGGGCGGCGTCGGCGTCACCCGGCCTGCGCGCCAGGAGAGAGGGGCGGAGCGTCGCGAGGTACTCGTCGAGCGCCCGCGCGAGGGGCTCGGACAGGCTGACGGTCCGCACCGTGCCGCCCTTGCCCTTGATCCGCCACCGGGTCTGGTCGGGTTCGCGGACGAAGTCGTCGACGTCCGCACGGGCGACCTCCGAGACCCGGGGGCCGAGGATGAGCAGGAGCGCGATGATGAGGCGGTCCCGCAGTGCGAGGTCGTGGTCAGGACGAGGACGTGCGGCGCCGCTCGTCTCGACCGGGACGTCCGTCGGTCGCGGCTTGGTGCTCGCGGTCACGAGGAGCGCCTGTGCGGCCGTGGCGGACAGCGCGGTGCGGGCGACGCGCAGGCCGCCACGGAGCCGGGCCGGGGGAGCGGCCCACTGCATCGGGTCGGCCTGGACCCACCCGTCGCGGGCCGCGTGCGTGAAGAACCGGGAGATCGACTGCCGGAACCTGTTGACGGTCGCCGCCGAACGACCCGGGCCGTCGGGCTTGGTACGCGGGTCCGTGTATCGCCCGTCCGGGGTGATCTGGTAGCGGAGGAGGAAGTCGTCGATGTCGGCGCCCGTGATGTCGTCGAGGACGGTCTCGGCGCCCGCGAGGGAGGAGAACTCCCGCAGGTCGCGCTCGTAGTTGCGCTGGGTGGTGGGGGAGAGGACGCCACGGAGCGTCTCCGCCGAGACGGAGGAGAGGTACGTGGCGACCGCCTCGGCGACGGTGACGCGGCGAAGGCGGGGAGGGGCGACCACCGAACAGCTCCTGGGGGACGGGACGAGACCGGACATCCGGAGCATAGGGGGCGCCACTGACAGCCGCGGGAGGGATCGAGTTCACGGCGTCTCACCACGGTGTTGTGCTAAACACAATGGTTTGTCGTGTATGTCCCAATTGAAGGAGCATACTGCAGCGCAGCATCATCGCGGAAGAGGTTGCCCCACGCGCCCTCAGGTGCCCGACTGCGCCACGACGGCTCCCTGATCATTGCTCCCCGGTGGCGGCGAACCTCTGGACGCCGGGCCTGGAGGGGGACCGGTCGCGAAGCGGGGCCAACCGCCAGCGATACACCCACCACGGTGCCGCGACGACGGCGACGACCGCCGTGAGGACGAGTGTCAGCGCCGTAACAGCGAGCACGGTTGCCAGGAGCGTCGCCATGAGGATGCAGCGTGCCGCACGGCCGACGACCGAGGCGCCAGAGCCGCTCACAGGAGTTCTGGGCGAACCGAAGGTTCCTGCAGGACCTACGGGACGCGTGGCCACGAACGGCCCTGAGCTCATTCTCGACTCCAGGTCTCGGTGGGCTCCAGGTCGACGCCCTTGCGATGGAGGGAGCACGCGCCCGCCTCGCGTGATGCAGCGCCGGCGAGGCCGGCACCTTCCTGGGGTGACGTGACGCCTGCGAGCCTGCGCGAGATCAGTCGCTCCTGACGGGGCGTCTGCGGCCGAGAGAGGTGTGGCCAGATCGTCGTAATGACATAATGTACATTATCGGCGTAGCGTCGAACGGGCCGAGAGGGGCTCGGAGCGCACCTGCGCTGTGTGCTGGTCACCCACGAAATGCAGCTCCGTCGCCGGCTCCACCGCACCGCGTGCTGCGAGCTCGAGGGTCTCGTGGACGACGCGACCGGCCGCTCCGTGCCGTGGGATGTCCGACGAACGCAGCTCGTCGATCAGCTGCTCCATCTCCGACGACGTCAGCACGAGATCTCCGTACGGGTCGACCTTCGCGAGCATCGGCCGTCCGCTCGCCGCGCACCGCCGGACGAGCTCGCCGTCGTCGTCGCAGGCCGCGGCCTAGGTCGTCCGGGTCCTGTGGCGCGAGCTCGTTCCACGCTGCGACACGGCGACCAGGAGGATGTCGAGAGGCATGCGTGCCATCCTGCCAGCATGCCCGGTGTGCGTTCGGCGAACCCGGGCGAGTCCCGCCCGCCACTCCCCCGGACTTGCGGCCTGTTGACAGCATCGTTGCAGGTCAGAGGGTATTTCTGGCCCTCCGACCGGCAACGACGCTCTCGGCGTGGTGCTCGTTCCTGCTCGTTCCGCTCAGCCCGCCGCCCTCTTGACGAGGTCCGCGATCGTCGTCTCGTTCTCCGCTGTCAGCTCCGTGAGCGCGAATGCGACAGGCCACAGGGTGCCGTCGTCGAGCTGTGCCACGTCGTTGAATCCGAAGGTCGGGTAGCGCGCGCCGAACTTCTCCGCAGGCTGGAAGAAGCAGAGGATCTTGCCGTCCTTGGCCCAGCCGGGCATCCCGTACCAGGTCTTCGGTGCCAGCGAGGGTGCGTGCTCGGCGACGAGCTCGTGGATCCGCGAGGCCATGGAGCGGTCCGGTTCCGAGAGCTCCGCGATCTTCTCGAGCTGGGCCTTCTCCGCGTCGGCCCGGTTCGCGGACGCCTTGAGCTCCTTGGCGCGCTCCTTCATCGCCGCGCGCTCCTCGGCCGAGAAGCCTTCGTAGGCCTTGCCGGTCTTGGTCGACTTCGTGGTGCCGGTCATCGCGATTCCCCTTCGTGGAGTGTCTGCCGTCAGGTTCGACGCTACTGAGGGACGCGGGCGTGCGCTTCTCCAAATCTGCTCGATCCCGGCCGGGGTGACGCAGCGACCGATTCTCCGTGCGGGGAGATTCCCGTCCTCGGATTTCTCCGAGCGATTCGAGGAACGCAGAAGAATGTCACCGAGGAATCCGGGGCAAAATCCCTTGGTCGCGTGCGGAGGTGTCGTGCTAGCGTCGCAGTGATCGTGAACCGTCGAGGAGGTGAGACCCGTGAACGCAGCATCCGTACCGGGCGCTCCCCCGCAGCCCACGATCGCGCGACTGCGATAGTCGCCACCGGGAGCGCTCGCCAGACACTTCGCGAAAGGCGACTCCTATGAACACCTCACCCTCTTCTTCCTCGCACTCCCCCGCGACGTCCGCCCCTGGCCTGCCGGGGCGCGTTGTCGGCGAACGAGCCCTGGTCCTCGGTGGTGGCGGTTCGACCGGCAACGCCTGGCTGATCGGCGTCGTCGCCGGTCTGTTCGAAGCCGGCGTGGACGTGACCGCCCCCGACCTGACCGTCGGGACGTCGGCCGGCTCGACCGCCGCTGCCCAGCTGTCGGGCGCGACCCCGGCCGACCTGCTGGCCGCCGTCCTTGCCGCCGCCCCTCCGGAGCGACGCGCTCCGGGAGGAGCCAACCGGGACAGGGGCTCGAACAGGCAGGTCGTCGACCACCTCGAGCGGATGCGCGCCCTCATCGCCTCGGCACATGACCCGGCTGACCTGCGGAAACGAGTCGGTGGCGCAGCGCTCGCGCGGGAGGCGACGTCGGACGGTTCCTGGCAGGACCGGTGGCGGACCACGGTCGCGTCACGACTGCCCGGTCAGGACTGGCCGCTGCGACGGGTCCTGCTCACGGCCGTCGACGCCGAGACCGGCGACCCGGTCGTCTTCGACCGCGACAGCGGGATCGACCTGGTGGACGCCGTCGCGGCGAGCTGTTCGAGCGGCCTCCCCTACCAGATCGCCGGCCGCCGGTACATCGACGGCGGCTACCGGCGCAATGAGAACGCCGACCTCGCCGAGGGGCACGGGCGGGTGCTCGTGCTGTCGCCCTTCGGTGGTCGGTCACTCACCCCGCCAACCTGGGGCCTGCAGCTGGCTGCGCAGGCCGACGAGCTCCGCGCCGGTGGCAGCGAGGTCGTGACGATCGTCCCGGACGAAGGCTCCGAGCACCTGTTCGGTGCCGACGCGATGGATGTCTCGCTCCGCCCGACGGCCGCTCGAACCGGGTACGAGCAGGGCCTGGGCTTGGGCGATCGACTGACCGCGTTCTGGGGCTGAAACCTCGACGACAATTCCGCTCTCCGGGTACGTGGTGCTTTTCGCGCCACGCGTCCGGAATGCGCAAGCACGTCAACCGGAGGTCAGGTCAGCCTTTCGGACAGGTGGACGGTCACCGCGTCCCCGATGTCCTTGCCGAGCTTCTTGCGGAGCTTTGCGCTGATCGAGAGCATGTGGCCACCCGACCCGGTCGGCATGAGTCCGGCCGTCAGGTCGTGGCCGTCCACGGTCGCGACCACACGGACGGACTTCCCCGTTCCGAGCAGCTCGACCGAGTTGGGCACCTCGACGCACGACCACACGTCGTCGCGCACCGTCACCCCGATCGGCGCGGAGAACGTGACGTGCATCGGACCTGGACTCGTGCTCACTACGTGACCTCCTCGTCGTCGACAGCACCGTGCGTGCCGCCCTGCGTCGTCCGACTCTACCGAGTGCCGTCCAGTGCCGGACCGTCCCCGCCGGGGCAAAGTCTCTTGATGTCGACAGACTTCTCCAGGAAGCCCTGAGAGCGGCGAAGCCAGTTTCGCTCCCGTCACATCTCGGGCATCGCGCCGCACATGGTGAGTCGGTCGGAGATGTCCGTTTCGCGCCCAAGAGGTGGCCGCCCCGTGAGTTCTAGACCCACGGGGCACCGCCTACGGCTCCCCCGCGAACCGTTGCGATATCAACGGTTCCTGGCGCCCGCCTGTGTCCCGGAGAGACCCCGTGGGCACACGCCGGGCACTAGCCGCGCGAGACCGCGCGGAGTCGAGCCGTCTCCAGGGCGACCGCGACGCCGTCGAGATCCTTCTCGAAGAGGTCTGCGTAGACGTCGAGCGTCATGCTCGCGGAGGCATGTCCCAGCATGCGCTGGACGGCCTTGACGTTCGCCCCCGCGGACACCGCGAGGCTCGCGGCGCTGTGGCGGAGGTCGTGCGGGGTGAGGTGGTCGTCGATGCCCGCGTCACGGGCCGCGCGGGAGAACCAGCCCGTCCCCGACTTGGAGCGCTTGAGGTAGGTGCCGCGGTCGCCGTGGAAGACGACGTCGTCGCGCGCCTTGCCCTCGCACGCCGCGGCGAGGTGCAACGAGAGGAAGGCGGGGAACGGGACGGAGCGCCGCTCGTGGGTCTTGGGCGTCCCGACGACGATCTCGGAACCGACCTCGACCGCGTTCTGGTTGATGCGCAACCGCTGGCGGAGCATGTCGAGGTCGCGGACGCGAAGCCCCGCGGCCTCGCCCCAACGCAGCCCGCAGTAGGCGAGGACCAGGACGAGGGTCTCGTGCCGACCGGCTGCGGCGGCGAGCGCGGCGACCTGCTGGTGGTCGAGGTAGGTGTGCTCGCGTCGTACCTTGCGGGGCAGGTTGACGCCGCGGGCCGGGTTGGTGAGGATGCGGCGGTCGTCGACCGCGTCGTCGAGCAGCGAGGCCAGGGCGCCGTGCGCGCGCGCGACCGTCGTGGCGCTGTACGTGGCGCTCAGGTCGGAGACCCAGGCCTGCACCGCGGTGCGCCGGATCTCCGCGACGGGCACGCTCCCCCACCGCGGCGTGACGTGCAGCCGCCACGAGCTCTCGATCGCCCGGGCCGTCGAGGGCTTGAGATGGGTCTGCCGCCCGAGCCACGCTCCCCCGAGCTCCAGCACGGTCGAGCGGGCCGCGGTCGGGTCGATGAACTCGCCGCGCAGGATGGACACCTCGAGCGAGGACGCGAAGGCCTCGGCGCTGCGCTTGGTCTTGAAGCCGCGCTTCTTGGTCTGCTTGCGCTCCGGGGTGCGGTAGCGAACCATGTACCGTCGCCCGGCGGTCGTCTCGTACGCCTCAACGGTCGCCATGGCGATCCGTCCACTGTGCGCGGTCTGCCTGGTTCCTCACAGCACGAACGGTACCGCGATCCGTCGCATCGGCGACCATTCGGACACCTCGCCCCCGCGGGGCTCAGGATCCCGCGACGCGTCGCCGACCTGCGCGAGCCGCGAACGCGTCGAGGGCGGCCAGCACCTCGGTCGCCTGCCAGGTCCGGCCGCGGCGTCGGCGTGGGTCGGTCGCGGTCAGGGCGCCCGCGCCGACGAGTCGGTCGATCGCCCCCTGCGCTGCGGGCAGGCTCACGCCGAGCGCGTCGGCAAGGAAGGAGACCGTGACGACAGGCTGCCCGAGGACGACGTCGATCGCCCGCCATGCCGCTGCGCCCCGACGGGCGTCGAGCCGTGCGGTCCATTCCTGACGAACGAGCGACAGGTCGGCGGCCAGGGCCCTGCCGTTCCCGACGGCGACGAGCGCTGCCTCGTTGACCTGGTGGACGATGGGGACGACGTCCCCGCGACGGAAGGCCGTCAGGGCGTCGACGTAGGCGTCGGTGTCGACGAGGAGCCCGGCGGAGACCGGCACGGTGACCCGGCGCGTGAGCCCGGCGTGACGGAGCATCGCGTGGACGAGTGCTCGGCCAGACCTTCCGTTGCCGTCCGTGAACGGGTGGATGGTCTCGAACTGGGCGTGGGTGATCGCCGCGTGCGCGAGGACCGGGAGGTCGGTGCGGCGTGCGAAGGCGACCAGGTCCTCGATCGCGGCAGGGATCCGTTCGTGGTGGATCGCGACGAACTCGGCGAGGTGAGGACCGGCGGACGTCCCGCCGACCCAGACCTGCTCCCGTCTCCATCGACCGGCCGTGAGATCGCGCTCGCCCATGAGCGCACGGTGGACGGCCAGGATCGCGTCGCCGTCCAGCTGGTCCGCCAGGTCGATCGCCGCCTGCATGGCGTGGACGTTGCCGGCGACGGTCGTCGCGTTGCGGGAGGCGTCCCCACCGATCTCCGCCAGTGCGAGCTGTCGTGCCCCGACCGTCAGGTTCTCGATCTGGGAGGAGGCGGCCGACTCGCTACGGAGCAGGACGCTGCGCAGCGGCGCGAGCTCGCCGGCGCCGAGGACCGTGTCCATCTCGACGTCGAAGCGGGCGACCTCGGTGGCGGCATCCTCGCACTCTGCGACGAGAGACGCAGGCAGCGGAACCTCGCGGCCCGCGATCTCCGGGGTGAGCGCCGACCGGTACGGCCCTGCGTGCAGCTCTCGTTGACGTCGAGAGACGGGAGAGTCGGCGTACAGTCGCCACGGGTGCTCCTCGAACGCGATCGAGGGCCAGGTGCTGCCCGCCGGGGGAAGCGGCGACTCGTTGGTTCCTTGCATGGGCAACCTCCTTGTCCAAGGATCATGCCATAACCTTGGACAAGGGCGCAGGGGGTGCACGGTTGGGTCTCGGGGTCAGGCACCTCGCGGGCCTTGCCCCGGGCAACATCACACCGTCGATCGTGCGTGTGGAGTTGCGCCGCCCTGCGAAAACCGGAAACCTGGTCGGTGGTCTCGCGGGTGTGCGCGTCCTCCCCGATGCGCGTGGTCTGCTGGGCAGCCTCGACGGGTGGGTTCGGCGTGCCACGTGCGTTCACCGGACCTTCACGCCCCTTCGGAACATGCGCATCCGGTGGGACGTTGACCCCCATAGACAACCCCTGCCGCTACCCCTTGGAGGACGACATGCCAGACCGGTCCCTACGTGGAATGAGCATCGGTGCGAAGAGCATGGAGTCCGACGCGGGCGTCGACTTCGCCCCTCGTTTCCAGGCGCACTACGACTGCCCCAACGGCCACACCATCATCCTGCCGTTCTCGACCGAGGCCGAGGTGCCTGCGGTGTGGGAGTGTCGCTGCGGTGAGGAGGCCCTCCTGCGTGACGCGGAGCGCCCCGAGCCCAAGGCCGGCAAGCCCGCCCGTACGCACTGGGACATGCTGCTGGAGCGACGCACGATCAAGGAGCTCGAGGAGCTGCTCGACGAGCGGCTCGGGCTGCTGCGTGCCGGCAAGCTGCGTCGCAGCGCCTGAATCTTCTGACGCGAAGGGCCCGGAACTCCTCGGAGTTCCGGGCCCTTCGTCGTCCCCGGGCCCACGGTCGGGCCCTCCCCCGCTCACCCGCCTGCGCACCGCAGGTGTCCGGTCTGCCCGACGGCGCCGCGCACCTGCCGGGTCCGCCGCACCCGGGCGATCCTCGACGTCGGGCAGGACGGGAGCTCCTGGGAGTCCGCGCCGCGGTCGGACGACTAGCGGCGCGCAGGCTTGGACGCCGGGCGCTTGGTCGCGGGCCTGCGCCCGGGGGCCTTGGCGCTCGCGGCCGGGCGGGTGACGTGGGAGACGACGCCGGCCACGACGAGCAGGACCGTGAGGCCACCCGCGACCCACCCGGGCCAGTACCCGAGCCGTACGGCCGGGGTCAGGGAGTCTCGCAGGGGCAGCGTCGCGATCATCTGGTCGGCCGTGAAGAGCTCAGTGCTCTGCAGGAGCGCGCCGTTGGGGGCGATGATGCCGCTCACGCCGACGGTCGAGATCTGCACGGTCGCGCGCCCGGTCTCGATGGCCCGCAGGCGGGACATCGCGAGCTGCTGGGTGGACTCGGCGCTGTAGCCGAAGGACGCGTTGTTGGTGGGGACGACGAGGAGCTCGGCACCCACGTTCACGGCGTCGCGGACGAGCTCCTCGTACGCGACCTCGAAGCAGATGACGGTGGCGAGGGGGACGGTGCGCCCGAGGCGCTCGGAGGGCAGGTCGACGACGGCGACCTCGTCACCGGCGATCATGTCTGTGGTCACGCGGTCGACCTGGTCGGAGAAGATCCGCACGAAGCTGCGCATCGGGATGTACTCGCCGAACGGTGCGGGGTGCTGCTTGGCGTACCGGTCGATGACGCCCTGCCCGGGCGCCCACAGCAGCGACACGTTGTACCGCCCACCGGTCTCGGGGAACTCCTGCGCCCCGACCAGGACGGGCGCACCGACGGCCGTCGCGGCCGCGTCGATGTCGGCGGCGACGTCGGGGGTGGTCTGCGGGTCGAGGTCGGAGCCGTTCTCGGGCCACAGGACGACGTCGAGCTCGCCGGGGTCGACCTCGTCGAGCAGCGCGACCGTGCCGTCGACGTGGTTCTGCAGGACCTCGCCACGGTTGGCGAACGACCCGAGGCCGGGTTCCCCGACGTTGCCCTGGACCGCGCCGATCTTCAGCGTCCCGGTCTCCGCTCGGGTGTCGAGCGGGACGACGAGGCCTACGCCGAGGAGCACGGCTGCCGTGCCGAGCGCGCACAGGGCGGGCATGCTGCGCACCCGGCGGGCCTCGAGCAGGAACACGGCGAGCAGGACGCCGATCGCGGCGGTCAGCAGCGAGACGAGCAGTCCTCCGCCGAGCCAGGCGGTGCGCCCCAGCAGGGAGTCGACCTGGGAGAACGCGAGCCGGCCCCAGGGGAACCCGCCGAAGGGGAACTCGGAGCGCCACTGCTCGACCGCGACCCACAGCACCGAGAACGTCACGACCTGCCAGGCCAGGTTGCGGCGGACGAAGCCGAGCCGCCGCACCCATGTCCACATCGCACCGAACAGCGCCAGGAAGACGGCTTCGAGGACGCTCAGCGCGAGCCAGGGGACGGTGTCGGTCGCGATCTGCGCCCACTGGATGTGCGGCAGGAAGAACGCGAGGCCCCACACGAGGCCCACGAGGGCGTTCCACCACGCACGGTCGCGGCGCAGGGCGAGGAAGAGGGCCGCGACCCCGACGAACGCCATGGGCCACCACCCGCGGTCGGGGAAGGCGGTGTTCGTCAGGAAGCCGCCACCGGCGGCGAGAAGGATCAGCAGCCAGCGGCTCGGCTCACGGGTCGACACCAGTGCAGGGTACGCCACGTACCTGCAGGTCGGCCGGGAGATGTGGGCCGACCCGCGCGTCCTTCGGACCACGTCGCACCGCCACCGGTGAGGCCGTGTTGTCTACTGAACGCGCGGGTCGAGCCGATGCACGTCAGGGCTCGCAGGATGGACGGTGAGATGGTGGCTCGAACCCCTGCGGCACTGGCGGCCGGAACACGTCATCGAACTTACCGCCCCTCACGGTGGTGTCAATCCGAGGCCGGTCCACGGCGCGCGGTGCCACCGGTCGTGGCCGGGAGGCGCGCTCGGGTGGCACCGGCCTCATCCGCGCGAGGGCGCGGCGGGCGCCCCGCACGTGTCCCGGCCCGGCCGGGCCGGTCTCAGTCGAACGTGTCGAACAGCACGACGCCGTCACGCACCGTCTGCAGGCACGTGGGGTCGGGGGCGTCGTCGGTGAGGTCGGGCAGCAGGGGTGTGCCGGAGCGGGCGTCGGTGCTCCAGGAGGACACGGAGGTCCCCGCCCCCTGCACCGCGAGGTGCTCGGCACGCCACACCGCGAGGTGGGCGGGCGCGCCGACGCGCAGCTGGCCCGCGCCCGTGTGGTCGAGGCCCGCGATGCGCCAGCCCCCGCGCGTGTGCGCCCGGAACGCGGCCCGCGCGGAGATGCGCTGGTCGGGGTCGGCGTGCGACATCGCGGCCCGGACCGCGGACCAGGGGTCCATCGCGGTCACGGGCGAGTCGGAGCCGAACGCGAGCGGGACGCCCGCCCCGGCCAGGTCGGCGAACGGCGAGAGCCCGGCCACGCGCGTGGGACCCAGGCGCGACGCGTACATGCCGTCAGGGCCGCCCCACGCGGCGTCGAAGACGGGCTGGATGGACAGCGAGACCCCGAACAGCAGGAGGGTCGACAGGGCGTTGGTGTCGACGAACAGCGCGTGCTCGACACGGTGCGCGGCGCGGCGGTGCGCGGCGGCCCCGTCAGCCTCCGCGGCGACGCGCAGGCCCACGACGAACTCGTCCATGGCGCGGTCGCCGATGACGTGGAACCCGCCCTGGGTGCCCGTCGCCGCGACGGCGGACAGGTGGGTCGCGATCTGCTCGGCGGTCAGGTACTGGTTGCCGCGCCCGTCGGGCCCCGCCTCCCCGGGGGCGCCCGTGAGGTCGGAGTACGGGTGGCGCAGGGCCGCGGTGCGCGAGCCGAGGGACCCGTCGACGTTGAGGTCCCCCGCGATGCCCGCCAGGCCGGGCAGGTCGGCGAGCAGGGCGCGCGCGTCGTCGGGCGTGGCGCACAGCTCGCCCCGGTACGCGACCAGGTGCGGCAGGGCTCCCTCGGGGTCCGCCGTGAGGGCCATGAGCTCGCGCAGCCCGTCCCGGGTGTCGATCGAGGGCGCGCTGTTCTCGTGCACCGACACGATGCCGCGGCGGGCGGCCGCGTCCAGGGCCGTCCGGTAGATCGCGGTGCGACGTTCGGGGCTCATGGCGCGGGCCGCGTCCCGGGCCGCGTGGTGCGCGTCCAGGGTGACCCAGCCGCTGTCCGTCCAGCCCTGGCGCCCCTCGAGGCCGGCGCGCGCCGCGAGCGACGTCGAGACGACCGCCGAGTGCACGTCCACGCGCGCGGCGTACACGAGCGCTCCCCCGCACGCCGCGTCGATCTCCTCGCGCGTCGGGGCACGGTGCTCGGGCCACTCCTGCTCGTCCCACCCGAACGCGAGGAGCACGTCGTCCGCCTCGGCGGCCGGGCGCGCCTCGACCGCGGCGTGCAGCGCGTCGAGCGCCGCGGCCAGGGACGTGACGCCGGCGCTCGCGGACAGGTCGACGCCTGCGAGGGCGAGCCCGGTCTCGAGGACGTGGACGTGGGAGTCGACGAACCCGGGGGCGACGAGCGCTCCGTCGAGGTCGACGACGCGGTCGGCGCGGGCGGCGAGCCCGGCGGCGGTGTCGTTCGCGCCGATCCAGGTGATCACCCCGCCGTCGACGAGCATCGCCTCGGCGAAGGGGTCGGTCGAGGAGTGAATGACACCGTTGCGGTACAGGGTGGAGGCCACGAAACCACACGATATGCCACGCCGCGCCCGGCGCGCCCCTTCGTGGGGCGTGCCGGGCGCTCGTGACGCGAAGGTCACACGCTCGAGTAGGCCACGACCCCGCGCCGGACGGCGTCGATGGCGCGCACCGCGGTCTTGCGCATCGCCGGGGTGGGGGCGGCGGTCGCGAGCTGGTCGAGCACGTCGATGATCTGCTTGCACCAGCGCACGAAGTCCCCCGCGGCGAGCTCGGAGCCGCGCAGGACGGCGTCGAGGCTGCGCCCGGTGGCCCACCGGTGCACGGCCGCGACGATCCCGAGGTCGAGCGTGCCGGTCGCGTCGATGTGGTGGGCCTCCTCGAGGTCGTCGACCTCGGACCACACGACGACCGTCGCGTCGAGCGCGCGGGCGAGCTTCCCCTGGGGGCCGCCGGGCACGTACGGCTCACCGGGTTCGTCGCGGCGGGCCGAGAAGACGAGGGTCGAGACGACGGCGGCGAGCCCGGCGGGGTCGAGGTCGTCCCACACGCCGCGGCGCAGGCACTCGGCGAGCAGCAGGTCGTTCTCGGCGTAGAGCCTGCGCAACCACTGCCCGGCGTCCGTGATCCGTACCTCGGGGGCGGGCGTGCGGCCGGGCCGGGGGCGCGCCGGGGCGGACAGGGCAGCGGACGTCGTCGCGGTGTCGGTCGCGCCCAGCGTCGCCGGGTCTGCCGGGTCTGCCGGGTCCGACGTGGCCGACGTGGCGTCGTCGAGCGTGCCACCGCTCGCGGGGTGGGGGTCGACCTCCAGGTACCCGAGGCCGGTGAGGATGTCGCAGATCCGGTCGAAGACGCGGGCGATCGAGCCGGTGCGCCCTTCGACGCGTCGCACGAGGGCGTCGTGCTCCTTCTTCAGCTTGGCCCACCTCTCGGCCCAGCGGGCGTGGTCCTCGCGCTCGGGGCAGTCGTGGCACGGGTGGGCTCTCAGTGCCGCACGCAGGCGGCTGAGCTCCTTGTCGTCGGCGGCGGCCGACCGCACGGTGGGAGACTTGCCCCGCGACGGCGCACCGGGGGTGTCGACGAACGCGCCGAGCGCATTGCGCAGCGAGGAGGCCAGGTCGCGGCGGGCCGCGGGCACGCGCGGGTTGAAGGTCTTGGGGATGCGGACCTTGCCGACGGTGCGGATCCCGGAGGGGGCGTCGGCGACCGTGAGCTTCTTGACGTGCTTGTCCTCGGTGAGGACGGTGGGGCGGGGGCCGTCGAAGCCGCCGTCCTTGCCGGGGTCGAGCACGACGACGTACCCGGCGCGGCGCCCCGTGGGCAGCTCGACGACGTCACCGACGCGCAGGTTCTCGAAGTCCGCGACGATCTGGGCGCGCCTGGCCCGCTGCGCCGACTTCGACAGGTCGGCCTCGCGGGTCGCGATCGCCCGCCGGAGCCGGGCGTACTCGCCGAAGTCGCCCCGGTCGCACGTCATGGCCTGCGCGTACCCCTCGAGCGCCTCGGCGTGCGCCTGCGCCTGCTTGGCGAGGCCCACGACGCCCCGGTCGGCCTGGAACTGAGCGAACGACGTCTCCAGGACGTCGCGGGCGCGCTCGCGGCCCACCTGGGCCACGAGGTTGACGGCCATGTTGTACGTGGGGCGGAACGAGGACTTGAGCGGGTACAGGCGCTTGGACGCGAGTCCCGCGAGGGCGACGGGGTCGAGCCCCGGGTGGTCGACGACGACGGCGTGCCCCTCGACGTCGATGCCGCGGCGCCCGGCGCGGCCCGTGAGCTGGGTGTACTCCCCCGGTGTCATGTCGACGTGCGACGTCCCGTCCCACTTGACGAGCTTCTCCAGGACGACCGAGCGGGCGGGCATGTTGATCCCGAGGGCGAGGGTCTCGGTCGCGAACACGACCTTGACCAGGCCACGGCTGAACAGGTCCTCGACGATCTCCTTGAAGATGGGCAGCATGCCCGCGTGGTGGGCGGCGACGCCGCGCGCCAGGGACTCGCTCCACGTCCAGTAGCCGAGCACGTCGAGGTCCTCGGCGGGCAGGGTCGCGCTGCGAGCCTCGACGGTCGCGCGGATCTCCGCCTCCTGCGCGGGAGTGGTCAGGCGCAGGCCGGCGGCCAGGCACTGCGTCACGGCGGCCTCGCACCCGGCGCGGGAGAAGATGAAGAAGATCGCGGGCAGCAGGCCGTCGGCGTCCAGGGCGTCGACCACGGCGAAGCGTGGCGGGGTACGGCGCCCACCCCCGTCGCCCGACCCGCCACCCCGGTGTCCGCCTGGCCCGCCACGGCCCCCGCGTCCCCGGTAGCCGCGGTCCCCGCTGCGCCCGCCCCGCCCGGGGTACCCGCCGTCGCGCGCGCCGCTGCGGAACGCCGCGAGCAGATCCGGGTTGATGGGCGGGTTGACGCCGGGGTCGGTCGGGTCGACGTGCCCCGCGTACAGGTCGATCAGGTCCGCGCCCGTGCCGGGACGCACGACCTCGCCCGCGGTGCGAGGGCCGCGGTGGCGGGAGCCGACGAGGACGTGCTGCCACAGCGGGACGGGTCGGCGCTCGCTGACGATGACGGCGGTGTCGCCACGGACCATCTCGAGCCAGTCGCCGAACTCCTCGGCGTTGGACACGGTCGCGGACAGGGACACGAGCTGGACGTCGTCGTCGAGGTGGATGATGACCTCCTCCCAGACGGGTCCGCGGAAGCGGTCGGCGAGGTAGTGGACCTCGTCCATGACGACGAACGCGAGGCCGTCGAGGGCGCGCGAGCCCGCGTAGAGCATGTTGCGCAGGACCTCGGTGGTCATGACGACGATCGGGGCGTCGCCGTTGATGGACGTGTCGCCCGTGAGCAGGCCGACCTGGTCGACGCCGTGGCGGCGCGCGAGGTCGGCGTACTTCTGGTTGGACAGCGCCTTGATGGGGGTCGTGTAGAAGGCCTTGCGTCCGCCGGCGAGCGCGAGGTGGACGGCGAACTCCCCCACGACGGTCTTCCCGGCGCCGGTGGGGGCGGCGACGAGGACACCGCGCCCTTCTTCGAGGGCCTGGCAGGCCCGGACCTGAAAGTCGTCGAACGGGAAGCCGACGACCTCGCGGAACGCGGCGAGCTGGGTGCGGGAGGCGGCCTGGAGGGCGCGAGAGGCCGCGTACCGCTCCGCGGGGCTCGCCTGGAAGGCGCTGTCGGCGGTGTCGTCCCTGTCGTCTTTGCCTGCGTTGCCGGCGGTACGGGGTGCTGCGGTCATGCCACCACCCTACGGTCCGGGGGTGTCGGTCCGTGGGGCTTTTCGCACGTGGTCGGCCTCGGGGTGCGGGGCCACGGTCCCCGGGACTCGTCGCACGTCAGGCGGGCGGGGCCTCGGGGACGCGACCGTCGAGGACGTGCAGGGCCCCGGGAGCCACGGTGACGCGCACGGGCAGGCGCGAGATGCGCTCCCCGTCGGCGAAGGCCGGGGGTGGCGGGCGGCCCGCGTCGGTGGCCTCGAGGAGCACGGAGGTGGCGTGTCGGACGTCGACGGCCGCGTGGTGCACGTGCTTGCCCTGGTACATGCCGGGGAAGACGCGGGCGGCTCCGAGCCGGGTCAGCGGACCGGCGGTGACGAGGTCGAGGAGACCGTCGTCGATCCGCGCGTCGGGGGCGATCTGGACGCCGCCGCCGAAGCGGTGCCCGTTGGCGACGGCGACCACGGTCCCGGGCGAGGTCCACACGAACGGGGACGCGACGTCGTCGGGCACGCTGCCGGGGAGCGCGCCGGACCGGTCCTCCGGTGCGAGGTCCGCGGTGATGCGGTACCCGTACGGGCGGAACCGGGCGAGCTCGCTCACGACGGCGCGCACGTACTTGGCGCTGCCGCGCGGCCACGTCAGGGCGTTGGCGTGGGCGTTGACGGCGGCGTCCAGGCCCGCGGACAGGACGCCGCAGAACCAGCGGGCCCTGCCCGGCCGGGGAGCGAGATCGGCGTCGAGGGGTTCGGCCCGCGCGGCGTCCACGACCCGCACCCCGCCGGTGCCTGCGCCGCGGGCGGACAGGGCGTCGAGGAGCAGCGCGACGGCGGCGGGGACGTCGTGCACGGGCAGGTCGAGGGCCGACGCGAAGTCGTTGCCCGTCCCGGCGGCGACGATGCCCAGGGGGATCCCGGTCCCGGCGACCGCGTTGACGCCGAGGTGGACCATGCCGTCCCCGCCGACGACGACGAGGGCGTCGATCGGGTCCGTGCTGCCCGGGCCGTGCCCGCTCGCCTGCCCGCTCGTCTGTTCCCCCGTCGTCCCGCTCGGGCGTCCGGCGACGGCGTCGCGGGCGTTCTCGAGCGCGAGCGGCGCGTTGGGGGCGCTGAGGTCGAGGACGTCGTGACCGGCGTCGCGCAGGAGGGCGATGGTGCGCGCGCCGTCGCCCCGACCCCGCCCACGGTCGGCCGTCGGGTTGACGACGACGGCGAGGCGGGCGGGGCGGGGCTGGGGCCGGTCAGGCACCGGAGAGCGCAGCGGCGGCGCGCTTGTCGGTGCTGCGGTCCCGCAGGATCGCGATCCCCACGGCCCCGAAGTACAGGACGCAGATGGGCAGCGCGACGAAGATCATCGTGAGCGCGTCGGGCGTGGGCGTCATGACGGCCGCGAAGACGAACGCGATGAGGACGGCCCAGCGCCACCCGGCGAGCAGGGCCGTGGACCGGACCAGGCCCGCGAAGTTCAGGGCCACCAGGACGACGGGCAGGACGAACGCGAGCCCGAACGCCAGGACGAGGCGCATCACGAAGCTCAGGTAGCCCTGCGCGTCCGTGAGGTTCGTCGCGCCCTCGGGGACGAACGCCGCGAGGATGTCGACCGCGTGCGGCAGGACCCACCAGGCCAGGGTCACGCCGCCGAGGAACAGGGGCACCGATGCCCCGAGGAAGCCCACGGCGTAGCGACGTTCCTTGCGGGTCAGGCCCGGGGTGATGAACGCCCACAGCTGGTACAGCCACCACGGGCACGTCACGAGCACCCCGAGGAACAGGGAGACCTTGATCTTCATGTCGAGCGCGGTCGCCATGCCCGAGTAGTTCAGGTTGATGACCTTGTTCTGCGCGGCCGCCGCCGCCTCGAGGGGCGCCTGGAGCGCGGCCAGCAGCGGTTCGTAGAGGAACCAGCCGCCGATCGCGCCCACGACGAGCCCGCACGAGACCAGGAAGAGCCGCTTGCGGATCTCGAGCAGGTGCTCGCGCAGCGGCATGCGCCCCTCGGCGGACCTGGCCGTCTTCGTCGAACCGGCCACGGATCAGGCCTTGGGGGCGTCGTCATCCTTGACGGCAGGCTCCGCGGGCTTGTCGTCGTCGCGCAGGTCCTTGACCTCGCTCTTGAAGATCTTGAGGGACTGCCCCACGCTGCGGGCCAGGTCAGGAAGTCGCTTCGCCCCGAACAGGAGCAGGACGACGACGACAAGAACGATGATGTGCCAGGGCTTCAGCATGCCCATGAGATGGCTCCCTTGGAGTCGGACGCAAGTCTTGTTGTCGCAGATCCTACGCGTTGAATCGACGCCACCGGTCCCACGTCACCTTGTTGCGGGTCCTGCGTCCCGCCCGACGCTCGGCCCGCTGCGCGCGCAGCTCCTCGACCCGCTCGTGCAGGAGGACCGGGTCGTCGAACAGGGTGGGCGCCGTGCTGGGCGCCGACGCCGCCAGCGCCGCGGTCGTCTCGTCCGTGCGCTGCGCGAACCGGTCCATCACGAGCGCCGACTCCGACATCTGCGCGAACATCGCCCTGGCCTTGCGCCACAGGTCGCGCCCCAGGAAGAAGGCGCCGACGAGCGTGCCGACGACCAGGACCGACCAGATGGTGAACCACATAGGGCCCAGCCTAGTTCGCCGGGCCGTCGGCGGACCCGGTCGTCCCCACCGGGTCGCCCGGCTCGTACGGGCCACCGCCCTCGGCCCCGTACGCGGCCAGGGCGGCGCTCGCGGCCTGAGCGACGTCGTCGGCGACCTCCTGGGGGGCGACGGCCAGGACGTGGCGGGCGTGCTCGAGGAGGAGGCGGCGCAACCACACGGGGTTGGTGACGCGCAGGGAGACCTCGAACGCGCCGTCGGGCAGGTTGCGGACCTTCTCGACGGGGACCTGCTCCGCGACCCAGCGGGCGGGGCTCGCGAACGTGATCGTCGCCAGCGGCGCGTCGCCCGTGGGCGTGAAGTCGACCTCGGTCGGCAGGTCGTGCTCGCCCGTGGGGACGTCGAGCTCGGTCGCGGCCAGGAGCCGGTCGAGGCGGAACGTGCGCTGCCCCTGGGCGCGGTGGCACCACGCGAGGAGGTACGAGTACGCGTCCTGGGTGTGCAGCGCGACCGGGTCGATCTCGCGCTCGGACACGACGTCGGAGCTCGTCACGTACCGCACGCGCAGGCGGTGCCGGTTCGCCAGCGCCGAGGACACCGCGGCGACGACCTCGGGGGCCCCGTCAGGGGACAGGCGCACGTCGAGGGCTGCGGCGGCCTCGCCCGTCGCGCCGGTGAGCTTGGCCAGGACCGACGCGACGACGTCGGCGCGCGCCCGGTCCGAACGCACCGCCGGGGTCTCCCCCATGGCGCGCAGGGCCGCGATGAGCGCGACCGCCTCGCGGGTGCCCAGGCGCAGGGGACGCGTCATGCCGCGCGCCTCCGTGAGCCGCACGACGCCCCGCTCGAGGGAGTCCGCGTCGAAGTCGATCAGGTCGTCGGGCCAGTACCCGGGGGTGCCGGACACCCACAGGGCGTCGACGTCCTCCACGATCTGGCGCGTCGTCACCCCGAACCGGGTCGCGAGCTCCTCGACCGGGACCCCGCCCGCCCCGTCCAGGTAGCTGACGATGCCCAGCAGGCGCACCAACCGGTCGTCCGCGCGCTCAGCCACGCTGCTCCTCCGTGCTCGTCGTGCCGTTCGGGTGGTCCTGCGTGGTGGTGGCCGGCGCCTGCCCCAGGCGGGCCGCGGCCGCCAACCGGCGCACCACGGCGTCCCGCAGCCCCGCAGGGCTCAGGACCACGACCGCGTCCCCGTACCCCGCGATCTCGTCCGCGAACGCATGCTGGTTCGTGAACGACACGTGCACGACGTCGCGCCCGTCCGCACGCGGCCCCGTGCCCGGCCCGTCGCCGTCGCTGCGACCGCGCGCCCGCAACGCCTCGGCCCGCTCGGGACCGATCGCGAGGGCAGCGACCTGCTCCTGCCCCGCCCGCGCCCCCAGGAGCGCGTCCACGTCCACCCCGTCCGGGATGGCGAACGCCCCCGGACGCCCCAGGAGACGCACCCGGCCCTCGATGCGGCTCAACCGGTACGCCCGCGGCGCCTGGCGCTCGCGGTCGAACCCGAGGAGGTACCACCCGCCGCGGCGGGCCGCGATGCGCCACGGCTCGACCGTGCGGTCCCGCACCTCGCCCGTGGAGGCCGCCCGGTAGGTGAACGACACCGGACGCAGCGCCTCGATCGCGTCGAGCAGGGGGCCGTACGCGTCGCCCACGGCCCGCACCCTCGGGGCGAGCCCGGCGACCGCGTCGTTCGCGACCTCGCCCGCCCCCGCCGCGCGCAGCTTCGTCAAGGCGCGCGAGATGTCCGTGCGCAAGGTCTTGTCCTGCCAGAACTGCGCCGCCAAGGACAGCACCCCGAACTCCGCCGGGGTCAGGTCGACCGCGGGCAGCGCGTACGCGTCCTGGTCGATCCGATACCCGACGTCGTCGCTGTGCCCCCCGGCGTCGACAGTCACGATCGGTATCCCCAGGTCGCGCAACGAGTCCTTGTCGCGCTCGAACATCCGCTCGAACGCCTCGGGAGAAGGCGCGTCGGCATACCCCGCGACACTCGTACGGATCTGCTGCTTCGTCATCGACACGCTCGTGTTCACGAGGGCGATCACGAGGTTCAAGAGCCTCGTGGCAGGGTTGACTGGTTGACTCGTCTGATCAGGCATCGGCACCCACGCTAACGAACGCTATCCTCACCCGTGTGATGACGTGGCGTAGTGCAAGGGTGATCTCCCGCGGCCGGGCCTGGCAAGGCGCGCAGGAAGTGAGCGTCGAGCTCGACGAACCCCTGCCCGCGACCGCCGCCCCAGGGACCGAGGAACGCCCCCGCACCGTACGCGCCCTCGCCTACCCGCAGCTCGTCGGAGAACCCCAGGTCGGCGACCAGGTCCTCCTCAACGTCTCCGCCCTCGCCCGCGGCCTCGGCACCGGCGGGTACGCCCTCGTCGTCGCCCTGCCCGGAGCCCTGCCCCCCGACCCTGCCCCCGGGCCCGGGCACCTCGTCAAGGCCCGCTACACCCCCCTGCAGGCCCTCGTGCTGGGCGTCGACGAGCAGGAGTCCCCCCACCACGACACCCTGCGCGACGCCGACGACCTCGACGGCATGCCCGTCGTCGTCGCCGACCTCCACTCCGCCCTGCCCGCGATCGTCGCCGGCGCACGCCTCGCCGCCGCCCAGGACGGACGCCCCGCGCCCCGCATCGCCTACGTCATGACCGACGGCGGCGCCCTGCCCGCCGCGTTCTCCCGCACCGTCTCCGGACTGCGCGACGCCGACTGGCTCCACACCTGCCTCACCGTCGGCCAGGCCTACGGCGGCGACCACGAAGCGGTCACCGTCCACACCGGGCTCCTCGCCGCCCGCCACGTCACCGGTGCCGACCTCGCCGTCGTCACCCAAGGACCCGGGAACCTCGGCACCGGCACCCGCTGGGGCTTCTCCGGCGTCGCCGCCGGCGAAGCCCTCAACGCCGCCGCAACCCTCGGCGGCCGCCCCGTCGCTTCCCTGCGCGTCTCCGGCGCCGACCCCCGCGACCGCCACCTCGGCATCTCCCACCACTCCCTGACCGCCTACGGCCGGGTGGCGCTCGCGGCCAGCGACGTCGTGGTCCCCCGCCCCAGCGCCGACGTCGAAGCCCTCCCCGGGTGGGGAGCCGCGCTCACCGCACGCATCACCGAGCAGGCCGCGCACCTCGCCGCACCCCACGGGCGCCACCGCCTCGTCCACGCCGACGCCGACGCCCCGCTCCTCGGAGCCCTGCGCGCCACGCCCGTCGGGCTGTCCACCATGGGCCGCGGGCTCGACGACGACCCCGCCGCCTTCCTGGCCGCCGCCACCGCCGGCCTGTACGCCGAGAGGAACCGACCAGCATGAGCAACCGGACGCGACTGGGGGGTGTCGTCGTCCTGATCGCCCTCGTCCTCGTCGGCGCAGCCGCCGGGAACCGCTGGAGCTTCCGGCTCGAACCCGTCACCACCCGACCGACCTCCGTCGTCCCCCCTCCCCCCGTGCAACGCACGGAAGACACCGCGCTCTTCCTCGAAGGTCTCGACGAACGAGCCGCCGGGCTCAGCATCGGCGAGTACATGACGTACCTCGCGGTACTCGTCGCCCTCGTCCTGGTCGTCGTCACGATCGTGCACCTGCGCCGCCGCACCCGGGAGCCCGCCATCCAGGCGCCCGCCCCCCACGACCACGTCGCGACCGGAGCCAGCATCGCCCTCCCCGCCCTCACGGTCCAGCTCCCCGCACTGCGCCGAGGCGTCCAGCACGCCCGGCACCTCCTCGACACCGCCGCGACCCCACGCGACGCCGTCACCGCCGCCTGGATAGCGCTCGAGGACGCCGCCGCCGACACCGGGCACCGCCGACACCCCGCGCAGACCCCCACCGAGTTCACCACGACCGTCCTCGACGCCACCCCCGCCGACCCCGACGCCGTCACCACCCTGCTGAAGCTCTACCAGCGGGCGCGCTTCACCACCCACCCCCTCACCCCCCAGGACGTCGACGCCGCGCGCAGCTGCCTCGAACGCCTCGCCATCGCCTTCACGCCGCCCGTCAGCGACGACAGCGGCGGAAGGGGAGATGCCGACGCACCCCAGCACCAGGCCACCACCACCAGCACACCGGCCCCCCGGGGAGAGACCTGATGAAGCACCGGCTCACCACCGACAAGAAGATCCTCACCCTCGCGACACTCCTCGTCGCCACCGGCACAGCCCTCGCCCTCCTCGGCCTCGACCTCCCCCACGCGCTCGCCGTCACCGTCGCCCTCCTCGTCGCCCTCGTCCTCTCCCGACGCATCGACACAGGACACGACCCCCAGCACCGAGCCCTGCCCGACACCAACCGCGACGGCGCCCGGCGAGACCTCTCCGACCTCACCTGGGCAATGCACGGGAGCCACGGACGCGTCAGCGAACGCGCCCACCGACGCGTGCGGGCGCTCGCGGCCACGGCCCTCGCCGACGAGGGCATCGACCTCCACAGCACGGACCCCGAGCAGATGCGAGCGGCGGCCGACCGGCTCGGCACGCAGGTCCACCGGCAGATGACCGACGACCCACGGCCGCCCACCATGAAGGTCCTGCGGTCCTGGGTGGCCGCGATCGAGAACCTCCCGCACTCCCGCACCGACACCTGATCAGCACGCCAGTCGGCGCCGATGCCGACAGCCACAGCACCCGTAGACACCCGCACCGAGAGGCGAACCCGATGACGGACTCCCCTGCCCCCGCGCTCAGCGTCCCCGAGGTGGCCGCGCACGGCCGCCGCATCCTCGACGAGGTCGGCACCGCCGTCGTCGGCATGCGGGACTCGCTCGAGCTCGCGCTCGCCACGATCCTCGCGGGCGGGCACGTCCTGTTCGAGGACGTGCCCGGACTCGGCAAGACGCTCGCGGCCCGGAGCCTCGCGACGGCCCTGGGGCTCGACTTCGCGCGGCTCCAGTGCACCCCGGACCTCCTGCCCGCGGACATCACCGGGTCCTCGGTGTATGACCCGGCCACGACCGACTTCGTGTTCCGGCCCGGCCCGGTGTTCACGGGCATCTTCCTGGCGGACGAGATCAACCGCACGGCACCCAAGACACAGTCCGCCCTCCTCGAGGCCATGGCCGAGCGGCAGGTGTCGATCGAGGGGAGCACCTACCCGCTCCAGCGGCCGTTCCACGTCCTCGCGACGTCCAACCCCGTCGAGTACGAGGGCACCTATCCGCTGCCCGAGGCACAGCTCGACCGGTTCATGGTCCGGCTCGGGGTCGGCTACCCGGGTCGCGACGAGGAGCGGGAGGTCTTGCGTCGTCGTCTCGACCGGCGCCAGGAGCAGGCCGAGGTGCGCCAGGTCGTCGATGCTCGGACCGTCCTCGCGATGCAGGCTGGAGTCGAGGCGACCGACGTCGACCCCGACGTCCTCACGTACTGCGTCGACCTCGTCGCAGCCACGCGCGCCGACTCCCAGCTCGAGGTGGGGGCGTCTCCCCGCGGGTCGCAGAACCTCGTGCTGCTCGCCCGCGCCGTGGCGGCCCTCGACGGCCGGGACTACGTGCTGCCCGAGGACGTCAAGCGGGTCGCCGTCCCGGTGCTCGCGCACCGCCTCACCCTGACCCCGACGGCCTGGGCCTCGAACGCTCAGCCGCAGGCCGTCGTCCGCGCCATCCTCGATCGCGTCCCCGGCCCTGCTGCGGTCGCCACCGCGACGCGATGACCTCGCTCGCCACGACGACGCGCCTGACGAGCTGGCAGCAGACCACGAGCCTGGCCGCAGGCGTCGTGCTCGGTCTCGCCCTGCTCGTCACCGGTCTCCTCGCGGGTCGCGCGGACATCGCGGTCCTGGGCGCGCCGGCCCTGCTCAGCGCGGTGTGGGGCTGGGGCGCCAGGCCCCGGGGCGAGGCCGTGGTCGCCACGTTCGAGCCGGCCGACACGACCGACCTGCGTCCCGGCGAGCTGCGGTCGCGGCTCCGCCTCGACGTGCCCGACGCCGCCACACCGGTCCGTCTGCGCGTCACCAGCCCGGGGAACGACGACGCGGACGTCACGGTGCTGGTCGAGGGAACCCGCACGCTCGACCTCACGACGCACTCGGCGAGGACAGGACCGCACCGCCTGTTCCGGGTGGACCACGTCGCGTCCGGACCCGAGGGGGTCGTCGAGTCGATCCCGGACGCGGCTCAGTCGCCGGGCACGCTCGTGCTCCCGACCGCGCAGCCTCTCGGCCGTCTCCCGCTGCCGCGCCAGCTCGCCGGGCTCACCGGCCCGCACACGACCCGTCGCCTCGGCGACGGCACCGAGCTCCGCGACGTCCACCCCTTCGCCCCGGGAGACCGGTTGCGGCGCATCGACTGGCGCGCGACCGCACGCCGGTCCCCCGGTCTCGAGACGCTCTACGTCCGACGCACCCAGGCCACGGCCGAGGCGACGATCGTCCTCGTCCTGGACTCGCGGGACGAGGTGGGCCCGGACGTCACGACGTGGCGAGGGCGTGGTCCGCTGCCGATGGACCGGGCGACCTCCTTGGACATCGCCCGCCACGCCGCGGCATCGGTCGCCCAGACGGCGCTGGACGGCGGGGACCGGGTCGGGTTCGAGGACCTCGGGTGGATCCGTCGCCCTCTTCCACCGGCCGCGGGCAAGCGCCAGCTCCAGCGGATCGTGCATGCTCTGGCCCTGGCCCACCCGATCGGCGAGCCACGTCGTCGCATGCGCCCGCCACAGATCCCGGCGGCAGCCCTGGTCTACATGTTCTCGACCTTCCTCGACGACGAGAGCGCCATGATCGCCCAGACCTGGCGGGCGACCGGGCACCCCGTGGTCGCGGTCGACATCCTGCCCACCGTGGACGTCCCGCAGGACGAGCCGAGCGTCGTCCTCGCGTGGCGCATCACGCGCCTCGAGCGCGAACAGCGTCTCGAAGCCATCCGACGAGAAGGTGTCGTGGTGGTCCCCTGGACCTCCTCGGTGAACGGCAAGGGCGGGGCCCGGGCTGCGCTCGAGCTCGCGGCCCGTCGGCAGCGCCACAGCCAGCGAGGGACGACACGGTGAGCGCCCACCCCACCGCGCCTCCCGAGAAGCCTGCGGGACCGCCTGCGACCGAGGTGAGCACCGGTCCGACCGTGTCGGGCGACGCCCTGCGTGCCGTCATGGTCGGGGCGACCTTCCTGTTCGGCGTCCTGAGCGTGCACCAGCTCGTCCCGTCGCTGCTCGGGAGCGCGGTCGTCGCGCTGGCCCTGTCGGCCGTGGTCGCGGCGCGCCCGCACACCCCGGTGCCGCACGCGGTGCTGCTCGTCGGCGCCCTCGCGATGCTCGGGGCCGACACGTCGTTCGACCCGGTCGTCTTCCTGCTCCTCCCGCTCGCCCACCTCGTGCTGCGTTCCTCCTGGTGGGCTGCGCGCGTGCCGCGGAAGGGCCGTGTCGAACGCTCCGTCCTTCTGCCGGAGCTACGGCGCGCGGTCGTGATCCAGCTCGCCTGCCAGGGGCTGGCGCTCCTGGGCTTCGCGGCCTCGACCCTGGACCGGAACGGGTTCTTCGTCGTCGTCGCCGCTGTCGCGCTGATCGGCCTCGTCGTCCTCGCCGTCCCGCGGACCTGGTGGCGCTGAGACGACCTCGCGACAGGGCGCGCGACCCCCTGCTCCCCCGTCAGGGCAGGGGGTCGCTCTGTCCGGAGGGCCCGCGCGTGCGCCCCTGCTTGTCTGGGCTGGTTGGTGAGTTGATCGCTTGGGTGAGGTGCGTGATCGGTACGCTTGGCACACTATTTTATCCAGGAGAGGTGTACCGCAGATCGACGCGCACCATCCGACCGGCTGACCTACGGTGACCTGATGGTCGACAACCCCACCCGCCCCGTCCTGCAGCTCCGTCTGGTCGTCGAGGCCGAGGACTACGAGCGGGCGCTCGCCTTCTACCGCGACTCCCTGGGTCTCCCCCAGCTCGAGGCGTACACCGGCGAGGGCGACGCCCGCGTCGCGATCCTCGACGCCGGGCGCGCCACCCTGGAGATCGCCAACCCCGCGCAGAAGCGCATGATCGACGACGTCGAGGTGGGCAGGCAGGTCGCGCCACGCCTGCGCGTCGCGTTCGAGGTGGTCGACACCGCGGCGATCACGACCGACCTCGTCGACGCCGGGGCCTCGCTCGTGGCGCCACCGGTCCGCACCCCCTGGGACTCCCTCAACGCGCGCCTGGACGCCCCCGCCGGCCTGCAGATCACGCTGTTCCAGGAGCTCGGCCCGCAGTCGCCCCCCTCCCCCGCGGCCGATCTGCGCGAGGGGTGACCTCCGCCGTCGGGCCCGTCGTGGCCCGGCCGCGCGGGGCTAGGCCCGCGCCGGCTGCTCGGGCTGCGCAGCCGGCTCACCCTCGGCCGGTGCGTGCCAGGCCCGACGGACCTGCTCGAAGCGCGTCGGCAGCGGGGGGCGCACCCCGCCGTACCGCGCGTTGGTGCGCTGCACGAAGCGCCGCCAGGACAGCACCAGCCCCTGCTTCGTGATGGGCAGCCCGCTGGCCACCGTGATGCCGTTGTCGTGCGTGTGGTGGACCGTCAGGAGCAGCGCCCGCGGCACGGACCCCTCCAGCTCGGAGCACAGCTCGTCCCGGACGTCCATCCAGCGACGCAGGACCATGACCACGCCCGGTTCGAGGCGGTGCTCGCGCGCGGTGCGGTGCTTGCCGTGCTGCACCACGACGCTCCCCTCCCCCGCCTGGGGGCCCGCGGGCCCCAGGTCGAGCGAGTCGACCGTGCAGCGCAGCAGGTCGGAGTACCTGGCCCCCGTCGCACGGGTCAGACCGACGATGACCGCCAGGCGCACCATCTCCGGCTTGGTCGACGCGTACATGGCACCGACCGACAGCTCACGCCAGACCCACTCGGCCTCGTCGCGCGTCACCGGCGGGCGCGGGTAGCGCGGGGCGAGCGCCGGAGCGGGACCGTCCGGGCCGTCCCCGCCCGTCGAGGCTCGTGGGGGTGAGTCGGCAGCGTTGGTGACCATGGAAGCCATCCTAGCCGCTTGGCACACTTTTTTTGATCAGAGGGTGCAGCGTGTCAGGGTCCCTCCGGGCTCGTCAGGCCTCGCGGAGCCGCCTCGTGAGGTCGTCGATCTCTCCCAGCACCTCGGTCGCCGCCCACACCCCGTGCCGCTGGGACGTCGAGAGCTGAGACAGGACCCCTGCTTCCGTGAGCCGATGGAGCGCCTCGTAGGCCGCCGCCGCCGAGGTCCCGGCGACCTGCCGGGCGAGATCCCCGTCGAGCACCGGATGGTCCAGCAACCCGTCGAGGAGCGCGGCCGCGGCCGACCCCGCCCGGGGACGCACCTCCCCCCGCCATGCCGCCGGCAGCTCGGACAGGTTGTCGGCCGAGATGCGCGCCTCGCGCGCGGCGGCCGACGCGCTCGTCGCCAGGTATCGCACGAACTGCGCCACGCGCCCGTCCCGGTAAGCGTTGACGCGGGCGAAGTACTCCCCCGTGTCCGCGAGCATGGCCGACGCGACCGGGACGACCAGGGTCGGGGCCAGCCCGCGCCGCCGCCACACGGCCCCGATCAGGGCACGTCCGATCCGCCCGTTGCCGTCGGTGAAGGGGTGGATCGACTCGAACTGGGCGTGCGCGATCGCGGCCTGCGCCACCGCCGGAAGGTCGTCACGTCGCAGGAAGGCGATCAGGTCCTCCATGTACCCGGGCACGAGCTCGGGCGGCGGCGGCACGTGCACCGCGCCGCGCGGCGACCAGTCGGACCCGCCGATCCAGTTCTGCACCGTGCGGAGCGTTCCCGCGGTGGGCCCGTCGAGCGGGTCGTCCTTGAGGAGCGTCCGGTGGGCGGCGAGGAGGTCGTCGAGCTCGATCGTCCCCGCCCGGCCCGCCGCGTCGACGAGCCGAGACACCGCCCGCGCGGCCGCGACGGTGACCTGCGCGTCCTTCCCGGACTTCATGCCGATCGTCGCCCGGGCCAGGTCGGCCAGGCTCGCGTCGTGTCGCTCGATCCGCGACGAGGCGACGGCCTCCGTGCGCAGCAGGAACGTCGCGAACGACGAGAGGACGGGTCCGTGGACCGCGTCGAGGCGGGTGATGTCCACCGCGGCCCGCTCGATGTCCGCGGCCTCCTCGGCCGAGGGGACGTAGGCGAGGCCCGCGATCCGGGGCGGCAACGACACGGTGATCTCGCGTAGCATGCGGTCCTCGCGCGGACCGCGCGAGGTCGACGACCAGGGTCTGACCTCGGCGCCGTGCGGCGGCCAGGCGGCGACCTCCGGAGCAGTCGTCCCGACACGTCCACCCGTCATGGCAATCCTTCCTTGTGCCTCATCAAGTCAAGGTTATGCCCTCTAACCTTGACTTAGGCACTCTCAAGTCAAGGTTGGCTAGGCTGGGCGTCGATGGCTCCCCTCCCGCACTCCCCCGAGAACGCGCCGCTCCCGTCGACGATCGCCGCCCCGGTCGAGCACGAGCTCGTGATCAAGAAGTCCCGCTTCCTCACGCTCCTGCACCCGGTCACGTCGGTCGCCGAGGCGGAGTCCGTGATCGCGCGCGCGCGCAAGGACCACTGGGACGCCCGGCACCACTGCACCGCGCTCGTCGTGGGGACGCACGCCGACCAGCAGCGCTCGAGCGACGACGGCGAGCCCTCGGGCACGGCGGGCATCCCCATGCTGGAAGTTCTGCGGCACCGGCACGTGACCGACCTCGTCGCGGTCGTCACGCGCTACTTCGGTGGGGTGCTGCTGGGCGCGGGCGGGCTCGTGCGCGCCTACTCGAACGCCGTGAGCGAGACCCTCGACCTCGCACCCGTGCTGCGGCGCGAGGTCATGGTCGAGGTCGCGGTCGACGTCCCGCACGCCGAGGCCGGCCGTATCGGCAACGTCCTCCACGAGTGGTGCCAGACCCGTGGCGCCGTCCTCGAGGGCACCGACTACGCGGGGTCGGCCACCTTCCGCCTCCTGGTCCCGCCCGCCGACCTCGCCGCGCTCGACGCGGACGTCGCGTCGGCGTCGAGCGGAGCGCTCTCCCCCGCCGTGGGAGATCGACGCATCGTCGACGTCCCCGCCTGAGCGACCCTGAGCGCACGCAGAGGCCCCTCCCGGGCCGCGTGACGTCGTCGGGCGGCAGGAACCCGCCCGACGACGCCACGCGCCTCCCACGAGCCGTCAGCGGTCCCGTGGGCCCCGCCAGGGCCCTGCCGCGCCCCGCCCACGGGTGGGACGTGCCGGATCACCGCGTCAACGGGTCCCGATCCCCTCGGGTCCGACGTGCGCCCCGTCCGGGACGGTCGACGGCTCGCCCGCGTCCGCCAGGACCGCGTCCCCCTCGGCCACGACTCCGCGGCCGAACGTCCAGTCGCCCCGCACGGTGAGGCTGCGCGCCCCGCGCAACGACGGCGCGCCCTGCGCGAACCGGGCGTCGAAGTCACCGACGAGCTTGTAGTGCGCGCCGTCGAGGTCGATGAGCGGCGCCTCGACCTGCGCCGCGAGCGTGAAGTCGTCACCGAGCTCGTACACGTCCGAGCGCAGCAGCAGCAGGTCGCTCGTCGCCTTGACGGGCAGGAAGCGGCTGCGGTCGACCTCGATGACGGTCGATCCCTCGAAGACCTCGATCGCGGCGCCCATCGCCGACTCGATCTGGATCACGGGCGTCGAGGACGGGTCGGTGGGGTCGACCGTCTTGGGGTTGCGGATCAGGGGAAGCTCGAGGACCCCCCCGGTGCGGTCGAGCTCGGCGGACAGCGCACGCAGGTCGAGCCACAGGTTGTTCGTGTTGAAGTACCGGTGACGCTCGATGTCCCCGGCCGCAGCCAGGTCCTCCTCGGGCGTCTGTGCGGTCTCGCGCAGCACCAGGCGTCCGTCGGAGCGCCGCACGACGAGGTGGCCGCCCTTGCGGTCCGCGGGCGTGCGGCGCGCGACCTCGGCCGCGAACGGTGCGCCCGACGCCGCGAACCACCCGGCCATGGCCGCGTCCGGAGCCGCACCGAGGTTGTCCGAGTTGGAGACGCTCGCGTACAGGTACCCCGCGTCCAGGAGCCGCTGGAGCGCCCCCGACGTCACGAGTGCCGTGTACAGGTCCCCGTGACCGGGCGGGCACCACTCCAGGTCGGGGTCGTCCGGCCACTCGACGGGCTCGAGGTCGTCCGCACGCAGCTTGGGCTCGCGATTCTGCAGGAAGTCGAGCGGCAGACCGTCGACCGCGAGGTCCGGGTAGGCCGCGAGCGCCGCGAGGGTGTCGTCTCGCGTGCGGAAGCTGTTCATGAAGAGCAGCGGGAGGCGTGCGCCGGTGGCGGCGCGGGCGGCGCGGACCTGTCCGGCGATGATGTCGAGGAAGGTCAGGGGGCCGTGGCTGGTGTCGCGGACGGTGAGGAGCGACTTGGCGCGGTCCATGCCCATGGAGGTGCCGAGGCCGCCGTTGAGCTTGACGAGCGCGGTGCGGGAGAGGGCGGTGGCGGCGGCGTCGGGGCTGATGTCGAGGTCGTGGCGGTGGGTGACGTCGGTGAGGGGGTCGACGTCCGTCTCGGGGACGGTGCCGGTGGCGCCGCCGTCGAGGAGCTCGTAGAAGCGGCTGAAGACGTCGATCGCGGTGGGGTGGACGCCGGCGTCGGCCATCTTGTGCTGGGAGTGGGTGAGGCCCTGGCTGCTCATGGTGTCGATGCTAGGTCTGGGTGCCTGCTCGTGCTGGGCGGGCTCGTGGGGCGTCGGTCACGTCCGTGGTCACTCGAAGCGGGTGGGGTCTCCTGCGCCGACGCGGACGACCTCGGCGGTGCCGGAGGAGAAGTCGACGACGGTGGTGGGTTCGGTGCCGCAGTCCCCGGAGTCGACGACGGCGTCGACCTGGTGGTCGAGGGCTTCCTTGATCTCCCAGCCCTGGGTCATGGGTTCGTCCTCCCCGGGCAGGAGGAGCGTGCTCGACAGCAGGGGTTCGCCGAGGGCGCGCAGGATGGCCTGGGTCACGGCGTGGTCGGGGATGCGGACACCGACGGTCTTCTTCTTGGGGTGGGCGAGGCGTCGGGGCACCTCGGCGGTCGCGGGCAGGATGAAGGTGTAGCTGCCGGGCGTGGAGGCCTTGATGGCGCGGAAGGCCGCGTTGTCGATCTTGACGAGCTGTCCGAGCTGCGCGAAGTCGGCGCACACGAGCGTGAAGTGGTGCTTGTCGCCGAGGTGGCGGATGTCGCGGATGCGTTGGGTGGCGCTGTGGGAGTCGATGCGGGCGCCGAGCGCGTAGCAGGAGTCCGTGGGGTAGGCGATGAGGGCGTCGTCGCGCAGGAGCGTGACGATCTGGTCGATCGCGCGGGGCTGGGGGTCGACGGGGTGGACGTCGAAGTACTTGGCCATGGCGTGAGCCTAGGCCCGCCGCGGTGGGGCTGCCGCCGGGAGCCGGCTCGCGCCCGACGGCGAGCACGGCGGCGTCGGTGGGGGGAGAATCGGTGCGATGCGACTCGCGACCTTCAACATCCTGCACGGCCGGTCGACCAGCGACGACCTGGTGGACGTCGACCGCTTCGCCCGGGCGGTGGCCGATCTCGACGCGGACGTCCTGGCGCTGCAGGAGGTGGACCGCAACCAGCACCGTTCGGGACGGGCGGACCTGGCGCAGGTGGCGGCCGAGGCGATGGGCGCGGTCGAGCACCGGTTCGCCCCGACGCTCGACCGGCGTTCGGCGGACGGTCGGGCGCAGTACGGCGTGGCCCTGCTGTCGAGGTTCCCCGTGCTCGAGTGGCGGGTCCTGCCGTTGCCTCGCCGCCCGTGGTGGCGTCCCCTGCCCCGGGCGACCGACCAGCGGGCGCGCCGGTGGCGGCTCGACGAGCCGCGGGCGGCCGTGGTCGCGGTGGTGGCGACGCCGCAGGGTCCGTTGACGGTGGCGGCGACGCACCTGAGCTTCCTCGACGGGTGGGGCGAGCACCAGCTCGAGCGGCTGGTGAGGGGCTTGGCGGGGGCGCCGCGGCCGCTCGTCCTGCTGGGGGACCTGAACCTTCGGTCGGAGATCCCCGCGACGGTCACGGGGTGGAGCCCGTTGGCGGTCGCGCGGTCCTACCCGGTCTCGCACCCGACGCTGCAGATCGATCATGTCCTGGCCGACGGCGGGGTGCGCCCGCTCGCACCGGGTCGGGCGGTCGACACCGGGTTGTCGGACCATCGGGCGGTCGTCGTCGACGTGGAGCTCGACGGCGCAGGAGGCTCCTGAGGCCCTTCCCCCACCGGGTCGAACGGGTGTTCGAGTCCGCGAGCCGACAGGCACACCTCGGCTCGAACACCAGTTCGACACCGACCGGCCGGGCGCCCGCATCTCGTCGAACATGTGTTCGACCGGACGCCCGCCGGTGGGCCGAGGGCACCTCTCCCCTGCACCGACCCTGCGTCAGGACGGGCCGCCGTGCGTGACCCGGACCACGGGAAGGCGCAGCGCCCCGGGGGCAGACGCCGGTACGAGGGGCCCGCGCGGCGCGACCGGGGCGACCCGCCGGTAGTCGCTCCCGAGAGGCGGCCGGGGGTCGGCCTCGCCCCGGTTGGGCCACAGCGCGACCGCCCGCTCGGCCTGCGCCGTGATCGTCAGCGACGGGTTGACGCCCAGGTTCGCGCTCACCGCCGCCCCGTCCAGGACGTGCAGCCCCTCGTGGCCGAACACCCGCTGGTACGCGTCGACGACCCCCGTCGCCGCAGAGGCGCCGATCGCGCACCCGCCCAGGAAGTGCGCCGTGAGCGGCATGCCGAACGGTTCCCCGATGCTCCCGCCCGGCGCGCCGCCCATGACCCGGGCCAGCCGCCGGGCCGCCTCGTGCGCCGCCGGGATCCAGCCGGGGTTCGGGGCACCGTGGCCCTGACGTGAGGTCATGCGACGTCGCCCCGTCCACGTGCGTCTCGTGTAGGTCGTGAGCGAGTTGTCGTGGCTCTGCATCACCAGGGCGATCACGGTGCGCTCGGACCAGCCCCGGAGGTCGAGCATGGCCGGGAGGCGACGGCGCTGCGCCCACAGCTCGCGCAACCACGCGCCGGGCGTGGGCGACGGGCCCTGGCGATCGCCGTCGTCGGGCTGCTCGCTGCCGGGTCCGCGCAGGCCGCGAGCGCCGCGGGGCGTGACGAGGACGGTCTGCAGGAGGGCCATGGCGTTCGAGCCGCGGCCGTAGCGCACGGGTTCGACGTGCGTGTGGGCGTCGGGGTGGAAGGACGAGGTGATCGCGACGCCGCGCGTGTAGTCGGGCACGGGGAGGTCCGAGCGGTGAGGCCGGTCTGCGGTCGCACCCAGGAGCGCCTCGGAGTTGGTGCGCGTGAGCATCCCGAGCCGTGGCGAGAGGCCGGGGAGCGTGCCGGCGTCGCGCTGGGCGTGCAGGAGGCGCTGCGTGCCGTGCGCCCCCGCGGCGAGGACGACGTGCTCGGCGGTCCAGCGGGTGCGCCGGACGGACGCCCGGTCGGTACGGCGGGAGGTGACCTCGTAGCCGCCCCCAGGCAGCGGGGCGATGCGCGTGACCGTCTCCAGGGCGTGGATCCTCGCCCCGCCGCGCTCGGCGAGGTGCAGGTAGTTCTTGACGAGGGTGTTCTTCGCGCCGTGGCGGCACCCGGTCATGCACTGCCCGCACTCGAGGCAGCCGCGACGTTCGGGGCCCGCGCCGCCGAAGAACGGGTCGGGCACCCGGGCCCCGGGGGTGCCGAACAGCACCCCCACGGGAGCGGGGGTGAAGGAGCCCCCGACGCCCATCTCGCGGGCGACCAGGGCCATGGCGTCGTCGGCCGGCGTGCGGCCCGCGTACGTGACCACGCCCAGCATGCGCCGCGCCTGGTCGTAGTACGGGGCGAGCTCGGCCTTCCAGTCCGTCAGGTGGCCCCAGGCGGGGTCCGTGTAGAAGGCGTCGAGGGGCTCGTACAGCGTGTTGGCGTACACGAGCGAGCCGCCCCCCACCCCGGCGCCCGCGAGGACCAGGACGTCGCGCAGCCGGTGCACGCGCTGGATCCCGAGGCAGCCCAGGCGCGGGGCCCACAGGAAGTCGCGCAGGTGCCAGGAGGTCTTCGCGAAGTCCTCGTCGGCGAAGCGCCGGCCCGCCTCCAGGACCGCGACCCGGTAGCCCTTCTCGGTCAGGCGCAGGGCAGCCACGGAACCGCCGAAGCCCGACCCCACCACGAGGACGTCGACGTCGTGCGAGACGCCCCCGGCGTCGCCGCGCGCGTCCTCGCGCCCGTCCGCCCGCTCCTCGCAGCCTTCCTTGGTCATCGTGGCCACCTCGTTCCTCGGGCGCTCCCTCGCGCCCGGCAGGTGCTCATCCTGCCACCGCGGCGCCCACCCGTCGCCGAGCGGCCGGGTCGGCGCTCGTGCTGCGAGTCCGCGAGCGCCGTCCTAGCGTGGACGGGACCCGAGAACACCTCGCCCGCCGCGGGCCGCCGACCGGCGTGCGCGCGTGCGGCGACCTGAAGGAGGATCCCGTGACCGACCAGACCCCCGCCTTCCCCGCCCAGCAGCAGGAGCCCCCGGGCCTGACGCCCCCCATGAACCCGCTGCCCGACCACGGCGAGTCGTCCTACCGGGGCTCGGGCAGGCTCGCCGGCCTGCGGGCCCTGATCACCGGGGGCGACTCGGGCATCGGGCGTGCGGTCGCGATCGCGTTCGCACGCGAGGGGGCGGACGTCGCGATCGGCTACCTGCGCGAGGAGCAGTCCGACGCCGAGGAGACCGCGCGCTGGGTGCGCGAGGCGGGCCGCACGGCCGTCCTGCTGCCCGGGGACCTGCGCGAGGAGCCGGAGTGCCGCGCGCTCGTCGCCGACGCCGTCGAGCAGCTCGGGGGGCTGGACGTCCTCGTGAACAACGCCGGCTTCCAGATGGCTCGACGGTCCTCGATCGCCGACGTCACGACCGAGGACCTCGACCGGGTGCTCAAGACCAACCTGTACGCGCTGTTCTGGGTGACGCAGGCCGCGCTCGAGCACCTGGGGGAGGGCGCGTCGATCATCAACGTCTCCTCGATCCAGGCCTACCAGCCCTCCACCTCGCTCCTGGACTACGCGGCGACCAAGGCGGCGATCAACAACTTCACGGTCAACCTCGCGGCCGAGGTCGGTGAGCGCGGCATCCGCGTCAACGCGGTGGCCCCCGGACCCATCTGGACGCCGCTGCAGCCCGCGACGCAGCCGCCCGAGAAGATCGAGCAGTTCGGGGCCGACACCCCGCTCGGGCGGGCCGGGCAGCCGGCCGAGGTCGCACCGGCCTTCGTCTTCCTGGCCTCGCCCGCCGACGCGGGCTACGTCTCGGCGACCGTGCTCGGGGTCACGGGCGGCAAGCCGGTGTTCTGACGCCGCCCTCGCGACGTTCCTCGACGCGAGGCCGGCACGGGCCCCTCACGGCGCCTGTGCCGGCCTCGCGCGCGGACCCCACGAGCCGCCCGCCTGACCGGCGCGGGCTAGGGTGGGTACCGGGCCAAGGAGCGGCTCGCCGTTCAGGGCACGGATCATGGCAGGGACCACGGAGGCGACGATGCCGACGACCATCGCACAGCTCATGTCCACGGCGTTCTGCACGGTCGAGCGCACCGCGACCGTCGCGCAGGCCGCCCGCACCATGATCGACGAGGACTCGGGTGACGCCGTCGTGCTCGACGACAGGGACGTGCTGGGCATCCTCACGGACCGCAGCATCGTGCGGGCACTGGCAGACGACGCCTCGCCGGACCACCCCGTGGGCGACCTGTGCACCGAGGACCTCGTGGTCCTGAGCCCCCAGGACCCGGCCCGGGAGGCCGTGCGGATCATGGAACGACACGCCCTGCTGCGACTGCCCGTCATGGTCGGACCGGACCTGGTGGGCATCGTCCGCCTCTCGGACCTCGTGACCGCGATCGAGCGCGGGCAGGTCACGGTCGGTGCCCGCGACACCGCGGACCTGCAGGACGCGTGAGCAGCCCCCGGGCACCCCTCGGGCGCCCACGCACGGGGGCCGCCCACGGACCGCGTAGCGTTGTCCTCGACAGGTGGAGGAACGGCGCGGTCGTGCGCCGACGACCGGCCACCCCCGAGCACGAACGGGACGCACGATGACGCAGGATCTGCAGCAGACGAAGGACGACGCCCTCGCCGTCGCCACGACCGCCGAGTTCGGCACCGGGGTGAGCCCCGCCACCGCGATCGAGTCGTCGATCGCGTCGGCCGCGCGGACGCTCGCCGAGGAGCCCAGCCTCCAGGAGACGCTCGACCGCACGGTCGAGCTCGCGGTCGCGATGGTCGACGGCTGCGACGCCGCCGGGATCTCGCTCGTGACCCGCAAGGGGCGCATCGAGACCCCCGCCGCGTCGCACGACCTCGCCCGGCGCGGGGACGAGCTCCAGTACGCCCTGAACGAGGGGCCGTGCCTCGACGCGATCCGCGAGACCGACCTGGTGCGCACCAACGACCTCGCGGCCGAGCCTCGCTGGCAGCGGTGGGCCGACCAGGTCCACGCGGAGCTTGGGGTGCGCTCGATGCTGTGCGTCCAGCTCTTCACGAGCGAGACCTCGCACGGCGCCCTGAACCTGTACTCGCGCTCCACGGGCGCGTTTCCCGCCACGGCGCTGTCGATCGTCTCGACGTTCGCCGCGGTCGCCGCGGCGGCACTGACCGCCGCGCGCACCGAGGAGCAGCTCACGAGCGCCGTGCAGACCCGCACCGTGATCGGCCAGGCCCAGGGCATCCTCATGGAGCGCTACCAGCTCTCGGCGCAGCGCGCGTTCTCGGTGCTGAGCCGCGTCTCGCAGGACTCGAACGTCAAGCTCTACGACCTCGCCCGCGAGGTCGTCGAGACACGCAGGTTCCCCGTGACGTAGCCGTCGGGCCCGGGCGGGTCCCGTCCGGGTGTCGGCGGCTCAGCCCGTGACCGCTCCCTTGCGCCGGAAGAGCTGTGCGCCGCCCGGGCGGCTCACGCTGCCGGGCTCGAGGGCGGCCAGGCACGCGTCGACCCGGTCCTTGGCGCGACCGCCCAGGCCGCCGCCGGCCGCGATCGCGTCGATCAGCTCGCGTGCCACGTCGGGCAGGCGTCGGCTGCTCTCGCTCGCGTGCACGACGAGCAGGTCGAGCGCGCCGTCCGGGTCCAGCCCGTGCGAGGCCATGATGACGCCCTTGGCCTGGTCGACGACAGCGCGGTCCTGGAGACCGACCGCGACCTGGCGCGTGACCTCACGGCGCAGCGCGTCCTCGTGCGCGGCGGACGTGTCGATCATCATGCCGATCACCTCGACCACGGCCCCCGAGGCGTCGCGGCGGCCCTGACCCGTGACCGTGACCGTCCTGGTGCGCCCGCGCGCGTCCACGATGCGGTGGCTGGCACTGAAGGGGCGCCCGGTAGTGCGCAGCAGCGCGAGGTCGCGCAGGACCGTGTCGCGGTCGTCGGGGTGCTTGTGCTGGACGAGGAGAGCCGCGCTCGGCACGACGGAGTCGGGCGTCAGCCCGTGCAGCAGGTAGACCTCTTCGGACCACCACCACTCGCTGGTGCGCAGGTCGACGCGGTACTGGCCGGTGGGATGGGCCCGCCCGAGGCTCAACGCCTCCGCGAGCGGGTCGCGGCGACGCCTGCGAGGGGACTGTTCGGTGGTCATGATGGCTCGCTCTCAGCACGTGCGTGTCGAGGGGCCGCTTCCTGACTCCTAGGTGCCTCACCTTAGACCGCCGCGCGCGTAGGTCCAAGCCCCGTCCATGGCGCGAGCGCCCGGCGGGAGCGGGGACTCACGCCTCGCGGACGTGGTGCGGCGGGCGCGGGTAGAGCATGTGCTCGGTGTGGTGCAGGACGTTCGTGACGAGCGCCTCGACGTGCTCGGTCGCGGGCGCGTAGTAGACGCTCGTGCCCTCGCGCCGCGACGTCACGAGATGCCCGGCGCGCAGCTTCGCGAGGTGCTGGGAGATCGCGGGGACGGGACGGTCGAGGGCCTCGGCGATCGCGGTCACCGGCATCTCGGTGCCCGTCAGCATCTGCAGCACCGCGAGGCGGGTGCGGTCGGCGAGCAGGCGCAGCACCTCGACCGCACGGTCGAGGTCGACCTCGGGGGGTGCGACGGGGAGCGAGTCACGCTGCGTGGTGGCCATCCCCCTCATGGTCCCACCCTCGCGGCGGCTCGCACGCGATCGGCGCCCGGTAGAGGCGCCTCACCGGCGACGGACCCCGGCCACAGCACGTGCGCGAGCCCGGTCGCGGCGCCCGCGACGAGGGCCAGCGCCGTCGCGGCGGCCGCCAGGCCGAGCGTCCCGAGCCACCCCGCGAGCGGGTACGTGACCAGCCAGCACGCGTGCGACAACGAGAACTGCGCGGCGAAGGCCAGGTGGAGGTCCCCTCGGTCCACCGAGCGCCGCACGAGGCGCCCGACGGGGGTCTCGACCGCCGACCACCCGGCGCCGATCGCGACCCAGGCGGCGCACACCCCGGCCACGGCGACCCCTGCGGGAGCCGCGAGCACCAGGGGGACGACGGCGCAGCCCACCGTGAGCAGGGCCGCTCCCCCGAGCATCACACGACGCTCGGGCCAGGCGCGAAGGACCCGCGGCAGGACGAGCGCGGCGGCCACCGACCCGCTGCCGCACACGGCCAGGAGGAGAGCGACGCCGTCGGGCCCCAGACCCAGGACCGTGCGGGCGATCACGACCGTCTGGACCAGGACCAGAGCGCCCGCGGCCGCGACCGCGAGGTTCAGCGCGAGCACGGGCCGCAGCGCGGGCGTGCGCAGGAAGATCCCCGCCCCCCGGCGCACGCGCGCGCCGAACGGCCCGTCGGGCTCGGTCGCCGCGACGTGGCCGTCCGTCGTCGCTGCCGCGGCGCCGGGGACTCGCGGCAGCACGACCGTGGCCACGAGGAGCGCCGAGGCCCCGAACCCCACCGCGGTCCCCCAGAACAGCCCGGCCGGGCTCAGTGCGAGCAGGAGGACGGCCGCGAGCGCCGGGGACGCGACGGCCTCGAGGTCGTAGGCGAGCCGGGACAGGGACAGGGCGGCGGTGTAGTCGCGCTCGTCGGGCAGGACGTCGGGGACGACGGACTGGAACGTGGGCGTGAACGTCGCCGACGCGCTCTGGAGGACCAGGACGAGCACGAGGACCTGCCACACCTCCCCCACGAGGGGCAGCGCGAGCGCCGCGACCAGGCGCACGAGGTCCGCACCGACCAGGACCAGCCGCCGCGGCACCCGGGCCACGAGCGTGGCCGCGAGCGGGGCCAGGGCGACGTAGGCGACCATCTTGACCGTGAAGACCGTCCCGAGGACGACGCCCGCGCGGCGGCCCGCGAGGTCGTAGGCGAGCAGGCCGAGCGCGACCGTCGCGACGCCGGTGCCCGCGAGGGCGACGACCTGCGCGGCGAACAGGCGTCGGTAGACGGGGTGCGCGAGGGCCGAGAGCATGCCCCCATCATCCTGCCTGTTTGCGCAGTCACGCAACCATGCAAGCGGTGCGGGTGGAGCCGGCCGTGGGATCCTGGAGCCGTGTCCGACCTGACGTCCCGCCGCATCCCGCCCGGTCCGATCCTCGACGCGCTGCGCACGCACCGCCACCTGCCGGACTGGGCCCTGGACGTGCCGCAGCTCGCGCTCGAGCACGCCCTGCGCCTCGCCGACGGCGACCCGCACCGGCTCGTCCTCGAGGACGACGGCACCATCCGGGTCGAGAACTCCCCGTCGCCCTGACGCTCAGCGCTTCCCGTACGGGTAGACGTCGGCGAGCACGGGCTCGAAGGGCCGCGAACGCAACGTCATGCCGGCCTCCTGGGGAGTCCGGCCCGCCTTGGCGCTGTTGCACGCCTCGCACGCCGCCACGGCGTTGAGCCAGGTCGTGGTCCCGCCCTGGCACCGAGGCACCACGTGGTCCATGGTCGTCGCAGGGCGACCGCAGTAGCCGCAACGGTGCTTGTCACGACGCAGCAGCGCGGCGCGCGAGTACGGGACGCGGCCCGTGCGCTCGTAGACCCAGCGGGAGTGGACGTAGCGCACCAGCTCGACCGAGACCGGGCGCTGGTACGGGCCGAAGGTCTCCCCCTCGACGGCCTCCCGCACGGCCGCGACCCGGCGGTGCAGCATACGGATCGCGTGCCCGAGCGAGACACGGCCCAGGACCTGCCCGCCGCCCAGGTTGTAGATGAGGACCTCGCTCATCGACCGACTCCCTGTCTGCGACCCGCGGTACCGAGATCCTCGGCGCCGCGGGCCACCCACGTCGTCTGCGGAGAGGGCGGGAATCGAACCCGCCCCACGGGGCGCTGGTGCGCCCCGTCGCCGTCCTTGGCACATGCCTCTCCAGGGGTGCCGCCCGACTGCAGTCCGGGCGACTTGGAACCTCCACGCACACCACGGGTCCCCGTCGTGGCCAGGTTCATGTGCCTGGCTCGCCGCGCTACCACTGTGGCGCGGTCTCGTGTGCGTCAGCTCGTGCGGGCCGCCGGAGCGGCACCTCATGAGAACGGGTCAGGAGCGAGCGCCGCGCGGGCTGCCCCGACCGGCGACCGGCCTCCTGACCGGACGTGCACCACAGTAGCGGCCTGCCCCCGGGCAAGGGCAAGGGTTTTTCGGGGAGATCGCGCGCCGGTCGCGCGGACGAGCACGGTCGACCGACCCTCGGGCGTCGCGCTCCCCCCGCGGTGGCCTTCACACCCGGCAGTCCGCGCACGTGCCGGACAGCGCGACGTGCGCCGGGGCGAGCGTGAAGCCTGCCTCGGTCGAGAGCCAGGTGGTCACGGGGTCGAGCAGGTCGCCCGGCAGGTCGATGATCCGCCCGCACGAGTCGCAGATCGCGTGCAGGTGCTCGCGCACGGGTCCGCCCGGGGCCAGGTGGTAGGCCGTCGCACCACCACCGATGTGCACGTGCGTCACCACGCCCAGCGTCGTGAGCCGGTCGACCGTGCGGTAGACCGTGGCCCGGTGGATGCCCGGGTGCCGGTCGTGGACCCGGGTGCACAGCTCGTCGGCGCTCGGGTGCCCCTCCTCGGTCGCGAGGACCTCCAGGACGGCGCGGCGCGCCTCGGTCACACGGTGCCCGCCGGCCCGCAGGAGGTCGAGCGCCGCCTGGACCCGCTCGTCGGTCTGCGGCACCGCGCCCGCCGCCTCGCTCACAGCGCCGTGATCCCGTCACCGATCATCTTGGCCCCGAGCACCAGGAGCAGCACGGCCATGATGACGGCGTTGTTCTGGATCATCCAGGCCTTGAGCCCGTCGAGCAGCGTCGCTGCCCGGGATCCCATGGCCAGGTAGATCGCGACGGGGGCCGCGACCCCCAGGCTCGCCACGACGACGAACACCGCGAGGGCCCCGAGCTGCTCGGACGTCTCGGGCGTCGCGGCGGCGATCGCCGCGGCGCCGGACACGACGAGCAGCAGGTTCTTGGGGTTGACCGCCCCGAGCAGGACCGCGAGGCCGAACGCCTTGACGGGCGTGAAGGCGTCGATCGCGCTCATCCACCTCGGCGGCTGGGGGCTCGCGCCCTCGCGCGGGCGTCCGCGCCACTGCGAGACCGCGAGGAGCAGCAGCAGGACGCCCAGGACGATCTTGACGACGCTCGCCCACGCCGGGGGCCCGGACGCGTCGGGCGTGGCAGCGCCGGCCACGAGCAGCACGATCGACCCGAGGGCCGCGATCCCCACGATCCACCCCAGCAGGAACGAGAAGCCGTTGGCCTTCGCCTTCCTGCTGACGAGCATCAGCACGACCGCCACGATGGGCATGGGGCTGATGAGGACTCCCACCGCGATGGGCAGGGACTGACCGACGGCTGGGCCCACGGCACTTCCTCTCGTCGTGCGCCGCCGGTCGGCGCCGCGTCCCGGGTCTCGCGGCTGCCCGCGGGTCCGGTCATCCCGACCGTAGTGCTGCGCCCGGCCGACCGCGCGCGAAGGGCCACGGTCGACGGGCTGCGGGAGGCCGCGCGGTGCGCCGGCGGCGTCGGGCAGGCGGGAGTCAGGCGGGCGACGCGCCCGCGGCGGGCTCTCCCGCGCCCCCGGCCGAGCCCGAGCCTGCGGCCGCGGCGGGCAGGAGGTCGCGCAGCGCGGTGTCGACGTCGGGGTAGGTGGGTGGCATCTCGTCCGGCCCGACGGCGCCGCGCAGGACGTCCCGCACCTGACCCACGTCGCGGGCCAGGGCCAGGCGCGCACCGACCCGGTCGAGGTCGCGGTGCAGGGTCACGAGCATCTCGGCGGCCTCGACGTCCACGAACGGCACGGTCTCGGCGTCGAGGACCACGACGCGCGGCGACGCGTCGGCGACCAGGCGCCGGACCGCCGCGCGCACGGTGTCCGCGTTGGCGAAGAACAGGCCCGACTCGACGCGCACCACGAGCGCCCCCTCGACGCCCCGGCCCCCGTCCTTGCCCGTGGCGATGCGCCGCGCGCGGTCGACCCACACGCCGTGCGAGCTGCGCACGAGCACGGCCACGTGGGGCCGCGAGGCCCGGTCCAGGAGCAGGAAGAGGGACAAGACGATCCCGAGCACGAGGCCAGGCAGGGTGTCGAACACCAGGACGCCGAGCATGGCCGCGAGCGCCGCCCAGAAGTCGTGCCGGGCCGCTCCCCCGTACAGGGCCTTGGAGCGCGGCGTCGCGAGGCGGTACAGGCGACGCAGGGCCTTGACGTCGACGAGCTCGATCACGGCGGCGATGACGACGGCCGCGAGCGTGGCCTCGGGCAGGGACTCGAACACGGGCGTGAGGAACAGCAGCGTCAGGAGGGTCAGCGCCGCGGCGACGAGGCCCGAGACCTGGCTCCTGGCGCCCGCGCCGCCGTTGACCGCGGTCTTGGACAGGCTGCCGTTGACGACCATCCCGGACGCGAGGCCCGAGCCGAGGTTCGCGGCGCCCATGCCGACGAGCTCGCGGTTGGCGTCGATGTCGTAGCCCTCGCGCGAGGCGTACGTCTTGGCGGCACCCAAGGCCTCGGCGAAGCCCACGAGCATGACGCCCGCGGCCGGGCCGACCAGGTCGGTCCAGGTGTTCCGGTCGACGCCCGTCGGGAGGCCGAGCGCAGGGAGCCCGGCCTGGATGGGGCCGACGATGTCGACGCCGTCGTCGTCGAGCCCGAGCAGCAGGACCAGGGCGATCCCGATCCCGACCACGACGAGCGAGCCGGGCACCTTGGGCAGCCAGCGCTTGATCGCGAGGACCGCCGCGAGGGACCCCAGGCCCAGGACCACGGTCAGGGGGTGCGCCGTGCCGAGCTCGGTGAGGATCGTCCAGAGCTTCTCGAAGAAGTTCCCCTCGCCCTTGTCGACGCCCAGCAGGGCGGGCACCTGCCCGATCACGATCGTGAGCGCGAGGCCCACGATGAACCCCTTGAGCACGGGCTCGGAGATGAACGAGGCCAGGAACCCGAGGCGCGCGATGCCCGCCACCAGGCACAGGACCCCGGTCACGAGCGCGACGGCCGTGGTCAGCGCGACGAACGCGGCGTCGTCGCCGGGCCGGAAGGCGGCGACCACGCTCGCGGACAGGGCCGCCGTCGCGGACATGGGCCCCACGACCAGGTGGCGCGAGCTGCCGAACGCCGCGTACAGGATCAGCGAGGGCACCGCGGCGTACAGGCCCACGACGGGCGAGACGCCCGCGATGGTCGCGTACGCAAGCGACTCGGGCACGAGGACGGCCCACACGGTCAGGCCCGCGACCACGTCGCCCCGCAGCCAGGCCCCGCGGTATCCCTGCAGGGACGCGAACACGAACCACGGTCGCTGCGCGCGTGTGGGTGGCCTGGTGCTCGTCGGCATGCGCCCGCCTCTCGACCGTGGGCGCAGTGCGCGCCTCACGGGCGAACGTATCCGCGCGGGCCGCGGTCGGCATCAGGAAGCCCGCCCCGCCCGACGGCGCCGCTCCCCACCTCACACCCCAGCACGCCACCTCACGTCGCGCACGGCACGGGCGTCTACGAAGGTGAGCACGTCCGCCCGGTCTCCCCGCCCCAGGAGCGCCCCCGTGAGCACGACGCCACGGCTCTACCGACTGCTCGGACCCGACCGCGTCCCGACCCTCAGCACCGTCCCCGGGACTCTCGGCGGCCACCGACGCTCCCGGATCTACGGCCGGCTCGACTGCCCCGGCGCCGCCCGCGCGATCGCGCGCGGAGGCTACGTGACCCATCGCGTGTTCTTCGCCGACGAGGAGACCGCGATCGCCGCCGGGTACCGGCCGTGCGCGGTGTGCCTGCGCGAGAGGTACCGCGAGTGGAAGCTCTCCCAGGCAGCCCTCGACCCGCAGGGCTGAGGGGGCACCGAGGCGCTCGAGGCGCCGCCCGCGCGCACGAGCGACCCGGTCACGGCACAGTGGACCCGACCCGTCCTTGCCCGACCACCCGGGAGGCACCGTGCGCGCACGCCGGATGACCACGCTCCTCGTCGCGCTCACGACCCTCGTGCTGACGGTGCCGGTGGGCCTGAGCACGGGCGCACCGGCCCGGGCCTCGGGGGCCGGGGACGTGGTGGGTCTCGTGAACGGCGCGCGCTCGTCCGCGGGGCTCGCGCCCCTGGCGCACGACCCCGGGCTCGCCGGCGTCGCCCAGGCGTGGGCCGAGCGGATGGCCGCGAACGGCTCGATGAGCCACAACCCGTCGACGGGCGCGCAGATCCCTGGCGGCTGGTCCTCGTGGGGCGAGAACGTGGCGTGGTCCACCGACCCGTCGCCGTCGGGCCTGCACGCGAGCCTCATGGGCTCCCCGGGGCACCGGGCCAACATCCTGTCCTCGACGTTCACGTCGGTCGGGGTCGGGTACGCGACCGACGCCGCCGGGGGCGCCTACGTCGCCGAGGTGTTCGCCGCCTACCCCGGTGCGGCCCCTTCTGCTCCCGCGCAGCCGCCGGCGCAGGCGGCTCCCGACCGGTCGGCCCGCTCGCCGGCCGCCGCGGGCACGACGGGCGGAACGGACAAAACAGGCAGGTCTGCGGCCGGCCGGCCCCGCTCCCCCCTCGGCCTGGTGCTCGGCGCCTCGGGGCCCGAGGTCCAGGCCCTCCAGGAACGACTGCGACTCCACGGCCAGGACCTCGCGGCCGACGGTGCGTACGGCCCCGCGACGTCCGCCGCGGTCGTCGCGTTCCAGGGCGCGCGGGGTCTCGCCCCGGACGGCGTCGTGGGCCCCGCGACCACGGCAGCGCTCGCCCTCGACCCGCCGCCCACCCCGGCGCCAGCACCCGCGGCTCCCGCCGGTCCCGCAGTCCCCGACGGCACCGACGGCGCCGACGGCGCCGCGGCCGAGTCTCGCGCGACCGGCCCGCAGACGCCGGGCGACGCGACCGACACGCGAGCCGCGGCTGCGCGGGAGACGGGGGCGACGCCGTCGGGCAGCGGGACGCCCTCCGGGAACCCGACCCCGCCGGGCGCGACGACGACTCCCGAGGTCCCGGCCTACGGCTGGGTGATCGCCGCCCTCGCGGTCCTTGCCGCGATGTCGCTGAGCGTCGTGGGCGCGCGCCGCCGGTCCGCGCAGGTCCGAGGTGCGCGGCCCCCGCAGGACTGAGCGCGCCTCAGATGCCCAGGACCACCTTCGCCACCGAGAAGTAGATGACCAGCCCCAGGGTGTCGACGAACGTCGAGATGAAGGGCGCCGCGACGATCGCCGGGTCGATACCCACGCGGCGCGCCAGGATCGGGATGCTCGACCCGACCGTCGTCGCGAGCACGCACACCCCCACGACCGTGATCGCGAGCACCTGCGCGATCGAGACCCCCGCGACCCACGCCGCCGGACCGAAGCCGACCGCGGCGAGCACCGTCCCGAGCAGGAGGCCGGTGAGCATCTCGCGCCCCACGACGCGCAGCAGGTCGCCGCGGCGGATGTCACCCACCGCCAGCGCGCGGACCACGGTCGTCGCGGCCTGGGACCCCGCGTTCCCGCCCGTGCCGATGAGCAGCGGGATGAACAGCGCGAGCGCCACGACCGCGTCGAGCTCGGCCTCGAAGTAGCTCTGCACCCCGACCGTGAGGCTCGCCGCGACGATCAGCAGCAGGAGCCACACCACGCGCGCCCGCACCAGCCCCAGGACCGAGACGGTCAGGTACGGGCGGCGCAGCGGCTCCGAGCCACCCACGCGGGCAGAGTCCTCGTCGTCCTCGGCCTCGAGGATGCGCATCGCGTCGTCGACCGTGAGCACGCCCAGGAGGCGGCGTTCGTGGTCGACCACGGGCACCGCGACGTACCCGCCGTCGCGCACGACGTTGGCCGCGTGCTCCTGGTCGTCGGTCGCCTCGACCGTCACGGCCGGGGACATGACGTCCTCGACCAGGGCGTCCGGGTCGCTCACGAGCAGCCGGCGCAACGACACGACGCCCTCGACCACGCGCCCGGCACCGAGGACGGGCACGGTGTAGATCGTCTCGACGTCGTCGCCCGCCCGGCGCAGCGCGTCGAGGGCCCCCGCGACGCTCGTGCCACGCCGCACCGACGCCACCCTGGGGGACATGCGCCTGCCCGCGCTGTCCTCGGGATACCCGAGCAGCGCGGTCGTCAGGGCCCGCTCGTCGGGCCCCAGCCCGCCCAGGAGCCGGGCCGCGACACCCGCGGGCAGCTCGTCGAGCAGCGACGCCCGGTCGTCCGGGTCGAGGGCCGCGAAGATCTCCGCGGTCGCCTCGGACCGCAACGCCTCGACGAGCTCCGCCTGGATCGCCGGGTCGAGGTCCTCGAAGACCTCGACCGCGCGCCCCTTGGGCAGCAGGCGGAACGCGACCGCGCGCCGCTGGTCGCCCAGGCGCCCGAGCTCGTCGACGACCTCCTGCGTGTCCATGCTCGCGATGCGGTGCTGCAGGTCCTCCAGGTCGTGGGGTCGCTCGGTCCGGGGCTCGGAGTGTGCGCGCATGGCCCCACCTTCTCAGGACGGCCGACCACAGGCCCGGCGGAGACGGCACGACGTGACGAGGCCCACGGCACGGGAGCGCGTCAGCTCGCGACGCGGTACCTCGTGTAGACCACGCCGCCCGTGAAGCGGCGCTCGTCGAGCAGCTCGAGGTCGAGCCGGACGCCCGCGGGGTAGAAGGACGTGCCGCCGCCCACCAGCACTGGGTGCACGAAGACCCGCACCTCGTCGACGATCCCGGCCGCGAGCGCCTGCGCGGCCAGGGTCGGTCCGCCGATGCCGACCTCGCGCTCGGCGCGGTCGACGAGCGCGCGGGCGGAGACCGGGTCGAACGACCGCTCGACGCGCGTGCGCGCCAGGCCCGGGTCGTCGAGCGTGGTCGAGTACACGACCTTGTCCACGTCGCGCCAGATGCGCGCGTAGTCGCGCACGGCGGGCGACTCGTCGTCGAGCATGGCCGGGTCGTCCCACACGCGCATGACCTCGTAGACGCGGCGCCCCAGGAGGAAGGTCCCGACGGAGCGCTCGAGGTCGTCGACGAACGCGTGCACCTCCTCGTCGGGGGCGCTCCACCCGAACGAGCCGGAGGCGTCGGCGACGTAGCCGTCGAGGGACATGATGCCGGTGCAGGTCAGCTGTGCCACGGTGCGCTCCTCGCCGGGTTCCGTCGCGGTCCGTCCCAGCGTAGGCCGGTGGCCGCGCAGGCGCTGCGCCGTTCGGGGGCAGCGCCGCTCGGCGGCAGCGCGGACCCGATCAGGCCGTCGGGTCCTCGGGCCAGTCGTGCTTGGGGTAGCGGCGGCGCAGCTCGGCGCGCACCTGCGCGTATCCCGTTCCCCAGAACGACTCGAGGTCCGCGGTGATCGCGGCGGGGCGCCTGGCCGGGGACAGCAGGTGCAGCAGCACGGGCACGCGTCCGTCGGCGACGCGGGGCGTGGCCCGCCACCCGAAGGCGTCCTGCACCTTGACGGCGAGCACGGGCTGGTCCCCGGTGTAGTCGAGGCGGGCGCTGCGTCCCCCGGGCAGGTCGACGCGCACGGGGGCGAGCTCGTCGAGCCGGCCCGCCGCGGGCCACGGCAGCAGGCGCCGCAGGGCGCTGGTCACGTCGAGGCGCTGGAGGTCGGCTGCCGAGCGGACCCGGGCGAGGTCGGGGCCGAGCCACGTGTCGAGCCCCGCGAGCAGGGCCTCGTCCGACACGTCGGGCCACGGTTCGCCCAGGGCGCGGTGCAGGAACGCGAGCCGGTGCCTCAGCTCGCGCGCGGGCTCGCGCCAGGGCAGGACGTCGAGGCCCTCGCGCTCGAGCCCGGTGCGCAGCGCCGCGACGACCTGGTCGGCGGGCGGGTCGGCGACCTTCTGCGAGGCGAGCTCGATCGCGCCGAGCCGCGTCGTGCGCCGCGCCTGGATGCGCCCGCCCGACCACGTGACGGTGTCGTCCTCGCGCAGGGCCGCGGACGCGGCCTCGTACGCGAGGTCCTCGTCGACGGGTGCGGCCGAGCGGATCGTCGCGTCGCGCCTGCCGGCGCCGCGGTCGGCGTCCGCGACGGCGAGCCAGTCGTACCCCGCGAGCGGGGACCCGGGCGGCAGCGCGGCCCCGGTGCCCGAGACCATGAGGTACGTCGACCCGTTCGGCCGCCTGCGCGCGACCCGGTCGGGGTGCGCGAGCGCGACGACGAGCCCGACCGCGAGGTCCAGGCTCAGGTCCTCGCGGCGTCCCCGCCCCGGCGCGGGAGCGAGACCCTGGAGCCGCTCGGCCTGCGCGCGCCACGCCCCGCTCGCCGGGCCGCCCCGCCGGGCGTCCCGCAGGGCGGCGACGAGGTCCGCACCGGGTGCGCGCACGTCGTCGGACAGGAGGGCGACCACCTCGGCGGCGAGCCGCGGCCCGACGACGTCGCTCGCGTCCAGGAGGGCCCGCGCGAGCCGGGGGTCGGCCGGGACGCGCGCGATCTCACGTCCCCGGGCTGTGACCGTCCCGTCCGGGTGGACCGCGCCGAGGGCTTCGAGGGTCGTGTGCGCGACCGACATCGCGGCCGCGGGCGGGGCGTCCAGGAGCGCGAGGCCCGCCCCGTCCGGGCTCCCCCAGCACGCGAGCTCGAGCGCGAACGCGACGAGGTCGGCCGTGAGGATCTCGGGCGTCGGGTGCGCGACGAGCTGGGCGTGCTCGCCGGGCGACCAGCAGCGGTACACGGCCCCCGGGCCCTCGCGTCCGGCACGTCCGGCGCGCTGCTCGGCCGCCGCACGGCTCACGCGGACCGTCACGAGACCCGCGAGGCCGCGCCGGTGGTCGGTGCGCGGCTCGCGGGACAGTCCGGCGTCGACGACCACCCGCACCCCGGGCACGGTGAGCGAGGACTCGGCGACGGCCGTGGAGACCACGACCCGGCGACGCGGCCCCGGCGTCAGGGCCAGGTCCTGCTCGCGCGCGGGCAGCCGCCCGTGCAGCGGACGGACGTCGGCCTCCACGCCGGCCAGGCGGCGGGCGACGCCGTCGACCTCGCCCGCGCCCGGCACGAAGACCAGCACGTCGCCGGACTGCTCGACCAGCGCTCGGCGCGTGGTCGCGGCGACGTGGTCGAGGAACGCGCGCGGCACGCCGCGCTCGTCGAGCCGCGGCCCGGGCGACGGCGCCCACACCTCCTCGACGGGGAACAGGCTGCCGTCCGCGACCACGACCGGCGCGGGGAGCCCGTCGCCCAGGAGGTGCGCGGTGCGCTCGGCCTCGATCGTCGCGGACATCGCGACCAGGGCCAGGTCGGGCCGCAGGGTCGCCCGGACGTCGACCAGCAGGGCCAGCGTGAGGTCGGCGTCGAGGTGCCGCTCGTGGACCTCGTCGAGCACGACGACGCCGACCCCCGCGAGCTCCGGGTCGCGCTGGAGGCGGCGCAGCAGGACGCCGGTCGTGACGACCTCGACGCGCGTCTCGGGACCCGTCCGGGACTCCCCGCGCACCGAGAAGCCCACCGTGCGTCCGACGGGCTCTCCGAGCAGGTGCGCGAGCCGGCGGGCTGCAGCCCGCGCGGCGATCCGGCGCGGCTGGGTCACGATCACGCGCCCCGCGGGCAGGACGGCCGCGAGCGCCGGCGGGACGAGGGTCGTCTTGCCCGTGCCGGGAGGAGCCTGGAGCACGGCGACGCCCCGGTCCCGGACGGCGTCGGTGAGCTCGGCCAGGTGGTGGCGGACCGGGAGATCGGGCGGCGAGGCGAGCAGGCGGGCGATCGGGTCCGGGTCCACGGGGTCATTCTCCCCCGCCCCGGTCCCGGTCAGCTCCCGGCGGCCGCCACGAGCGGGAGCACCAGGGGCGAGCGCAGCCCCACGGCGTGCTGGGTGAGGAGCGCGACGACCGCCGGCACGTCGCCGCGACTCGTGCAGAGGTCGACGCGCAGGCGGCGCGCGAAGCGGGTGCGCTCGGTCGACTCGCGGAATCGCAGGGTCGGGGCGTCGGCCACGACCTCGTTGACCTCGCAGACCTGGATGGCCCATGCCCCGGCCTCCTCGAGGGCCGTCGTGAGGGCGTCGAGGTCCGCCGAGTCGAACGTCGCGGACAGCACGACCGCGTCGGTCGTCGTGGGGACGGACGTCCCGCCGACGGCGGTCGCGGCAGCCGCTGCGGCCGATGCCGGGCGCTCGCCGTGAGCCACCGTGCTGGACCCGACCGGGGCCGACGCCGCCCCCGTCGCGGACAGGCCCGAGACCTGCCCCAGCGTGTACGCGTTCGCCCCCTGCTCGACCTCGTCCATGCCGAACTCCTCGCCGGGCGGCACCTTGAGGCCGACCGTCCTGTCGACCCCGAACGCGATGACCAGCGTCACCACGAACGAGAACGCGACCACGACGACCAGGGCGAGCGCCTGGGCGCCCAGCAGGTCGAGCCCCCCGCCGAAGAAGAGACCGTCGGCGCCGGCGTCGTTGATCGCGCGCTCCCCGAAGAACCCGAGCAGGAGCGAGCCCAGGAGGCCGCCCACGAAGTGCACCGCGATCACGTCGAGCGCGTCGTCGAACCGGAACACCTTCTTGAGCCCGAGCGCGAACGTGCACACGACGCCCGCCGCGACCCCGATCACGAGCGCGGACAGCGTGCTCACGTACCCCGCGCAAGGGGTGATGGTCGCGAGCCCCGCGACGCCGCCCGTGACGGCACCGATCACGGTGCCCTTGCCCGTGCGCCAGCGCTCCATGAGCAGCCAGGCCCCCATGGCCGCGGCCCCCGCGACGTGCGTGTTGAGGACGGCCTGGGCCGCCACCCCGTTCCCCTGGAGCGAGCCGCCGCCGTTGAAGCCGAACCACAGGATGCCCGCTCCGGCCACGGCGAGCGGGATGGAGTGCGGGATCGACCCCGCCTCGGGCCACCCCTGCCGACGCCCGACGACGACGAGGACCGCGAGCGCCGCTGCCCCGGCCGCGGCGTGCACGACGATCCCGCCCGCCCAGTCCTGCGCCCCGAGCTGCGCGAGCCAGCCGTCCGGGTTGAACAGCCAGTGCGCGACGAACGGGTAGACGAGCACGGACCACAGGGCGAGCGTCACGACCCAACCGACCGTCCGCAGGCGCCCCACCGTCGCCCCCGTGAGGAGCGCGGGCGTGATGATCGCGAACATCATCTGGAAGGCGACGAACGCGAGGGTCGGGATGGCGACGTCGCCGTCGACGACGTGCAGAGCGGGGGTCGGGGCCGAGTCGAGGCCCGTGAGCCCGAACAGGCCCAGGTCCCCCATGAAGCCGTTCCCGATGTCGTCGCTGAACGCGATGCTGTAGCCCACCAGGACCCACGTCAGCGTGATGACGGCGATCGGGACGAGGTTCTGCTGCATGATCGCGAGCACGTTGCCGCGTCGGACCAGTCCCGCGTAGAAGAGCGCGAGCCCCGGCATCATGAACAGGACGAGGGCCGCGGACACGAGCACCCAGACCGTGTCGCCGCTGTCGACCACCAGCTCGGACATGAGACCTCCCGAGGACGTCCCGGGTGCGTCGGCACGCCGGGGTGCAGGGGCGCGTCGGTCAGCACGGGCGGCGACGCGCAGGACAGCCGGTGCGGATCCCCGTGGGACGAGGACCCGGGACGTGCAGGATCCCGGTCGTGTCGGGGCTGCGGGTCCTGCGAGCATCGCACGAGCACCGCGCGCGCGACACCGGAACGGACGGACGCCGCGCTAGTCTGGGCGGGACGAGCGACCGACGACGAGCGCAGGAGGTGAGGGACGTGCGGGCAGACCATGTCGTACGTGGAGCCGCCTCGCTGCGCGCGCGCTACGACCGGCTGACCTCGACGTCCTCGGCCCGGGCCGTGGCCCTGGTGCCGCTGCTGGCGGTGCTCGTGCTCGCCGTCGGGCAGTCGTTCGGCGGCTCGTCGTCGCTGGGCGGCGTGCTCTCCCTGCTCGGTGCCGCGACCCTCGCGGCCACCGCCGGGGCGCTCGGCGTCGTGCTCGCGTGCGTCGCGGTCGCGGTCCTGCTGCTGCTCGCGGTGCCCGTCGGCCCCGAGCCCGTGCCGCTGCCCGCCCCCGTGCGCCAGCACAGCCCCACGACCCCCGGACGGCCCCGGCCGCGAGCGCCGGGAGCGAGCCCGCTCCCGCGCACCGCCTGAACCTCCAGCACTCCCCCGAGCCGTCGTCGGCCCGGTGCCGTGCCGGTCCCTGCGGAACTGGCGCGGGAGCTCCGCGCTCCCCCCTCCCCTCCACCCGCAGGAGTCCACCGTGCCCGTCGTCGATGCCCTCACCCATGCCCTCTCCACGCTCGTCCACCCGATCCAGCTGGTGGTCGCCTGGATCCTCGTCCATCTCCACTCGGCACTGACCGCGCTCGGCCTCGACCCTGCCGGGGGTACCGCGTGGAGCCTCGCGATCGTCGGCCTGGTCGTGATCGTCCGGCTCGTGCTCGTCCCGCTCGTCGTCGTGCAGGTCAGGGGCATGCGGGCGATGCGCCTGGCCTCGCCCGAGATCCGCCGGATCCAGGAGAAGTACCGGGGCACGAGCGACCCGGCGAGCCGGGACGCGGCCCGCCGCGAGCAGCAGGAGCTCATGGCGCGCACCGGCGCCAACCCGCTCGCGGGCTGCCTGCCGCTGCTCGTGCAGGCGCCGGTCCTGTTCGCGCTGTACTCGGTACTCTCGGGGATCGGGCGCCAGGTGCCCGTCGGGGCGCTGACCGGCGACCTGGTCCGTGAGGCGGACGCCGCGACGCTCCTCGGCGCGCCTCTGTCGGGGACGCTGACCGGGGCCTTCACGGGCGGTGCCGCGACGGGCGGCCTGGCCGGGGTCCTGGTGCCCGCCGTGCTGATCGTCGTGATGTACGCCGCGCAGGTCCTGACCCAGCGGCTGAGCGCGCGCGCCAACCCGGTCGACCCCACCCCGCTGGCGCGGCAGCAGGGCATGCTCGCGTTCGTGCTGCCCGCGGTCTCGGCGGTCGTGGCGGTGGGCTTCCCTGTGGGCGTGGTCCTGTACTGGGCGACGTCGTCGCTGTGGGGGCTCGGGCAGCAGCTCGTGATCGGTCGCCTCGTGCCCTCGGGCGACCAGGACGTGGCGCGGGCGGCCCGTCCCGCGGTGGCCGAGGTCCCGGCCGGCGAGCCCGCCGGACCCGCTGTCGCCACGCGCGTCGGCGGGCAGCGACGGCAGCCGCGTCGCGGCACGACGAGGAAGGCACGCCGGGGCTGATGCCGGCCCGGGTCCGCGCCGGGCGCCCCGCTCAGTCCGTCGCGTCGCGCACGTAGGTGACGATGACGACCCCACGGGGGGTGACGATGCTCTCGGTCAGCGTGAAGCGGGCGAGGTGGGCGCGCTCGTCGAACATGCGCTTCCCGGACCCCAGGACGACCGGGAAGAGCAGCAGGCGGTACTCGTCGACGAGGTCGTGCTCGGCGAGCGCCCGGACGAGGGTTCCGGCCCCGAGCACGACGATGTCGCCGTCGGTGCGGCCCGTGAGGTCCGTGACGGCGCGGGGCAGGTCGCCGCCGACCAGGTGGGAGCCCTGCCAGGTGAGGTCGGCGAGAGAGGTCGTCGAGGAGACGACGTACTTCGGCATCCGGTTCATGGCCGCGATCGCGGGCTCGGAGTCGTCCCCCTGCGCCCAGGCGTCCCGGAGGATCTCGTACGACCGGCGCCCCAGCAGCAGGCCCGCGGCGCCGACCGTCGCCCTCTGCATGAACGCGTCGACCGTCTCGTCACTCAACGGTGGGACCCAGCCGCCGTGCGCGAAGCCACCGTCACGGTCCTCGTCGGGCGACAGGGGCGCCTGGATGACCCCGTCGATGCTGAGGAAGTTCACGACGACTATCCGGCCCATGGCCGACCTCCTGGTGGCTCGTGTCGATCTATCCGGCGGGTGGACCGAGTCCGGCGTACGAACTCATCGGTCGCCCGACGTCCTCAGTCGCGCGAGACCACGACGCTCACGCTGTGCCCGCCGAACCCGAACGCGTCGACCAGCGCGTGCCGCGCCGTCGTCGGACGGGCGGTCCCGTGCACCACGTCGAGGTCGATCGCGGGGTCCGGGGTGTCGAGGTTGAGCGTGGGCGGCACCACGCCGTCGCGCAGCGCGAGCAGCGCGACGACGACGCCGAGCGATCCCGAGGCCCCGAGCAGGTGGCCGGTCGCACCCTTGGTCGAGGTCACGGGCGGCGGGTCGGGCAGGGCCGAGCGCAGCGCGTCGGCCTCGTTGCGGTCGCCCACGGGGGTCGAGGTCGCGTGGGCGTGGACGAGCCCCAGGTCGCCGGGCGACAGCCCGGCCGAGCGCAGCGCGAGCGTCACGGTGCGGGCCTGGTTCTGGGGGTCGCCGCCCACGATGTCGTAGGCGTCCGAGGTGAGCGCGGCCCCCGAGACCACGCCCAGGACGCGGGCGCCGCGCGCCCGGGCGTGCTCCTCGGACTCCAGGACGACGATCGTCGCTCCCTCGCCCATGACGAACCCGTCGCGCGCGGCGTCGAACGGGCGCGAGGCCCGCTCGGGCTCGTCGTTGCGCGTCGACATGGCCCGCGCCTGGGCGAAGGCCGCGAGGGAGAACGCCTGCACCCCTGCCTCGACTCCCCCGCACACGACGACGTCCGCGGTCCCGGCGAGGATCATCTCGCGCGCCGTGGCGATGGCCTCGCTGCCGGCGGCGCACGCACTGACCGGGGCCCGGGCGCCGGCCCGGGCGCCCAGGTCGATCGAGAGCCAGGCGGCGGGGCCGTTGGCCATGAGCATGGTCACGGCGTGCGGGGAGACCCGGCGGTGGCCGTGCGCGTCGAAGAGGCGGCTCTGAGCGAGGGTCGTGGCGATGCCTCCGTTCGCGGAGCCGACCACCACGGCCAGTCGTTCCGGGTCGACGTCCGGGCTCCCGGCGTCGACCCACGCCTCCCGGCCCGCGACGAGCGCGAGCTGTTCGGCGCGGTCGGTGCGGCGCAGCAGCCGCACGCCGAGCGGCTCGGCGAACGCGTCGTCGACGCGCGCAGCGATCCGTACGGGCAGGTCGTGCGCCCACTCGTCGGAGATCGCCCGGACGCCGTGGTCCCCGCGCACGAGGGCCTCCCAGGTCCCCTGGGCCGTCGAAGACAGCGGTGTCACCGCGCCGATACCTGTCACCACTGCTCGTGTCATGGTGCCTCCCCGGTCGTGCACACGTGCCCGGTCGGGGTCCCGCGTGCGCCTGCCTGCACTGTAGGACGCACGTCTCAACTCCGCTGCCCACAGACGTACCAGAGGTGCCGAGCGTGGGTTGCCGCTCGGGTCCGGCCGGATCTCGACGACAACCGGGTTCGCCCGACGACGACGGCAGTCTCGGCCGATCGACGCACCACCCGGCGGTAGGTGTCACGCCTCACGACCACGCCGTGCGTCCGCCCACCTCGCCCGAAGGTGAGGAGGGCGGACGTGGAGTCACGCGGTCAGGACCGGGAGCTGGAGGTAGGAGGGCCGGTGGCCGCCGGTGTGGACGACGTGCGTGCCCGCGTTGACGGTGGAGGCGTACTCGCGGTTGCCGGGCATCATGGTGCCCAGGAGCGACCGTCCGCTGACGACGAGACGCAGCTGTTCGCCGGGGTGGAACGCCAGGCCCACGGGGAGCAGGTCGATCTCGACGTCGACGACCTCGCCGGGCACGAGCTTGGCGACACGGTCAAAGGTGTGGGCGGGGACGTCGTCGGTGGAAAGCTCTTCGTCCAGGTGGCGCAAGGAGACGCGTAGGCGCCCGTCGGAGCCCTTGTAGCGCAGGATCGAGGCTCCTCGCTCGGTGACGTCGTGGACGATCGCGCCGTGGTTGAGCACGGTGAACTCCTGCAGCGGCGTGCCGTGCGCGTCGAGCTTCTGGACCAGGACGAACAGGTCCATGTCGTCGGAGCCCTGCGCCTCGACCCACAGGTGCGCCTTGGGGTACCCGACGAGGACGGTCTCGGTCTCGAAGCGCGTCACGAACGACACCACGTCCGGGTTGCCCCCCACGGCGTAGCCCGCCGTGCTCTCCGTGGCGGGCGGCGTCGTCGACAGGGTGCGAGCTGCGCCGTCGAGGTAGTAGGTCGTGGACGTGACCTCCGCGGGCGGGAACTGGTCGGCAGGGACGTTCACCCGGTCGCCGCCTTCCAGGTCGAGCACGGAGTAGCGCACGCGCGGCGTCTGCTCCCACCCGTTGTCCTGGCCCTTGAGGACGTGGTCGAAGAACCGGCGCAGGTCCTCGACGTTGGCCTCGTCGTAGTAGTCGGGCCACTCCTGGCTGTTGTGGATGCGCAGCCACTTGTCCTGCGAGGCCATGCGCCGCCAGGCGCGGAACGTGCCCTGGGTGTGCAGGGTGTTGGAGTAGCTAGCCACGACGTACGCAGGCACGGTGATCGTGTCGAAGTCGGGGATCTTGTCCTCCCACAGCTCGCCCATGAGCGGGAACTGGGCTGCCTCGGCGAGGATGTCCTCGCGATGGCTCTTACCCCAGTAGCTGTTGTCCTGGAGCTGTTCGGCGAACCCGGTGTCGGGCATCCCGCCGCGCATCACGAGGTCACGGTAGACGTCGCTCACGCCTTCCCACGGGTTGATCGCAGCGAGGTGCGGGGGCTGCTCGGCTGCGGTGAACCACTGTGAGACGGCGAGGTAGGACGTTCCGCTCATCGCGACCTTGCCCGAGCACCAGTCCTGTTCGGCGAGCCACTCGACCAGGTCGTGGGCGTCGCGGCCTTCTTGGCGATCCCAGATGACGCTGTCCCCCTCGGACTCGGCCACGCCCCGGATGTCGGGGTTGCAGATCGCGTAGCCGCGCGCGCACCAGTACGCGGGGTCGGGCCCCTCGAACTTCTCGAGCCCGGACACGGTGCCGTTGTCGAGCCCGACCATGCCGAAGATGCCCATGACGCTTGCCGAGGTCCCCTGGCCCTTGCCGTAGGGGCTCCACGCCACGATGACCGGCACCTGCTCGGTCCCGGCAGGCCGGAAGACGTCGACGTGGATCGTCACCCCGTCGCGCAGCGTGACGGGCACGTCCTTGTCGAGCACGACGTCGACCGGCAGAGGCTTGAAGGGCGGGGCGATCTGGAACCCCGCCTCGAGCGTCCGGGTCCCCGGCTCGTAGCCGCTCAGGATCCCGTACCGGGGACCCGGCTCCAGCGGCTGGGACGGCACATACACCTTCTGGTCGACGCTCATCGTGAGCTCCTCGTCTCTGTCGAGCCCGGGACGGGCTCTGTCAACTCCTCGACCGTACGACCGCTCGACGCAAAACTCAACATCTGTTGAGATTCGATCCGAGGGACGGTACCTTCGGAGCATGACCACACACACGAGCCCGGCTTCCCCGGCGCGGCGCGGGCGTCGACCGGGTGCAACCTCGACCAGGCAAGCCGTCCTCGACGCGGCCCGCGCCCGGTTCGCGGCCGACGGCTTCACGGCGACCACGATCCGCCGCGTCGCGGCCGACGCCGGGGTCGACGCCTCGCTCGTGATGCAGTTCTTCCGGTCCAAGGACGAGCTCTTCGCGGCCGTCATGTCCGTGCCGGCGGGCGCACTCTCGCGCTTCAGCGCGGCGTTCGAGGGGCCCGACCACGGCCTCGGGGAGCGGGTGGTTCGGGCCTTCCTCGGAATCTGGGAAGAGGACGCCCACAGCTCTGCCCCGCTGATGGCCATGCTGCGCGGTGCCATCGTCAACGATCAGGCAAGTACCCAGCTGCGCGAGTTCCTCCAGGAGCGCCTCCTCGTCGACGCCGTCGCGTCCCGTGACGTCGAGGACGCGACGCTCCGCGCGGGGCTCGTGTCGTCGATGCTGGTCGGGCTCGTGGTGGGACGGGGAGTGGTCGGCGTCCCCACGCTGGCGCAAGCGGACCGTGAGACGCTGGTCGCCCTCGTCGGACCCGCCGTGCAGACGGTGCTCGCCCCGGCACCTGCGGCCCTCGGTGACGGGGAAGAGGACGAGGGCGATGACCCGTGCGACAAGGGGATGAACCGATGACGACGATCGACAGCCGCATCTACGTCGGCGGACACCGCACCGCGTCCCCACCTGACCTCCAGGGCGTCGCCGACGACCTGGAGCGCTCGGGAGGCGTCGCATGGATCGGGCTGCTGGACCCGAGCGAGGACGATCTCGAGACCGTCGCTGCGAAGTTCGGTCTGCACCCGTTGGCCGTCGAGGACGCCCACAAGGGGCACCAGCGCGCGAAGCTCGAACGGTACGGCGAGACCGTGTTCGTCGTGATCCGCCCCGCCTGGTACGACGACCGGGCCGAGCGCGTCGACATCGGCGAGGTGCACCTGTTCGTCGGGCCCCGGTTCGTCGTCACCGTCCGCCACGGCGATCGACTGGACCTGACAGCGGCTCGGGACGCGCTCGAAGCCGAACCCGAGTTCCTCGGCCGAGGGCCCGAGGCAATGCTCACGGCGTTCCTCGACGCCATCGTCGACGGCTATGCGCCCGTCGTGGCCGGCCTGGTGAACGACATCGACGAGGTCGAGGACAGCCTCTTCGGCCAGGGCAACGTGGATCCCACGTTGTCCCAGCGGATCTACAACCTGCTCTCCCAGGTCATCGCCCTCCAGCGGGCGATCGGCCCCCTCCCGGACATGGTGCACGGACTGCTGCGCGGGGCAGACCGCTACGGCACAGGCGACGAGGTGCAGAACCGGTTGCGCAACGTCCTGGACCACACGCTTCGCGTGACGGACCGCGTCGACGGTTCGCGGTCCCTGCTCGAGAACGCCCTGACCGTGCACTCCACGCTCGTCTCGCTCGAGCAGAACGACGCCATGCGCCGCATGTCCAGCGCGAGCCTCGCCCAGGGCGAGGAAAGCCGCCGCCTCGCGGAGGAGACCATCGACCAGGGCGAACAGGTCAAGAAGATCTCCTCCTGGGCCGCGATCCTGTTCACCCCGACCCTCATCGCCGGCATCTACGGTATGAACTTCGACTTCATGCCCGAGCTCCACTGGACCTGGGGCTACCCGTACGCCTTGCTCCTCATGGCCTGCTTCGGCTTCGGGCTCTGGGGCATCTTCAAGTGGCGCCGCTGGCTCTGAGAAGTCGCAGCGACCACGGACCGCGATCATCGAAGATCCACGGTGGAAACTGCGGTCACGAACACCGCCTCCGTGCGCCCGGGCACCCCGGGCGCCTCGGGGTGCGCGCCGCTACAGCGCGTGCGCCATGACGCGCTGCGGCCCCGCGTCACCCCCGAGGTACCGGCCGCGGTCGACGAACCCGCCGCGCGCGTAGGCACGTAGCCCGGCGACGTTCTCCTCGTTGACGGTCAGCACGACGGCCGCAAAAGGCCCTCGTCCGAGGCGCTCCGCGAGCCGGGCCGCGAGCGCCGGCAGGGCGGCCGCCACGGCGGTCCCGACGCCCTGCCCCTGGTGCGCCGCGTCGACGAGGAACCCGCGGAACAGCACGACGTCGCCGGTCGCCGGCCCGTCGAGCAGCGCGACCACCTCGGTGGGAGCGCCGCCCGGGTGCAGGACGCCGAGCCCCGCGACCTCCTCGCCGCGCGAGGCGACCAGGAGGTGACGGCCGGGGTCCGCCTCGGCGAGGGCCACGATCTCGGCGGCCGACGAGACGAACCGGTCCTGGCCCGGTGCGGCCGTGACTCCGCGCAACCGGCCCAGCATCTCCTCGCGGGACGCCCGGTCCTGCGCGAGGTCGTCGAGAAGGATGCTGCTGGTCCGCCCGGTCTCCGTGTCCACCCGGCGACGGTACCCCCCAGCACGCGCAGTCCGGCACGTGACTCGTGGCACCCGTCGCCCACGGCACCTACTCTCGGGGGATGACAACGCCGTCACCGGGCAGCGAGCGCCCGCTCGAGCCCGACATCGTGACCGACCTGCGCGAGCAGATGACGTACGGCTCGTACCTGCACCTGGACACGCTCCTGGACGCGCAGGCCCCGGTCAGCGAGCCCGCCCACCACGACGAGATGCTCTTCATCGTGCAGCACCAGACGACCGAGCTGTGGCTCAAGCTGGTCCTGCAGGAGCTGGTCTCGGCGCGCGCGCTCATCGCGGCCGACGACCTCCAGTCCGCGCTCAAGCGCATCGCGCGGGTCAAGCACGTCCAGCGCACGCTGACCGAGCAGTGGTCCGTCCTGGCGACCCTCACGCCGAGCGAGTACGCGCAGTTCCGCGGGTTCCTGGGCCACGCGTCCGGGTTCCAGTCGTGGCAGTACCGCGCGGTCGAGTTCCTGCTGGGCAACAAGAACGCGCGCATGCTCTCGGTGTTCGACGCCGAGCCCGCGGCGCGCGCCGAGCTCGAGCGCCTGCTGCACGAGCCGAGCGTCTACGACGAGTTCCTGCGCTACCTCGCGCGGCACGGCCACGACGTGCCGGCCCGCGTGCTCGAGCGCGACGTCACGCAGGGCTACACGCTCGACGAGGACCTGGTCGAGACCTTCCGCACGATCTACGACGACCCCGAGGGCAACTGGCTCGCCTACGAGAGCTGCGAGGAGCTCGTCGACCTCGAGGACAACTTCCAGCTCTGGCGCTTTCGTCACATGAAGACCGTGCTGCGCATCATCGGGACCAAGCGCGGCACGGGCGGGTCGAGCGGCGTGGGCTTCCTCGAGAAGGCCCTCGACCTGACGTTCTTCCCCGAGCTGTTCGCGGTGCGCACCGAGATCGGCCGGGCGTGAGCGCTGGACCGGAAGAGCGCGCCGCGGTCACCTTCGCGGTCGACGCCCGCTGGGAGCGGGGCACGGGATGGACCGGCCCGACGGCGGTCGTCGCCACCCCGGGCGGCTTCCGGTCGCGCGTGGGTACCGACCCCGCCCCGACCCATCGCCTCGAGGGCGTCCTCCTGCCCGGCTTCCGCGACGCCCACGTCCACCTGGCGCTGGTCGACGCCGGGGCCCTGTTCCGGGGCGGGCTCGCCGCAGTCGACGACCTGGGTGGCGACCCGGCGGTGCTGGCGGCGCTCGCGGTCTGCTCGGCCCGTTCGGCCCGTTCGACATCGTCAGCCCGGCCCGATCGTGCCGGCGCCCTGCCCGAGGTCCGCTTCGCCGGGGCGTTCCTCACGGCCCCCGGCGGCTACCCGTCGGACCGGTCGTGGGCCCCGCCGGGGTCCGTCGAGGAGATCGCCGGCCCCGAGCAGGCCGTGGCCGCGGTCGACCGACAGGTCGAGGCCGGCGCGAGCTTCCTCAAGGTCGCCCTGCACGCGGACGCGGGCCCCGTCCCCGACGACGCGACCCTCCGCGCGCTCGTGGGGCGGGCGCACGAGCACGGCCGGACCGTGGTCGCGCACACCGAGGGCGCGGGCCAGGCCGAGCGGGCACTCGTGGCGGGCGTGGACCGGCTCGCGCACTGCCCGTTCAGCGAGCGGCTGCCGGACCGCCTCGTGAGAGCGGCGGCGCGTTCCCAGACCTGGGTCAGCACGCTCGACGTCCACGGCTGGGGCTCCCCGGCGGCCCCGTACGCGGTGGCCCTCGACAACCTCACGCGGTTCGTCGCGGCGGGCGGCGCGGTCGTCTACGGGACGGACCAGGGCAACGGGCCGCTGCCCGTCGGGGTCGACGAGCGCGAGCTCGTCGCGCTCCAGTCCGCAGGTCTCGCCACGGACGGGCTGCTGCTCGCCCTGACCTCCGCACCGACCCCGGTCGCCTGCACGTTCCTGCCCGGGCCGAGACCCGCGCCGGGCGCCCCGCCCGAGGAGGTCGCCGCCTGGCTCGCGCGTGCGACGGTGCTCAGGCCACGCGACCTCCTCGGCCGGGAACCACCTGCACGTGACGGACCGACGGCCGACCCGCCCTCGGCCGACGCCTCCGGCCGTGCGGTGACCACCCACGACCTGTCCCTCGACGACCCGACCAGGGAGCACCACCCGTGACCAGCAGCCAGGCCAGTCCCCCGACCGCCCGCACCCGGACTCCCGCGCGACGCGCCGCAGCCCTCGACGCCGCCGACCCGCTCGCCCGGTTCCGGGACGAGTTCGTGCCCTCCGACGACGTGGTCGCCTACCTCGACGGCAACTCTCTGGGGCGTCCCACGCGCGCGAGCGCCGAGCGCCTGGCCCGCTTCACGACCGAGCAGTGGGCCTCGCGCCTCATCCGCGGCTGGGACGAGTCCTGGTACGACCTGCCGCTCGCGATCGGCGACCGGATCGGGCAGACCGTGCTCGGCGCGGCGCCGGGCCAGACGTTCGTGGGCGACTCGACGACCGTGATCCTCTACAAGCTCGTGCGCGCGGCGCTCGACGCCCGCCCGGGGCGCACCGAGATCGTGGTGGACACCGGGAACTTCCCCACGGACCGGTTCGTGCTCCAGGGCGTCGCGGCCGAACGGGGCGCGACGCTGCGCTGGCTCTCCCCGGACCCCGACGCGGGCGTGACCCCGGACGAGGTCGCGTGCGTCGTCGGGCCGCAGACCGCGCTCGTGGTCCTCAGCCACGTCGCCTACCGGTCCGGGTTCCTCGCCGACGCGGGCACGATCACGCGCGTCGCCCACGACGCCGGGGCGCTCGTGCTGTGGGACCTGTGCCACTCCGCGGGGGCCGTGCCCGTCGCGCTCGACGCCTGGGACGTGGACCTCGCGGCGGGCTGCACCTACAAGTACCTCAACGGCGGCCCCGGGTCGCCCGCGTTCGGGTACGTGCGCGCGGACCTCCAGACGGCGCTGACCCAGCCGATCCAGGGCTGGATGGGCAGCGACGCGCCGTTCGAGATGGGGCCCGCGTACGCACCGCACACGGGGGTACGACGCTTCCTCAGCGGGACGCCCGCCGTCGTCGGGATGCTCGCGATGCAGGACATGCTCGACCTGCTCGACGAGGCGGGGAACGTCGCCGGGGCCGATGCCGTGCGGGACAAGTCGGTCCGGCTCACCACGTTCGCGCTCGACCTCGTGGACGAGCTGCTCGTCCCCCTCGGGGTACGCGTCGCCTCGCCCCGCGACCCGGCCCGGCGCGGCAGCCACGTCACCGTCGACCACCCCGCGTTCGAGCACGTGGTCGGGCGGCTGTGGGCGCAGGGCATCATCCCCGACTTCCGCCGCCCCGACGGTCTGCGGCTCGGGCTCTCGCCCCTGTCGACGAGCTTCGCCGAGGTGCAGGTCGGGGTCGAGGCGATCCGCGCAACCCTCCTCGAGGAACCCTCGCCTGGGCCTGCCGACGCTCCCGCGGACGTGGCGCCGTCGGGCTGAGCCACGCACCACCCGGCGCACGCGGCGTCGCGCCCCCTCGCCGCGTCGGTGCCTGGACCTAGGCTGGGGCGGACGAGAGACGACATGCCCGGCCGCAGGCTCTCGCGCGCCTGCCGACCCGACAGATGGAGAGCCCATGAGCACGGCCACGAGGACGGACGAGTCGTCCGCACTGCCCCTTGCCGACAGCCACGACATGATCCGCGTGCAGGGCGCACGTGAGAACAACCTCAAGGACGTCAGCGTCGAGATCCCCAAGCGCCGGCTCACCGTCTTCACCGGTGTCTCGGGCTCGGGCAAGAGCTCCCTGGTGTTCGGCACGATCGCGGCCGAGTCGCAGCGCATGATCAACGAGACGTACAGCGCGTTCCTGCAGGGCTTCATGCCCTCGCTCTCCCGGCCCGAGGTCGACCACCTCGAGGGGCTCACGACGGCCATCATCGTCGACCAGGAGCGCATGGGGGCCAACCCGCGCTCGACGGTCGGGACCGTCACGGACGCGAACGCGATGCTGCGCATCCTGTTCAGCCGCCTCGGGCAGCCGCAGATCGGCTCGCCCCAGGCGTACTCGTTCAACGTGCCCTCGGTGTCCGGCAGCGGCGCGATCACGATCGAGCGGGGTGGCAAGACGCAGGCCGAGAAGGCGACGTTCCACCAGCTCGGCGGCATGTGCCCGCGCTGCGAGGGCATGGGCAACGTCAACGACTTCGACCTGACCGCGCTCTACGACGACAGCAAGTCCCTCGACGAGGGCGCGCTCATGATCCCCGGCTACTCGATGGACGGTTGGTACGGGCGCATCTACCGCGGCTCGGGGTTCTTCGACGCGACCAAGCCGATCAGCACGTTCACCAAGCGCGAGCTGCACGACCTGCTCTACAAGGAACCGACCAAGATCAAGGTCGACGGCATCAACGTCACGTTCGAGGGCCTCATCCCCAAGATCCAGAAGTCCTTCCTGTCCAAGGACGTCGACGCGATGCAGCCCCACATCCGGGCGTTCGTCGAGAAGGCCGTGACGTTCCAGACCTGCCCCGAGTGCCACGGGACCCGCCTGAGCCCCGAGGCGCGGTCGTCGAAGATCGCCGGCACGAGCATCGCCGACGCGTGCCAGATGCAGATCACCGACCTCGCGGAGTGGGTGCGCGGCCTCGACGAGCCGTCCCTGGCGCCCCTGCTCAAGGGCCTGCAGCACCTGCTCGACTCGTTCGCCGAGATCGGGCTGGGGTACCTCTCGCTCGACCGACCGTCGGGGACCCTGTCCGGCGGCGAGGCCCAGCGCACCAAGATGATCCGGCACCTCGGCTCCTCGCTCACCGACGTCACGTACGTCTTCGACGAGCCGACCATCGGCCTGCACCCGCACGACATCGAGCGCATGAACTCCCTGCTGCTCCAGCTCCGGGACAAGGGCAACACGGTCCTCGTCGTCGAGCACAAGCCCGAGGCCATCGCGATCGCGGACCACGTCGTGGACCTGGGCCCGGGCGCGGGCACCGCGGGCGGCGAGATCGTCTTCGAGGGCACGCTCGACGGCCTCCGAGCCTCCGACACCACCACGGGCCGCCACCTCGACGACCGCGCGACGCTCAAGGAGGCCGTGCGCCCCCCGAGCGGGCAGCTCGAGATCCGGGGGGCGAGCGAGCACAACCTGCGCGACGTCGACGTCGACGTGCCGCTCGGCGTGCTGTGCGTCGTGACGGGCGTCGCCGGGTCCGGCAAGAGCTCGCTCATCCACGGGTCCGTCGCGGGGCGCGAGGGCGTCGTGGTGATCGACCAGAGCGCGATCCGCGGCTCGCGGCGCAGCAACCCCGCCACGTACACGGGCCTCCTCGACCCGATCCGCAAGGCGTTCGCCAAGGCCAACGGGGTCAAGCCCGCGCTGTTCAGCGCCAACTCCGAGGGCGCCTGCCCGGTCTGCAACGGCGCGGGCGTCATCTACACCGACCTGGGCGTCATGGCCACGGTCGAGACCACGTGCGAGGAGTGCGGCGGCAAGCGGTTCCAGGCGGCCGTGCTCGAGTACACGCTCGGCGGGCGCAACATCGCCGAGGTGCTCGCGATGTCCGTGACGGACGCCGAGACGTTCTTCGCCGACGGCGACGGGCGCATCCCCGCGGCCCACTCGATCCTGAGCCGGCTGGTCGACGTCGGGCTCGGATACCTGAGCCTGGGCCAGCCCCTCACGACGCTGTCCGGCGGTGAGCGCCAGCGCATCAAGCTCGCGACGCAGATGGGCGCCAAGGGCGACGTCTACGTCCTCGACGAGCCGACCACGGGCCTGCACCTGGCCGACGTCGAACAGCTCCTCGGCCTCCTCGACCGGCTCGTCGAGGCGGGCCGGTCGGTCATCGTGATCGAGCACCACCAGGCCGTCATGGCGCACGCGGACTGGATCATCGACCTCGGTCCGGGCGCCGGTCACGACGGCGGTCGCGTCGTCTTCGAGGGCACCCCCGCGGACCTCGTCGCGGACCGCTCGACCCTCACGGGCGAGCACCTCGCGGCGTACGTGGGCGGCTGACGACCGCGGGACGGGTGAGCGCTCCAGGTGAGCGCACACGGTGAGCACAGGAGTGGCGGGCAGGTCCTCGAACCTCCCGCCACTCTCAATCTATAGCGCACCGGGGGGCTTGCGGCAAGGCCCCCGTCGGGGCGCACGATGGTCGGCCCGAGGCCAGAACGACGGAACGAGCCACAGCCATGACCCCCTCGAGCACGAGCGTGTTCGCCCTCCCTGCCCGCCTCTCCCCCAAGGCCGACCCGGCCCTCGTCGACCGCGACGAGCAGCACTTCGCGGCCATCTCGGCCAGCCTCGACGAGACGACCAGGGACGTGTCCGCGCGCCTCGACGCGGCCCGCAGGTCGCCCGGCGGCAGCGGGACGCTCGCCCTGGAGCGCGACCAGGAGATCCACCGCCTGTCCTCGCGGCTACGGACGCTGCGCCGCTACGGCGTGGACCTGTGCCTGGGCCGCATGGTCGCCGAGGACGGCGCCGAGCCCGTGTACGTCGGGCGCCTGGGCCTCACGGACCGCGCGGGTCGTCGCCTGCTGGTCGACTGGCGCTCCCCCACGGCCGCACCGTTCTTCAGCGCGACGAGCGCGCACCCCTTGGGGCTCGCGAGCCGCCGCCGGTACCGCTGGACGCAGGGGCGCATCAGCGACTACTGGGACGAGGTCTTCACGACGGACGGCACGGCCGCGGGCCTCGCGTCCCACGTGACCCTCGACGACCAGTCGGCCTTCATCGCGAGCCTGGGAGCCGAGCGGACCCCGCGGATGCGCGACGTGCTGGGCACCATCCAGGCCGACCAGGACGCCATCATCCGTGCGGGTTCGGACGGCGCCCTCGTGGTCGACGGCGGGCCGGGCACGGGCAAGACCGTCGTGGCCCTGCACCGCGCGGCGTACCTGCTGTACGCCGACCCGCACGTCGGACGGCACCGGGGCGGGGTGCTCGTCGTCGGGCCGCACCAGCCGTACCTCGACTACGTCGAGGACGTCCTGCCGAGCCTGGGCGAAGAGGGCGTGCAGACGTGCACGCTGCGCGACCTCGTCCCCGAGGGCGCGAAGGCCACGGTCGAGGCAGAGCCGGCCGTGGCCCGCCTCAAGGCGTCCGCCCGCATGGTCGCGGCGATCGAGCCCGCGGTGCGGCTGTACGAGCGTCCTCCCCGGACGGGCACGACCGTCGAGACCCCGTGGCTCGACCTGCGGCTCGGCGCCGACGACTGGGCCGAGGCGTTCGACGCCCCTGACCCCGGCACGCCGCACAACGAGGCGCGCGACGTGGTCTGGGAGGCGTTGATCGAGATCCTGATGGACAGGCTCGGCGACGCGCAGGGCGACGACGGGCTGCCGCTCGACCTCGTGCGCCGCTCCCTGGTGACCCACCGCGACCTGGCGAAGACCCTCAACACGGCCTGGCCGCTCCTGGAGCCGTCCGACCTCGTCGGCGACCTGTGGGACGTGCCCGCCTACCTGAGGATGTGCGCGCCCTGGCTCACGCCGGACGAGGTCCGGTCGTTGCAGCGCGACGAGCCGCAGGCCTGGACGGTCTCGGACCTGCCCCTCCTGGACGCGGCACGGCAGCGGCTCGGTGACCCCGAGGCGTCGCGCCGCCGTCGCCGGCACGCAGCGCAGGTCGCGGCGGAGCGTGAGGAGATGAGCAACGTCGTCGACCACCTCATCGCGACCGACGACTCCGAGCTGCAGGTCATGTCGATGCTGCGTGGTCAGGACCTGCGCGACGCCCTGGTCGACGACGCCTCCCGGCCGGACGTGACACCCGACCGGCTCGCGGGACCGTTCGCGCACGTCGTGGTCGACGAGGCGCAGGAGCTCACGGACGCCGAGTGGCAGATGCTGGCGCTGCGGTGCCCGTCGCGCAGCTTCACGGTCGTCGGGGACCGCGCGCAGGCGCGGCACGGGTTCACCGAGTCCTGGCGCGAGCGGCTCGAACGCGTCGGCCTGTCGCAGGTCGACGTGGCGTCGTTGACCATCAACTACCGGACGCCGCAGGAGGTCATGGCCGAGGCCGAGCCGGTCATCCGGGCCGCGCTGCCGGACGCCAACGTGCCCACGTCGGTCCGCAGCGGCCATGCGCCCGTCCTGCACGGCGCTCCCGAGGACCTGGACGCGATCCTCGACCGGTGGCTCGCCGAGCACCAGGGCGTCGCGTGCGTGGTCGGGGACCCCGCGTTCCGGGCGACCGAGCGCGTGCGCTCCCTGACCCCGGTGCTCGCGAAGGGGCTCGAGTTCGACCTCGTGGTCCTGGTCGACCCCGCGTCGTTCGGCGAGGGCGACGACGGCATCGCGGGCGCCGTCGACCGCTACGTCGCGATGACCCGCGCGACCCAGCAGCTCGTGATCCTCACCCCCGGGAACGCGCCGCTGTCGGCCTGAGCACGCGAGCGCCCACCGCGCAGACAGCACGGAGCCCCTCTCCCCGTGCGGGGAGAGGGGCTCGGTGTCGTTCGGGTCAGGCTTCCTTCTTGGCTGCGGACTCCGCCTTGCGGGCCGCGCCGGTCTCGGTCGTCGCCCCCGAGGTCGAGAGCTCGCCACCGGAGGACTCGAGGTGCGCGCGGACGAACCAGTGGAAGAGCTCGAGCTCGTGCAGGTGACCGACCAGGAGGTCGTTGGTCACGGTGTCGAGCTCCTCGGTGTCGGCGGCCGCCTTGCGGTGGTCGGCGATGACTCCCTGGTAGACCTCGTCGAGCGCACCCAGGTGGGCGATGGTCGACGCGCGGCCCAGGCTGTAGTCCTCCCAGGTACGCTCGGCGACGATCGCGCCCGGCGTGCCGCGCGGCGGGACGCCGAGGGTGGCGATGCGCTCGGCCGTGGCGTCGACCATGGCACGGACGGCATCGACCTGCGGGTCGATCATCTCGTGGACGGCGATGAAGTGCGGTCCCACGACGTTCCAGTGGATGTGCTTGAGGGTCAGCGCCAGGTCGTTGAGCGCGTGCAGACGCTTCTGCAGGATCGCGGCGATCTTCCCCCCGTCCTTCAGGGTCAGCGACGGGACGGTGTACTCGGGCATCTCCTTGCGGACAGCCATGTATTCCTCCTCGGTGCTCGGTCCATCAGCGCCTTGCGCTCCTCCCATCGTGGCCCGGGTGCCGTGCGCTCGCAGGTCGAGGCGTCGTGATCGCCGTCACGCTCATCCCTCGACACCGGTGGCCGTGTGGGAGGTCCCGACGGGCTTGGACTCGGGCGACCCGCGCTCGCGCAGGTAGATCGAGAAGGCGACCATGCACGCCACCGCGAGGAACTCGGACTGCCAGTTCTGCAGCGTCCGGCCCCAGAAGTCGGGCAGGGTCAGGTACTGGCCCCAGGTGACGGGGTCCTCGAGGTCACGCATCGCGGACTCGTTGTACGTCACCGAGCCCGCGATCGACTGTGCGAGCCAGCTCAGCGCGAAGATCGACCCCATGACCAGGCTCAGCGAACGGGAGTAGAGCGCGAGCCGCCAACCGCGGACCCGCGCCCACGGCGGGGACTGCGGCGTCGAGAACTCGGCGACGTGCTGCGCCTCGTCGGACTCCCGCCCGGCCTGGCCAAGGGGCTTGGACTCCGGGGAGCCCTTCTGCACGAACCACACGGTCGCGAGGACGTAGAGCAGGAACTGGAGGAACTCCGACTGCCAGTTCTCGGTCACGTCCACCGCGAACGCCGAGGTCGTCAAGTACTGCCCGAGCGTGATCGGGTCGAGGCCCGCCGAGGCCTGCTCCTGGTTGTAGAGCGCGACCCCGAACACGGCCTGCCCCGCGAGGGCGAGCACGAAGATCGTGACGAACACGAGCGTGAGCCCGTTGTCCCGCAACGCCGCCGGCACGCGCGCGCTCATCGCGCGAGCAGCCCGACCGTGAGGAACCACGCGAGAGCGAGGAGGACCCCGCCCAGGAGCCCGAAGAAGACGCCGCGCACGTCAGCCCCCGTCCAGGAGGCAGTCGTAGGGGCGGTCGGGACGCGGGACGCACCCTGCCGCCGTGACGCGCCACGAGTCCCCCGACACCGCGAGGAACGTGACCTCGCCGCCCAGGAGGACCTGCGCCTGACGACCGGCCACGGTGACGGACGAGTCGCCCGGCGCCTCCTCGACGCGCCGGGCCACGGGGCCCAGCACGAGGCCCGCCTCGCCGTCGATCAGCGCCTGGTCGCACGACGACGCCGCATCCTGCTCGAACGACTCGCGCGTCGCGGGGGCGAGCAGACCGCACGCCGTCGACGGGTCGTGGGCGCTCAGCGCCGCGAAGAACTCCTGGGTGACCGCGACGGCGTCGTCGGCGCCCGGGACCGGGCCGCACCCGGCGAGCACGAGGCCCATCGTCGCTCCCGCGAGGGCGACGCGCCCTCGACCCTCACCCCACAGGACGGACATACCCGGACGGTAGCGGCCCGAGCGACCCTCCGCCCGGCGAACGGCGACGATGCTCCGCTAGGCCCTCACTCCGTCGTCGCGCGGTCGATCCCGAGCGTCGCGACGAGGTCCTCGTGCAGCTCGAACCACACGCGGTGGCACGAGTCGACGTCGGTGCCGTCGACCCAGCCGCCCTCCCCCGCGCGTGCCCGGCGCAGGGCCGTGGAGAAGCGCTCGTCGTACCCGCCGAACCGGACCAAGACGTCGCCGAGCCGCCGCGCGAGCGGGGCGAGGGCGTCGTCGAGCGCGGTGAGCTCGTCCAGCACCGCAGCGTCCCAGGCGGGGTCGGCGTGGTCGTTGGGGGCCAGTCGCGCTCCCGGCACGGGCCGCAGCTGCCAGTCGGTGCACGCCCGCTGGAGGCGCGCGTTGAGCGGCAGGAACTCGCGGTGGGCGTGGCGGACGTCGTCGGCCCGGCTCGTGGCGGCAAGCTCGGCCGTGAGCCGGCGCTCGTCCTCGCTCCGTCCCGCCTCGGTCAGCGCCCAGCCGCTCAGGTCCGCGAACGCGGACCGTTGCACCCATCCGTACGCCTCGAAGTCGCCGAGCAGCTCGTCGGTCTCGGCCGGGTCGAGGTCGAAGCGGCGGGCGAGCGTCGCGGTGTCGGCGAACCCGCAGACGCGGACCGCGTGCAGGACGAGCAGGTCGACCGGGGAGTCCTGGGTCACGCGCGGCCCTCCTGCCGTGCCGTGAGCCGGTGGAAGTGCTGCTGGCACGCCTGCGGGGAGTTGAAGCCCATCGCGTCGGCGATCTGGGCCCAGGTCAGGCCTGCGCTGCGTGCCGTGAACAGCAGGCCGCTCTCGAGGCCGTCGACCTCGGCGCGCGCGGCGGGCAGCAGCGCGAGGGCGTCGAGGAGGTGCTCGGGCGGCAGGACGGTGGACCGCCAGAGCGCGAACCGTGCGAGGTCCACGGCCGACGGCGGCACGGACGCGGGCTGCCACGGCCGGGGCTCGAGCCCGTCCGCGCCCTGGGCGAGCAGGTGGGTGCGGGCGTCGTGCTCGCGGCGCGCCTGGGCGTGGTCGGCCCGGGTGGTGCGGTCGGCCCCGGTGGTGTGCGCTGCCCGCGCGGCGGGAGGGGCTTGCACCGCGTTGGCGGTGTCGTCGTTGCGTGGCATGCGACGATCCTGCACAATCAACGAAATGTTGTCAACGATCTATTGAAGGCGGTTCGGGTGCTCGTCCCACTGGAGGAGGCCGCGCGCGAGACGTGCGGCGGCAAGGCCACGGCGCTCGGCGCGCTGCTGCGGGCAGGACTGCCCGTCCCCGACGGCTTCGTGGTGCCGTTCGACGCCTACCGGGCGGCGGTCCCCGACGACGTGCTGCGCGACGCCCTCGCCCCCGCCCTGCGGGCGCTCGGTTCGCCCCCCGTCGCGGTCCGGTCCTCGGCCACGGGCGAGGACACGGCCCGGGCCTCGGCGGCAGGGCAGCACGAGAGCGTGCTCGCGGTCCAGGATCCCGACGACGTCGCGCACGCCGTCCGCGCCTGCTGGGCCTCGCTGCACTCGCCCCGGGCGGTCGACTACCGGGCGGGGCTCGACGCACGGGGCGAGACAGGCGGCGAGGACGGCGCGACGCCCGACGAGCGCGCCATGGCCGTGCTCGTCCAACGCCTGGTCGACGCCGAGGTCTCCGGGGTGATGTTCGCGTCCGAGGACCCGGGCGCGACGACCGTGATCGAGGCCTCGTGGGGGCTGGGCCCCTCGGTCGCGGGCGGCACGGTCACGCCCGACACCTATCGCGTCGTGGCGCACGAGACCCTGGGTCGCGGGGCCGTTCGCGTGTCCACGTGCGTCGTCGCCGACAAGCGGACGCGTCTCGACCGGGACGGCACCCGTCTCGTGGCGCGCGACGTGCCCCCGGACGACCGTCGGCGACCCACTCTCGACGACGCGACCGCCACCCGGCTCGCCCGGCTGGGGTGGCATGCGGCGGACCTCCTCGGTGGACCGCAGGACGTCGAGTGGGCGCTCGTCGACGGCACGCTCTGGATCGTGCAGGCCCGGCCGGTCACGGCTCCGCTCCCGGCTTCTCCTGCCAACGTCTCGGGAGACGCACCCCGGCTCGGCGCCGCAAACCTGCTCCGCGGGACCGCAGGAAGCTCCGGCGTCGCGACGGGACCGGCCCGGGTCGTCCGCGGCCCGGCCGACTTTCCGCGCGTACGCGCCGGCGACGTCCTCGTGTGCCCCTTCACCGACCCCGCCTGGACTCCCCTGCTGCGCATCGCTGCGGGGGTCGTCACGGAGACGGGAGGCGTGCTGTCGCATGCGGCGATCGTGGCCCGCGAGCGCCGCATCCCCGCCGTCCTGGGAGTCGCGGGGGCCACCGGGACCATCGTCGACGGCAGCGTCGTGACCGTCGACGGCGAGGCCGGGACGGTCACGACCGCACCGGGAGGGCTCCGATGAGCGCCCGGCACCTCTACCTCGCCCGCCACGGGGCGGCAGATGCCTTCGGTGAGCTGACCGACGTGGGGCGCCGCCAGTCGGACCTGCTGGGCGAGCGCCTCGCGCACGTGCCGGTGACCGCCGTCTGGCACTCGCCGCTCCCCCGGGCGTCCGCGAGCGCCGCCGTCGTCGCGCGACACCTGCCGGGCGCGCGGGTCGCGGAGGCGGCCGAGCTCGTCGACCACGTGCCGTACGTGCCCGCGCGCTCCGAGACGCCGGCGTCCTGGGCGGGGTTCTTCGACGGCTGGGACGAGGTCGAGGCGGCCGCGGGCAGCCGGACCGCCGACGCGCTGGTCGCGCGCTTCGCGGCACCGCCGGACCCGGGCACCGTCGATGTCCACGAGGTCCTGATCACGCACGACTACCCGATCGCCTGGCTCGTGCGCCACGCGCTCGGCGCACCGCCCGAGCGCTGGCTCGGCCTGAACAGCGCGAACACGGCGCTCACGGTGATCGACCTCCGCCCGGGGCTGCCGCCGGGGCTCGTGATGTTCAACGACCTGAGCCACCTGCCGGACGAGCTGCGCTGGACGGGGTTCCCGGGCGGGCTGCGGCCGTGAGGACTCTCAGGGCTGACCACCGACCGTTGCTCAGGACCTCGCGGTGACGAGGCCCGACTCGTAGGCGAGGATCACCAGGTGCGCGCGGTCGCGCGCGTGGACCTTCGCCATGATGCGGTTGACGTGCGTCTTGGCGGTGTGGGTCGAGATCACGAGCTCGGTCGCGATCTCCTGGTTCGTCAGGCCGCGGGCGACGAGCAGGAACACCTCGCGTTCGCGCTCGGTGAGGCGGGCGAGCCCCTCGCCCTCCCACGCGTGCGCTCGCGGCGTCTGCCGGTGCACGAAGCGCTGGACGAGCGCCTGCGTCGCGGCCGACGACAGCAGCGCCTCCCCCAGGTGGATCGTGTGCACCGCGCGCATGATGTCCTCGGGCTCGGCGCCCTTCCCGATGAACCCGCTCGCGCCCGCCCGCAGGGCTGCGACGACGTACTCGTCCTCCTCGAAGGTCGTCAGGACGAGCACCCGCGTCGTGCTCCCCGTGGGGCCGGCGCAGATCTGCTCGGTGGCCGCGATCCCGTCGAGCTCGGGCATCCGGATGTCCATCAGGACGACGTCGGGGGCCGACGCCGCGGCCTCGCGCACCGCCTCGCGCCCGTTCGACGCCTCGCCGACGACCTGGATCCCGCCGCTGTCAGTGAGGATGTCCCGCACGGCCTGACGCACCAGCGGCTGGTCGTCGACGACGAGCACGGTGATCATCGTTGGGGCCCGCTCGCTGCGGCGACCGCGGTCCGTTCGGCGGGCAGCTCGATGTCGAGCCGGAACTCGCCGTCCGCGCGCGAGGTCTCGACCCGTCCCCGCACCGACGCGACCCGCTCCCGCAGCCCGCGCAGCCCGTGCCCGCTGGCGGGCGCCTCCGCGTCGCCCGCGCGCAGGGGGCTCGTGACGGTCAGGGCGAGCACGCCCTCGCGGCGACGGACCTCCACGACGGCCCGGTCGCCCACGCCGTGCTTGTGGGCGTTCGTGAGCCCCTCCTGCAGGGCGAGGTAGGCGACGTGGTCGCTCGCCGGGGTCAGGACGCTGCCGCCCGGGTCTCGCCGCAGCTCGACCCGCAGGCCCACGTCGACGAACCGTGCGACCAGCGCATCGAGCTGGTCGAGCCCGGCCTGCGGGTGGAGGTCGTGCCCTTCGTGGTCTGCCTCCGCGCGCAGGAGGGCCATGAGCCCGCCGATGTCCGCGAGAACCGTGCGCGAGGCGCTGCGGATGGTCGTGAGCGCCTCGCGCGCACGGTCGGGCCGGGTCTCGAGCGACGACGACGCCACGCCCGCACTGAGGCTGATCACCGAGATCTGGTGCGCGACGACGTCGTGCAGGTCGCGGGCGATGCGCACGCGTTCCTCGACCACGCGCCGTCGGGCCTCCTCGTCGCGGTCCTGCTCGGCGCGTTCGGCGCGCTCCGTGGCGGCCGCGAGCGCCTCGCGACGCGACCTGGTCGCGTCGCCCAGGGCTCCGGCCAGGACGACGAACGTCACGAACTGCATCGCCCGCGAGTCGAAGAGCTCGCCGTCGAGCGGGACGGCGGCCACGAGGAAGACGACGAGGGCGGCTGAGCCCACGCACGCGATGCCGACCGTGCGGCGCGTCCGGTCCGTGACCGCGAACGCGGTGATCACGACCGCGACGAGCGCGCTCGGGGAGAGCGTGCCCGCGAGCGCCACGACGACCGTGCACGCGAGGCTCACCCCGAGGGCGACGAGCGGTCGACGACGCCGCCAAGGGATCACCACGACGGGCAGGAGCGCGACGACGACGAGCAGCCCCCGCGTCCGGAACAGCTCGTCGGGGAACGGCAGGACGCCGAAGAGGGCGACGACGGCGATCGCGACGACGTCGCTGAGGGGAACCGCTGCTGCGGCAGCACGGGGGGACGTCACTCCCCCAGTATCCCGGCCCGCCCGCGGCGGCGGATCGCCCCAGAAGGTGACGTGCGCGTACCGCGATCGCGGTACGCAGGTGTCCGCACCGGGCTGACGCGCGCGGTCGGCCGGGCCACGATGCTGGACCGACGGCGGAGCGCACCGGGTGCTCCGTGGAGAGGAACGCGTGAAGAAGCCTGCGAAGAGAGCCCTCGTGGCCGTGGCGGCCGTCGGGGCCGTGCTGATGCTCGGCCTGGGCACGACGAGTGTCGTGAACGCGGTCGCGACCAGCCAGGAGCGCGACCGGATCGAGACCTACGGACAGACCGTGACGGTCGACGGGCGGCAGATGAACGTCCTGGTCACCGGGAGCGGCCCCGTGGACGTGGTCCTGCTGCCGGGCTTCGGGACCGCGTCGCCCGTCCTCGACTTCCAGCCGCTCGTCACGGACCTCGCCCAGGACCACCGGGTCCTCGTCGTCGAACCCTTCGGCTACGGCCTGAGCGACGGCACCGACGTCGAGCGGACCACGGAGAACGTCGTGGCCGAGGTCCACGAGGCGCTCCAGGCACTCGACGTCGACCGCTACGTCCTCATGGGGCACTCGATCGCCGGGATCTACGGCATCGAGTACGCCGCGCGCTACCCCGACGAGGTGACGGCGTTCGTCGGGATCGACACGAGCGTCCCCGGCCAGCCGAACATGGACACGAAGTTCCCCACGCGCCTCCTGGCCGCGGCCAAGAACCTCGGCCTGGCCCGTGTCCTCACCGCGGTCGGCGGCGACGGGCTCGACGGATCCGTGTACTCCGACCACGCGCGCGAGCAGATGACGATGCTCGCCCACCGGAACTCCCTGCGCCCCACCTACCTCGACGAGATGTCGCACATCGCCGCGAACTTCGAGCGCGCGCTCGGCACGACGTTCCCGGCGGACCTGCCGCTGCTGCTGTTCGTCGAGGCCGACAACGCGACCAACCCGGAGTGGCTGGCGCTGCACGAGGAGCAGGCCGCGAGCGTCGAGGACGGCACCGTGGTGCCCGTGCCCGGCGCCCACTACCTCCACCACACGCACGCTCCGCAGATCGCGGCCGGGTTCCGGGAGTGGGAGGCTGCTCGCGCGCTGACGACGGGCTGAGGGTTGGGCTTGACTGCTGGGCGGCGGCGCGACGGCGCGGGATGTTCCCGGAGCGGGCGGTACCGTGTGCGGGTGAACGGACGATCGCCCCGACGGGGAACGAGACGCGGACGTGCGGACGGTCGCCGACCGCTCGCCCCCGTGGCGCAGACGCGCCGGGCAGGCCTGCTGATGACCACGGTCTGCGTGGGCCTCGGAGCTCTCGTCGTCTGGCGGGGCGGGGACGAGATCCTGGCGGGGAACTTCGCGGTGCTCTTCCTCCTCGGACTCTGCCTCGTCGGGACGACCGGATCGGTCGCCCTGACGCTGTCCTCGCCGCACCGGGAGCGCCTGTACCGCGTGGCGGAGTTCCTCGGACGCGCGTGCGTCGTGGCGTTCTTCGCCTGCGTCGTCGTGTTCGGTCTCGTCGTCCCGGCGGTCGTGGTCTCGCCGGGCTCGGGCAAGGCGCCCGACACGGTCGGCGAGGCCCAGATGCTCGCCCTGTGGACCCTCGTGGTCTTCGTGGCCGTCACGGTCTCGGCGATCATGGACAGGCGTCGAGCCCGACGGCGAGGCGACGACCCCGCGACCGACGAACGATCGTGAGCAGCTCCATGACGTGGCGGCGAGGAGGAGACGCATGACGTACCAGCCGGGTTGGTATCCCGACCCTCAGGACCAGCGGCGGGTGCGCTGGTTCGACGGAATCCGTTGGACCGAGCACTGGCAGCCTGGTGCGGTCCCACCCCCCGCGCGTCCACGGACGATGGGCGGGGGCACGATCGCGCTGATCGTCGTCGGCGCGATCGTGCTCCTGGTGGCGATGGTGGTCGTGGTCGTGGTCGTCGTCGCCGTGTTCGCAGGCTTCGCCGACATCGTCCAAGGGGTCGTGTGCGGCGAGGCCCCGCACTACTGCACCTAGGGGCCGCCCGAGGGGTGCTTGGGGTCAGCCGCAGGTGCTCGACGGCGCCGGCTCGTCCCCGGAGCGACCGTGCACCACTCCGGTCGCGAACCCGGAACCGGTCGGCGCCCCGAGGGTGACCAGCTGGGGCTCGGCGGGCGTCGTCCCGCAGCACGAGCCGCCGGTCTCGTCCTCGGCCTCCAGCGCCAGATCGGTCGAGCACACACCGGTGGCGGGCAGGTTCAGCTGGACCAGGTCCGCCGCGGCCCGGTCGCCCGCGAGGGCGGCGGCGATCGAGCGGACCTGCTCGTACCCGGTGGCCAGCAGGAACGTCGGGGCCCGTCCGTAGGACTTCATCCCGGCCAGGTAGAACCCGTCGTCGGGGTGCTGGAGCAGCTTCTCCCCGTGCGGGGGCACCGTGCCGCACGAGTGGAAGTTGGGGTCGATGAGCTCGGCCAGGCGGCGCGGGGACTCGACCACCGGGTCCAGGTCCAGGCGCACCTCACGCAGCATGTCCAGGTCCGGGCGGAACCCGGTCGCGTTCACGATCGCGTGGACCTGCAGGTCCAGCACCTCCTCGCGCGAACGGCCCAGGACCCGCACCGTGGCCTGGCCGGGGACGAGCTCCTCGATCGAGGTCCACCTCACCAACGTCAACCGGCCCGCCTCCACGGCGGCCTGCAGGCGGGTGCCCAGCAGCCCGCGCGCGGGCAGCTCGTCGTCGGTCCCGCCGCCGAACAGGCGCCGCGCCGATCCGCCGCGGATCGCCCAGGTCACCGTGGTGCCCGGCGCGGACTCCGCGAGCTCGACCAGGGACAGCAGCGTGTTCGCTGCCGAGTGCCCCATCCCGACGACGAGCGTGTGCTTGCCTGCGAACCGCTCACGGGCCGCACCCAGGACGTCGGGCAACGGGCCCGTGACGAACGCCTGCGCCTGCGCCTCACCGAGAGCGGGCAGACCGCTGGTCCCCAGCGGGTTGGACGTCGTGAACGTCCCGGACGCGTCGATCACCGCGCGGGCCAGCACGTCCTCGACCTGCCCGTCCGCCCTCACGGTCCGCACCCGGTACGCGCGTCGCTCCCGGCTCAGGGACCGGGTCCTGTCCGCGCCGTCGCGCGCCACTGCCAGCACCCGCGTCCTGGTCCGCAACCGCGACGCGATCTGCTCGGTCGCGGCCAGCGGCACCAGGTACTGGTCCACGAGCTCGCCGCCCGTGGGCAGCCGGTCCAGATCAGGGGCCATCCATCCGGTGGGCTCGAGCAGGCGTCGCGCGGCGTCGTCGACGTCGTAGCGCCACGGCGAGAACAACCGCACGTGACCCCACGACGCCACCGCCGCGCCCGGCCCGTCGCCCGCCTCGAGCACGACCGGCTCCAGCCCCCGCTCCAGCAGGTGGGCGGCCGCGGCCAGCCCCACCGGTCCCCCACCGATCACCACGACCGGAAGATCCGCACGCACGACCTCGCTCATCACCACTCCTCGCATCGACAACCATCAATGAACGCCACGTCGACAACGTATCCATAAACTTCGATACGTGGCAAGATGGGGCCCGTGACCACGACGACGGACCGGCCCCTCGCTCCAGCCGGCACGGCTGGGGCCGCCTGCTGCGCACCGCTGGTCCGCCAGGCCGCCGACCCCCAGACCGCGCGCGACCTCGCGCGCACCTTCAAGGCCCTGGCCGACCCCACCCGGGTCCAGCTGCTCTCGATCGTCGCCTCCCACGACGGCGGCGAAGCCTGCGTGTGCGACCTCACCGAACCCGTCGGCCTCTCCCAGCCGACCGTCAGCCACCACCTCAAGATCCTCGTCGACGCCGGCCTCCTCTCCCGTGAGCAACGCGGACGCTGGGCGTACTACTCGCTCGTCCCCGGCGCCCTCACCGCGCTCGCCGACACCTTGACCGAGACGACACGCTGAGCCTGCTCGACGTCGGGCAGGCTCGCTCGCGGTCACACCAGGTCGCGTGCACAGCCGTAGCCTCGGGTAATGAAGAGAACCCTCGCGGCCGTCGGAGCGCTCACCGTCCTCATGGTCAGCGCCTGCTCCGGGGGCGGCCCTGACCCCGAGCCCTCCGAGACTTCCCCGTCGTCGGCCTCCGCCACGATCGAGGTCGAGCTCACCACGGACGTGGTCGTCGACGACGACGGCTCGGTGACGGTGACCGCGCAGTCGAACCTGCCGGACGGAACGGAGCTGGATGGGTCGGTGTCGGCCGAGGATGTCTTCACAGCGCAGGACCGGGCCGTGCTGCAGGACGGCACCGCCACGTTCGGCCCCTTCTCGGCGAAGGGCGAGGCCCTTCCGGCCGGCGCCTACGCGGTGCGCGTCACCATGCCGATCGCGCGCAACCAGCCCGAGCAGGTCACGGCGATCATCGGCGAGCACGGCGAGAACTTGACCGGGCCGCAGGTGAGCACCGAGGACGGCACGGGCGACGCGGTGGTGGCGACCAGCGAACCGCTCATCATCCCCTGACCGCCGACCCCGACTCAGCGCATCGAGCGCATCCACAAGGCGACATCGAGCAGCCGCAGCTCGCTCGTGTCGAAGACGCACGTGCGCCCACCTGCCTCGGCAGCAGCGCGCGCCCGCGTCAATGCCTCCTCGATCGCGTCGATCACGGCTGGATCCGCGACGAGCGAGCGGATGACCTGGATCTCCAGCCGCCCGTCCCGGGCGAGCTCCAGCCCGAGCAGACGGCGGACCTTCGTGTCGCGCACCGGCAGCAGTCGCGGTCGCTTGCGTGCAGCCAGCTTCGCCGCGGTCACCCACGGGTCGGACGTTCCCTTCGTCGTCGGTGCTGCCAGCGCGATACGGGCCGTGTTCGTCAGTGCCCAGGCCGCGTCGAGGTCGGACACAGTCGCGTCCACCAGATCCGTGGTGGGCGACGCGGCGGACAGTGCGGCGAGCAGACCGTCACGCAGCGGGCCTTCGTCCAGGACGCGCCGCGTCGCGGCGGGCCCGACCTGGACCGAGAGCATCGTCAGCGCATGCAGGTCTGCGGCGGTGACGTCCATCGGGTCGTTCGGGTCGATGGACGCGAAGGTCGCCCCCGCATAGCTGCCCGCCACGTCGTAGTACCGCTCGAAGCGGACCGCACGCAGAGCGTCGAGCGCGGTGCGGCGGGCGTCGTCGAGCAGACCGTCGGGGACATCGGGCCAGCCGGAGGGCACGGGTCGGAGCATGCCGTCACCAGAGTGGCATCCGATCACCTCACCGGACGACGTGGCGCCGGTGCCCGTGGCAGCCCCAGGAGCAGCCGGAAAGATGCTCGCCAGCCCCTCGGGATGCGGGGCAGTCTTTCGCAGTCCTCAGCCGCCGGTGAACATGGAGATGGTCAGCTCGGAATCGACCGCCTGGCATGGCTCGAAGAGAGCGTCAAGGGCATCCCGCCAGGCATCCGACCTGATGACGGTGGGTTCGGTCCTCGCCCAGGACTCGACCGCGGGGACAGCCTCCTGCAGGTCGGCGACCCCTTGGCTGACGGCGCTGTCGCCGCTCGAGGGGATGCGGTACAGGACACGTGTCGCGACCTCGTACCAGCCCTGCTGCTCCTGGACGGCCACGCGGCCCTCGCTCAGGGCGATGTCCGCGTTCTCCACGATCGACATGACGTCGGAGACGGCCGCGCACGCGGCGGCGTCCTGCGCCACGTCGCCCTCGGGTGCATCCGCCTGGCGCACTTCTGTCGTGGGGTCGGGCTGGGCGGTGAGAGCACCGCTGCAGCCCGCCATCATCGTTGCCACGAACACCAGAGCCGATGCTCCAACCGCCCGCTGTCCTCGCATGAACGCACCCCCGTCGTGACCGTGTGCCCCTGAGGGTACACATTCCGTCCGATGCCGCTCGCACGCGGTGGGGCGGTGCACGCCACGGCACATCGTCCCGGGCGGGCTGGACACGACACGAACCTGCCGAACGAGCCGCGACCGGCACATGTCAGACTGCCGGGGTCCAGCGCGGCCGGTTCGAAGACGTCGCCGACGGCCTGTACCGCCTCGCCGACGCCATGGTCCTGGCGCAGGCCACCCGCACCCGGAGAACCGGGTGACGCTACTTGTGCTCGATGATGAGGTTGCGGTCGAGTCCGATCACAACACGAGCGTCGCCCGTCATCGCGTTCCTGAGGAACGACGGGTCCGTGAGCAGCTTGCGCTCCATCTTGGCTCGCTGCGCTGATAAAGGAACCAAAGGGTAGAAAGTGGCAAAGGCGGCCACGAACAGGGCGATGAACAGCCCCGCCGTCACCGCTCCTCCTGGGGGCACGTTCGCGGTCGCAGCCAGCAACAGAGCGAGCCCAAGGCCAAGCATCAGCGCACCTAGCGAGAAGCTGATGAAGATCACGATCGGCGCCAGAACGACACATGTTCTGGCGGACAACTCGACGGCGGAGATGCGGGCCGTCATCGTCAAGGACCGTGCAGGAACCGACTCCGGCGGGAAGGACTGAGCGAGCGCGATGTGCCTCTCGATCCGACGACGAAGACGAGCAGCGCGGGTGAGCTGGCTCGCCGCAGTGACGATCGTGGCCCCAGTTGCCCCTACGAGAGCGATGAGCGCGACAGAAATTTCAGTTGGCACACGCACATGGTCCCCTACGGGACCTGCGCTCATCGGTAGCCGAACGGGTGAACCCGCGTGTGTGTTGAGCCGTTGACAACGCGTCGTTGTCCAGTGAATTTCTGATAAGTGCACACGTCGTGTCGAAAGGCCCCGAACCACAAGTTCGAGGCCTTCGCCATGTGACGATCCTCTGGCGACGGTCACGCGTCAGTCTCCAAAACCAGAATCCCGGGTTCAACTCCCAGCAGAGGAGCAGCACCACCACCGGAGACGAACGCCATGGCGAAGATCGGCACCGCTCCACATCGAGCTCAAGCCCGTCCTCAATGAGGAAGCCCTGGCACAGATCGCCCAGACCATCGAGGACGCGGTCGCGGCCCGGCCGGGCTGGCGCTCGAACTGCGGGCCCGTGTCGCCCACGCGGAGTGATGGCTTCCACCCGGGCTATGCGTGTACCTCTGTGAGTATCTTGGGCACGTCCGGATACGACGAGAGGCCCGGAATCTCAACGATTCCGAGCCTCTCGCTTCTGTCGGGCTGACAGGATTTGAACCTGCGACCCCTTGAATGCCTTTCGAACGATTCATTTTCCGCGGAATCGCTGGGCTTTCCTCCTGCGACTCGTCTCTTAGCTCCACTGCCCCGCGCCACCCAGTAGCACGTTGTGCCGCTATGCGCCAGGGGCCGGGACGCCTTATGGGACAGACTACCGTGGGCCACAGACAACCCGCTATGTGGACGCCTCAAATGCACACGCCCCGCGGACCAATCCCGACACAATTCGCCGCATTCAGAAGTCCCAAGAATATGCGGCCAGCTCGCTTGAACAGGGCGACGACAATAGGTCTGCTCTCGGCTCGTGGTCAGGCCAGCACTGCCGCGCGGACCTGTCCATGGGGACGCCTGGTCCTGTGGCAGGTCGCGTCTCGAGGTGAGGCCGGTTCACACGGGCCCGAGCCGGTGGAGCCGCACGCCCGGGTCCATGGAGCCTGGGCCTCACGCGCGACTCGCCTTTGAGGCCCGTGAGAGGGGGCCTTCCCCTGGTTCACACAGCCCGGCGCATGAGCCAGGCCGAGAACCTCCCTTATGACAGAAGAGAGCACAATGTCACATCGCCTGCTCGTCGTGTGATCCGGTGTGAAAGCGTGAACGCAGGCAACCACAGGAACCAGCCCCGGGCCGCCGACACCTCGACGAGAACTACCGGGCGCGAAACAGGTCAGGCGCTACGTCGCGCACGAAGTCGCCTCGCGCCGGACTGATTCACTCGCCGACGGGCCATCTGGATGCTGCAGCCGAATTGTTCGGCGATCTGTTCCTCACTCAACCCTCGACCTACGGCCCCTCGGGCAGCCTTGCCAGGGATGATGATGGTGCTGGCTAGGTAGTCCGCTTCGTCCTCGATCTGGTCATCCCAGTCGCGACATCCACGACCGTCGAGGGCAGGCCTAGGCGTGTGCAGCAGTAGGCCGTGGGCGACCTCGTGGCAGAGGTTTGAGACCTGCCGGCCGGGGCTGTGCGAGTCGTTGTGCACGATCACTCGTCTGCTCTGGAAGAACACTGTCGCGGCCGAGAACTCAGCACCCCCAGCTCCTAGTAGCAGGTCGATGCTGGCCTCCAGCCGAGAGTCGCCGCCGATGCGCAGTCGCAGGTCTCGTAGAGCGATCACCGGAATCGCGAGTGACTCCGCGAGGGCGTGGGCGTCGATCCTGACGTAGGGGCTGATGCCGAGCTCCTGGCGGATCCGCTCCGCCTCGGCCTCGGCGAGTGTGGTGAATCCGCGCGGTAGGGCCATTACGTGTCCTTGAGCACCTTGTACGTTGCTTGAAGTACGTCCTCGAGAGCTTCAGCGACTCGTGGGGACAACGACTTGTCCGCCCTCAAGTATGTCGAGATCATCGCTAGCGGCTCGTCTCGAGTCTCACCGTGGACACGCACGACGAAGTCGTCTGCGCTCAGACCGGCCCAGTCGACGAGCGCCGCAAGGCTGTCGACGTCAGGGCGCTTCCCCTGCGCCAGGCGCGTCAGCGTTGAAGGGCTCACCCCTGCCCCCTGGGCAACCTGTTTCCAGTTGAGCGCACGAGCCTCTCGCACGCCGTCGAGCGCGGCGAAGAACGCCACCCCGTCGAACGAACCACGCTCTGTCACGATGAACCCCTCTTTGATCTATGCAACTAGTTGCGCATGTCGAATCGTCGCTCTATCGTTGATTCGACAGTAGGCACACGGTTGCACCTGCGCAACCGGTGTGACCCTACACGATTTCAGCAGTTGCCCAGGACCACGCGGCTCGCCCGCACGGTCGACACAGCGCAGAGAGAGGAGGTGACACAGATGGCGAAGAACACTGGCAAGGGACACCGCACCGGTGCCGTCAAGGGCCGCAGCGAGTTCAAGCGTGGCAGCACCTGGTTCAAGCGCGACACGGCGACGGGTCGCATCATCAACGGCAGCCCGAATCAGCACAAGGGCGTACGCAACGAGAAGTGATCCACGGGCTGGTGGTGCGACCGCACCACCAGCCCGCCCGCCCCACACGAACATCGGAGCACGACATGAAGCACAACCCGCACGGCTACACCGTTACCTGCCCCTACTGCCGCACCAAGTTCCTGATCGGCGGCTACAGCCCTGGCCTCATCCGATGCGGCAGGTGCCGCAAGGCGTTCAACCTCCGCTAGACACGTGGCACGGTCGAGCGCGCAAGATGGCGCCGACTCACGTCCCATGTCGAAAGCAAGGCCGGCCCACGCTCGTCGAGTTCCGTTGGAGGAAGTGCATGGTTGAGAGTCAAGAGCAGGCCCTGCGCAGGCTCGTGTCGACGCTGTCCGGGGCCGAGCCCAAGGACTTGAGCACGCATCTGGTGGGTGCGCTCGACAGCAAGCGGTACTTCCAGGGCACCACGATCCGGGCACTGAGCCAGGACTTCGCCCCGATCGCCTCCGGCCTGCTCGTACCCATGCACCTCGCTCAACCGCCAGAACCGATCGATCTCGTGATGGTCTATACGACCTTGAACGAGCTCAGGGACACTCCTGTCCCCCCTGAGGACTTCCTTGAGACGCTGGAGACACTGCACGTTGGCGACGTGTTGCTCTTCGTCGCTGGCTGGCTCAACCGTCACCGGTCCGGCGCGAGCCTTGTTGAGCTAGATCGCGAGTACCTGCAGATCCTTCCTCCTGAACTCGCAGCACGAGCGAAGACACTGCTCGCGTCACCCGACATGCGCAAGCACCTCATCGCGCCTCAGCAGCTCGTGGCCCTGGCCTCACTTGCCCTTGCTGTCTGCCCCTCTCAGCCCGAGCAGCCACACCCGGCACCGGAGGCCGTACTACCGCTCCTCCCCCTCGCGGTCGGCGATCTGCTCGTCGCGCACTCCGACGAGCTCTCGGATGAGGAATCCGGCGAGAGACTCCGCCGCGAGATGGTCAGCAACCACATCTTCTACAGTCCTAAGACCATGCCCCACCTCATCGCCCGGTGGTTTCGAACGTGGTACGAGTTCCCTATGATCGACGAAGCCGTACCCGACGACTACCTGATCGCCTTGTACCGCGAAGCCACCAGGGTGGACCTCCTGGACCTCGCAACCATGACACTGGCGATGTGGCAGTCAGCAGGAGATGGCACCTACAGGACAATTGACTCCTCCCTGACCGACCTCGGCATCGCCGAAGATCGCGTCGATGTCACCCTGGGCGCCATAGCCGGGACCCCCCTGCAGGTGCTTATGGCGATGGCCGAGAGCCCACCTACCTCTTGGAACTCGGATGTGCTTCGTCGCTTCCCGGCCCTGCGATGGGGTGATGGCTCCACCGTGGTCATCGACCGTTCGTTCTTGATCGAACGGGTCTACGGCTGGCTGCCGTACTGGGATGTCCACAACCACCTCAAGACACAAGGCGACAAGAAGCGGACCGGTCTGTTCGGTACCACCCTGCGCGGCTATGCCGAGCGATACGCCATCGAAGCGATCACCTCGATGGCTGGTTCTGGGCGAGTCTTCCCCGAAACAACCTTGCAGCAGGCCTATGGGGGCAAGGGCATCAAGATCATCGACTGCGCGATCGCCTACCCCGATACCTGGGTCGTCCTGGACGTCTGCACCCACGCACCAAAACGCGAGACCGTGCACGGGCGGGACCCAGGCGCCCTCGCTGAAGACATCGACAAGCTCGTGATCACCAAGGCGCGCCAGCTGCAGTCCACGATCAACCAGCTACGCGCCAACGAGAGCAAGCTGACAGGTCATCCTTCAGGGGCGCCCAAGGTCTTCGCTCCCGTCGTGCTCGCAACCGAAGGCTTCCCCGTCAATCCCATCACCACCGCGATGATCCGAGAAGAACTAGTGGCGCTGGACCTCCTCACTGCCTCGGACATCCTCCCCTTGCAGATCCTTGACCTTGAGGAAGTCGAGATGATCGAAGGCCTACAAGAAGTTGGAGGCCCCTCGCTCGCCACGCTCCTGCGCGACAAGCCAAGAGGCGGCTTTGCCGGGTCAGCCATGCGCGACTACCTGCTCGTCGAACGACAAGAGCAGGTAGAGATCCCCACACGCGTCCGCGACCTGGCCCGACGAGCGATCGCACACCTCGTACAACGGATTCCCAAGCCGACCTCGCCAGACTGACCCCATTCCCACTCGCACGCCGTCAGGTCCCCTGCCGCGTGACGGCAGACGCCCAGTGGCCGGGCGACGGCGGCGACCGACTGCGCGTTCGCAACGGTTGAATGTCGGAAACCGACCGTTTGTCCGGCACCACAACCGCAGCCGCGACACGCCGAAAGAAAGTGTCGCAGAACTAGTGTCCGAGAACCCCTGGTGTCGCAGAACGCGGCCCGGGGTTTTCGCTACCGTCAACGCCATGGCTCACACCTACGGCTACGCCCGCGTCTCGACGACCGCGCAGAGCCTCGACGCCCAGAGCGATGCCTTTACCGGGCCGGGCGGCGTCGACGAGCGCGACGTCGTCGTCGAGAGGGCATCCAGCACCCGCGAAGGAGACACCCTCGTCGTCACCAAGCTCGACCGCCTCGGACGCTCCGCCGCCCACCTCGTGCGCGACCTCGACGAGCGCGCCATCACCCTGCGATCGCCGCCGTCGCACAGATGGAAGCCGACCTCGCCCGCGAACGCACCCTCGACGGCCTCGCCGCCGCCAAAGCCCGCGGTCGGGTTGGCGGCCGTCCAACCGTCATGTCGCGCGAATGCATCGACGCCGCTCGTGTCGCCCTCGCCGACGGTCAGTCCCGAGCTGCAGTCGCCCGTGCCATATTGGTTTCCCGAGACACCCTCTACAGGCACCTGGCGATGCTCGAGACCGGCCACGGCGCGGCATGACTCAGCGTCCCCGAGTCTGTCTGCGCTGTCAGGGACGGATCGGGTGGGAGAAACGTCGCGACGCGCTCTACTGCTCGAGCAGTTGCAAGCAGGCGGCGTACCACGAGCGGGCTGGTCTCCCGATCGAACGATGGCGCGTGCTCATAGGAAGCGTTGGTTGGGCCAGCGGCCTAGACGACTTGCCTTCGGACGACTGGGGCGCGCAGGTCTTCGTTGTTGCGTACAGCCGGACGACCCAGTACAAGCTCTGCGACTATCCCATCGAAAACGACGAAGCCCCTTATGAACACATCGCGATCCCGCTACACCACTTGCCGCGACTCGTTCGTACGTCGTTGCGGCCAATGAGCGGCCCAGTTCCGTCAGCGCGGCCATCGGCGGCTATTCGACGACTCTCACGTTCGTCGCCCGCGCCTCGGCGCTGTCGATAGCCCAAGCACCAAGCGTGCACTCCCCTGTGGCGCGCCAAGCGACGATCACGCTGATGAACCGGCGGAAGCCCAGTTCCGGGTCCTGGACGTGAGCCGCGTACGACCCCAGGTCGAGGCCACTCGGCATCGGTCGGCCAAGGGGATGCGTATGCCACTCACCAACCCATTGCGAGCGGTCACGCTCCCACGCCAACAGCGCAAGCATCCGCGCATGACTCAGGTCACGCAGAAAGAACCTGGGCTCACGCACCGCGAGCGGCCCTGGCGAACCGGCCCCAGTCAGGTGAGTAGCACTAGCACCTTCCTCCTCGTGTCCGAGAAGGATGCCGCCCGTCTCCAGGGTGCTGCCGCCAGCGGCCGCTTCGTCCAGCATCCCCTGAAGAACTGGTCGCGGAAAGACGACCGTCCAGGCTTGCGGAATCGCGCTCATCTTGACTCGCATGTCCAGCAACCAGGTAGCGGTGGGTGGGCTGGATACCAGGTCACCATTCCGAGGGCCGGAGCGTCGAACGGCGCCGCAAGTTCGTTCCCCGAACGTAACGCCAGAACCGCGTGCTCACCGGGCAACCGTTGATCGCCATGTCCACGCGCCTCTAGCAAAGTAGCCGCAGCGCTCTTCGCGGCGAGGTCGGCCACTAGTCGCAGATCGGGACCTACTGCAGTCATCGGCTTGTGGAGCAATCCCGTGCCATAGTCGAGTTCCTGATCTCCCTCCGCGTCGATAGCGCCCTGCTCCTCCAGAGCGCGGCGCTGGCACATCAGACACCCGTGGCGAGGGCCGGGCCGAAGGCGCAGCACTTCCCCAACCCCGCCATCGTCCAGGACGCACGCAAGAACCGCAGGTACACGTGCTGCACGGGCGAGATGGCTGACCGCCCGGCGCGGCGCGATCCCGTCAGCCGCGCACACCACGATGTCGGCGCCGTCGAGGAGCGGGCGCAGGTAGTGCGCCTCCTCGACCGCATCGAGCGTGTGACCGACGGCGCGGGTGTCCGGCCACCGATCGTTGATGCGTTCGGCAAGTGCGCTGACCTTGGTCCTACCTACGCTCTCCGGCCCGAGCAAATGGCGAACCGTGTTGTGCCACAACAGACGGTCTGGATCTACGAGGTCAATCCGCCCGACCCCGTAGGCCGCCAATGACTCGGCGACGGAGCCGCCGATGCTGCCAACACCCACGAGGACGACTCGACACTCTTGAAGGTCCGCGACCGGCCACTGCAGAGCGAGTCTGCTGATCCCGGACAACTCGGGTTCGATAGCAATTGCAAGCGGTGCAGCGCCTTCGTCGTCAACAGACCAGCCCGCGTATGTCGGCACGCCGACGAGCTTCAACTCCGTCGGCACATCCTCGACCTGGGTCACGAGCGGGTAAGCGTGCCCCCGCGGGTCGCGCACACCAGGGACGATCCGCTGGAACGCAGCGAGGGAGAACAATGACCCCGGCCGACGGGACAGGTCAAAGTGCCCCAAGTGCAGGTCCAGCGGGACGCAGCGCAGCCACTGCCCGAGCACCCTTCCGCCTGTTCGCGCCAACGCGCTGTACGACCGTAGATCGGTGACGGGCAGGACGTTCCCGTTGACCGACTCCACCGCGCTCGCCACGTAGATGTCGTCAGCTTGCGAGTGGGTGAAAAACAGGTCGCCGCCGCCCGCGCGTGAGTTCGCCATCTTGTCGATCGCCTCGCGGGTGAGCACAACGAGCGGTTGAGGTTTAGGCATCTGCCCCCCTCCCCGGCTCCGAGCCGACCATTTGGTTCGCCTCGACGGCGCACCGCACGAGGAGGTCACGGCTTTCGTCCTCAACGATGCCGCGCTCACTCATCGCCTCGACGACTCCCGCCTTCATCAGCGCGTACTCCACGTGCCACCCGCACGCCTTGAGGAGCAAGTCGCTAACCCGATCGGACGGCCTCCATGACCCAGAGGACTGCATCAGACACAGCTGGCCGCGAGGAGCGACGTGCCAGACGTTCATGCTCCGTTCGGACAGCAGCGGCGACGGGTCGATGGGGAGGATCGTGGGCGGCACGACGGGGTGCGCCGCCGAGCACAGCACATTTACGCGGAGGCCGTGCGCGAGGAGCTCGGTGAGGCCGTCGGGCTGCTCTCGCTCGAAAGGCCACAGCGGGAGTTCTCCGGTCCACAACCCTTGGTGGGGGGCGTTGACGCCAGGAGGCAATTCGAACGCTAGTCCTGGCGCCAAAGCGTGAACATCCGCAAGATCCTGCTGGAGCCGGTGCTGATCGACGTCGGTCCAGTACACAGGGGAGCTCAGGCTCACGTTCATCCCTGGGGCGTGTCTTTTACAGGCCGCGGAGCGACGACCACGGCGGGTGTGGGGTCCAGGGGGGCGGGCACTGGGAAGTCAGACCCGAACACCTCTCCCCAGAGCGAGATAGCGCGGTGCGGGTCGTTGTTGCGCACGGCCTGTTGAGCCTGCGTCGCGGTGTTGGAAGCAGAACGCAATAGGTCAGCGACGGCGTCGATGTCCAGGTCCGCCTGGATCTCCCCGCAGACCTTGGCCGGGTCTTCCACCACGCCGCCGTTCTCGAGGTGCCACGCGGCGGCGGAGAAGAACTGGGCTATTGCGGTCGGTCGGTTGCTCGCCGCAGGGAGGTACTCGAGCGCGAGCACCTCCATCACGAGTGACTTGATCTTGGTGTCCTGGCCTGCTGCCCAGGCCTTCAGCATCCGCACCGTGCTCGCGAACTTGTTCCACTCACCGTGCCGCTTCGCGACCTGCTCGATGAAGTACTCCGGGTTCGTCCAGATCCAGGTCGCGGTCGCGGACTCCGGGACAAGAAGCATGCCATCGCGGCGGAAGGCAGGCATCACGTCCACGGTGAATGCCTCGGGGTCGTTGGGGTCGTCGAGGAAGCACTTCACCGCGTGGTTCCGCGGAGAGGCAAGCCTCACACGCTTATCGAGCAGGCCGTAGCTCATCCCGAGTTGCTCGTTTACCCGAGAGCCCGTCACACTCAGCGCATCATCTGCGGACGCTCCGGACAGCCCCCAGTCGGTATGGTCGTCCTCGCTGTAGATCGCGACGAGGTCGACGTCATGGATCGGGTCCTTGTGCGTGCCTCTCGCGAGTGAGCCCGACGGCACCACCTCGACGATGTCGTCATACGCCAGAAGCGCCTCCTGGAACAGATCACGGCGACTGCGGGCTTCGGTCACCGCCTCGGGGGAGGCGTCGACGGTCTTGCGGTACTCATCGAATGCACTGCTCACGCCCACGCCTGTACTCCGATCCGCCCGCCAGTCGGGACACTGGGATACACGCTACCCACTCCCCCTGACATGCCCGCCGGAATGTCTCCGCATCGCCTTCCGAACCGGTGCCACCACACCCCGGCTTTCAGGCGAAGGTGAAGGTCGGGAAGTACTCACGACCGTCGAATTCGTAGACCGTCAGCGGCCCCGGGACGGTGTTCCACCGGTGCCCCAGGAACAACGCCGCGGCTGCAGGCGCACTCATGAACAGGTGCACACCAGTGGCACGTCGAGCCGCGCGCCGGACCTGGTCACGGACGTCGTGAACCCACTTGACCAACCACTCGGCTTCGGGAACCGACACGTCACTCGGGCCGCCGTCGGCTTTGAAGATGAGCACGTCCGAGACCGGCAGCTGGCGTGCTCGCACATACTCCAGGACGTCGTCGCCGATGTCGCCAGTCAGCGCCACGGCGACAGCCACCTCGCTCCCCAGGCCGACGCCGACTTCCGTGAGGCTCGCAATCACCGCAGTGTCCGGCTGCGCGTCGGTGCGCCAAGTGGTTCCTCGCTGGTCTGTCGAAAGGACCCAACGCCGGACATCCGGCAACTCGAAGCCGACCGCGAAGTGCGCGGCCAGGCGCATCGCGCCAGTGACGAACACTCGGCGCGTCGGGTACGCCTCGAGCTGCACCCGCACCTCCTCCAGGTCTGCGCGGAACAACGTGTTCCAGTCGTCGGCATCCATCGGGTGGTACCTGCTACGGGCATCGGCTCCGTCAAACCGATCTACCCAGTCGACCCTGGCGTGCGCATGGCGGGGGCCGCTCGGACTATCGATCGCGTCAACGGCGAGGACGAGCTGTGCGTCCTGAGCGAACATGTTGCGAGCGGCCAGGTCGTCACGCAACTGCTCACGGGTCCGGGAACCGATGGCATCTGTGACGAGCTCGCGGATGTAGGCAATGCCGAGCTCCACGGCTTCGTCGTCGTAGCGCAGGCCGGCTAAGCGCATGGGTGCAATGGCATCTTCCCGGAGCCCGGCCTCGGGTCCAGACTGGACCCACCTCATGGCAGTCAGGAAGGCGTACAACTCTTCCTCGGTGACACTCAGGTGTGCGGCCCACCGAATCCTCGCCCGCCCCGCGGCGGAACCCGAGGTCGCGGACCGAAGATCGGCTACCCGGATGCCCGCGTCCTTGTTGTCACGAAGTGCTCCCAGGATCGGGTCACTGCTGTCGATTCCTCGGTTTGTGTAGAGCGTTACGACGAACGGCCGATCTCCACAACTAAGGCTCCGCCATGTGGCGTAGAAGTGCTGCAAAGGGCTGCGACCGGCGGAGCTCACCGGGGTCGTCAACCACTTGTCGTCAACAACGCCAGACCCGGAGTTGGAGCTCTTGACCTGGAAGTACCGGTCGGGCGACGCATCTCGACGCCGTACGACGAGATCGTCAAAGTGACCACCCGAAGGATCTTCGACGGTGATGGATGCCACGCCCGGGTCGGTTAGCGCGTCGCAGGCATACCGCCACGCCAGCGCGTACTGGTACTGGTCACCACGAACTGCCGCGCTCCGCGCCGACAGACGTGCACCCGGTGTCCGTCCACCCGCCCGACCGCGACTAGCGTCTATTCCGCTGGAAGTCATGCTCGACCTCGCCCTTCGATATTCACCTCAGCACTCGGCTCCACATTCTGCCTCCCGGCAACGATGCACCATGCTCAGCCACGCGTGCGTCCCACCCGCCCGCGCAGCTCATCGGGGATGTCTGCGGTGGCTAGCCGCCGGGGTGTCGCAGCATCCAGCGGGCGTGCGAGCCCCGCCAGCCACCATCAAAGATGGCTCCAAGTTCGAATCAACCAGGACGGTGCGCCTGGGCGCGCCGTTGATCGATCATGGTGACACTCCTTGCCTCGAGGAGTCGAGCCTCGAGCTCCGAGTTGCGTTCGGTTCGACGCTGAATGACAGCAGTTGCGACACGCACCTGATTGGTCAGTTCACGATTGGTACGCCGCAGTCGTGCGTTCCGGCCAATCAGGTCGTCGTACGCCGGCACTCTTGAGAAGTTTGCGGCCCGTCTGCGTCACGGCGCCTGAGCGAGCTGCGGTGATCTCGACGACCACCTCTGGGAAGTTGCGCCGGAACGTGGTATTGCTCAGCCCGACCGCACGGGCGACGGCGAGCACGCTCGGCGCCCGGCCGTTCGTCTTCGCCCAGTCCAGGTGCTGTCGCGCGGCATCCTCGACACGACCAAGGAGTGTCGTTTCGCGTGGTGTTGTCATGACCGCTCACCCTCTGTTCCGGTCCCCATGGAGTCTAGAAGCCCGGAACCACGGCCAGGCGCAAGGCGGCTGTCCGGCATCATCTCTCGGTCGATCAGTCTGTTCGACGATGTCCTGCAGTACGCCGAGAACGTCCGGGGCGGTGTGCACGCCTTCGATGTAGTAGTTCGCTGTAACAGCTTCGGTGTTCCCCAGGACAGCGGCGGTGGCGACCTCGTACCCACCCGCCCGGAGGGCGGTGGCGACGGTGGCTCGCAACGTATGCGGGTGCAGCGACCTCGGGTCGATCCCAGCTGCTTCGAGCGCTTGCTTCAGGGAGCGTCGTGCGTTCTGAGTCTGCCAGTGGGTACCGACTCTGGTCCTGAACACTGGGTCATCCGGGTCGGCATTGTCGGGCCGCAGAAGCCGTAGCGATTCGACGGTGAACGGCGGAACGGTGATGCTGCGCATTCCGCGCTCGGACTTCGTGACCTCCTGGCGAACCGACTGGTAGCCAACCTCTACCATGGTCGCCACCACCGTCACTGTCGACCGCTCCCCCGGCCCTGTCGCAAGGTGCACGTTCCCCCACCGCAATGCGAGTGCCTCCCCGATTCGCATCCCGGATCCAAGGAGCAGATCGACCAGCACGGCCAGATTGAGGGACGGGGCGGGCCCGAGACGCCTCGCCGAGTCAGCACGCCATCGGCGCGCGGCGTCCCGCAGAGCGTGGATCTCGTCCGTGGACAACGCCCGGGGCTGGCTCCTTCTCTTGGGTGGGACAGTGGTTCGCTCGGCAACGTTCACACCCTCGATCGCACCCATGCGGATCGCGTAGTCCAGGATCCGCTTGACGAGGGACCTGCACTTGCGGCGCTTGTCATTCAGGGAATGTTCCGCACCGTCGGCACCACGGATGGACGCCAACCACTGTTCCAGCAGCGGAGTGGTCAGGTCACGCAACCTGAGTTGCCCGATGACGGGTACCACGTCGACACGCAGCAGCCGTAGGTCCTGCTCCACTGTCTGAACCCGCACCCGTCCACCAGGGGCGTGAGCCTCCTCCATGCGCAAGGTGACCCACAGGCGGGCCACCGTCTCGAGCAATGTGCTCGCAGTCAGGTCTGTGACGCTGTCAGCGCGTCCGCTGTTGGAGTAGAACTTCCTCGCCCACGCAGTGATCGCGGCGGCCGGCGAGTCTTCGGTGACCTGGATGCGATGCTCTCTCCCGTCGCTATCGCTTCCACGGGCATCGACCCTCCAGCGCCCGGTCGCGGTCTTCTTCGGGACCAGGGCACCGTGCGTGCCGGGCAAACGCTGAGGTCTTCCACCATTACGCATCATGACGACCGCCGGGTCAGGTCCAGCGGTCGATCGCCGCCAGACATCGAAACGAATGTGGGCTCCATCGTGACCAAGTGGGCCCCGTCTGGCCATCTTCCTGCCGGTACCGCAACCTGCTACCGCCACGTAGATCACACGGACTGGCGCTGGATGCGTGGAAGGGGTGGCTGGCATGGCGGGACGAGCCATGGTGGGTGGCGAGATCGCTCACGGTGAACAAGCGGTGGTTGCGGGTCATGCCGTCTCTATGCGGCGGCCCAATGGCTCCCCTCACGGCGTGTTGCCACGGGCGAGCGCGGGGACCGTCGGCCTCGCACTGGATGCCGCACCGCTGCCGAGAGCCGCAAAGTCCAGGTTTGTGGAGACGCCGCCGACGCCCTTGCACTGCCGTGACGTGACGCCACGTGCCACTTGTGGAGGCTTCCAACGACGAAGCCCAGGTCGGGAGGATGAAAAACACCTCCTGACCTGGGCTTTTGGTCGGGCTGACAGGATTTGAACCTGCGACCCCTTGACCCCCAGTCAAGTGCGCTACCAAGCTGCGCCACAGCCCGTGAGCCCCGGAGGGCTTCACCAGCCCTTCAGGGCCGAGAGAAACAATACCCCACTTTGGGCATGCTCCGTGCATCCTCGCTGGTGAGTGGCACGGGTCACGCACGTCCGGGGAGCTCCCGGCCGCGTCACAGGCCCCGTCGAGGCCGCGCCCAGCGCGCCACCAGCGCTCGACCAGGGCACCGTCAGATCCCACCCAGTCCGAGCACGCCCCCAGCACTCCCAGAAACGCCCAGGAGGGCCGCGCGAGCCTTCCGGCACGCACGGCCCTCCCGTGGGTCTCTCGACGCCTCACACGGCCCGCTGGAGCCCCACGGGCCCCGGCGGGAGGTGCGTCAGCGCTTGCGCTTCTCGCGCACGCGCACCGAGATCTCGATGGGCGTGCCCTCGAACCCGAAGGTCTCGCGCAGGCGACGCTCGATGAAGCGGCGGTAGCCGGCCTCGAGGAAGCCGGTCGCGAAGATCACGAAGCGCGGCGGGCGCGTGGACGCCTGGGTCGCGAACAGGATGCGGGGCTGCTTGCCGCCGCGCAGCGGGTGGGGGTGGGCCGCGACGAGCTCGCCCAGGAACGCGTTGAGGCGCCCGGTGGGGATGCGCTTGTCCCACGACTCGAGCGAGCGCTCGAGCGCGGGCACGAGGCGGTCGGTGTGCCAGCCGGTGCGGGCCGAGACGTTGACGCGCGGCGCCCACTGGATCTGCACGAGGTCCTTCTCGATCTCGCGCTCCAGGAAGGGGCGGCGGTCCTCGTCCATGAGGTCCCACTTGTTGTAGGCGATGACGAGGGCGCGCCCGGCGTCGACGACCTGGGAGATGACGCGCGTGTCCTGCTCGGTGAGCGGGACGGACGCGTCGACGAGCACGACGGCGACCTCGGCCTTCTCGATCGCGGCCTGGGTGCGCAGCGAGGCGTAGAAGTCGGCGCCCTTGGTCTGGTGCACGCGGCGGCGGATGCCGGCGGTGTCGACGAACCACCACGGGATGCCCTTGAGGAGCACGAGCTCGTCGACGGGGTCGCGCGTGGTGCCGGCGACGGAGTCGACGACGACGCGGTCGGCGCCCGCGACCTTGTTCAGGAGCGAGGACTTGCCGACGTTGGGGCGGCCGACGAGCGCGACGCGGCGGGGGCCGGACGGCAGGACGACGGCGTGCTCGGAGACGAGGGGCAGCGCCTCCATGGCGGCGTCGAGCAGGTCACCGGTGCCGCGCCCGTGCAGGGCGGAGACGGGGTGCGGCTCGCCGAGGCCCAGGCTCCAGAGCTCGGTCGCGTCGGCCTCGCCGCGTGCGCCGTCGACCTTGTTGGCGCACAGCACGACGGGCTTGCCGGACTTGCGGAGCAGCTTCACGACGCGCTCGTCCGTGGCCGTGGGGCCCACGGTCGCGTCGACGACGAACACGACGGCGTCCGAGAGCGCGATCGCGACCTCGGCCTGCTCGGCGACGCGCGCCTCGATGCCGGCGACGTCGACCTCCCAGCCGCCCGTGTCGACGAGCGTGAACTGGCGTCCGGCCCACTCGGCCGGGTAGGAGACGCGGTCGCGCGTGACGCCGGGCTTGTCCTCGGTCACGGCCTCGCGGCGGCCGAGGATGCGGTTGACGAGCGTCGACTTGCCCACGTTGGGGCGGCCGACGATCGCGAGGACCGGCAGCGGCGCGGCAGGGACGTCGTCGGCAGAGTCGTAGTCGTCGCCGGACAGGAGCGCCATGTCCTCGTCGGCGAGCTCGTAGTCCTCGAGGCCGGCGCGCAGGGCGCGCTCGCGGGTCTCGTCGTCCTGCTCGTCCCCCTCGGCGGCGAGCAGTGGTTCGGTGGTGTCCTCGGGCTGCCCGACGACGTCGCTCGCCTGGTCGATCGTCTCACCGGGGGTCTGCGACACCTCGTCGAGGGATGCCTGGGCATCGGGCTGTGCGTGGTCGGGTGTGGTCATGGCGACCATTCTCCCAGCAACCGGGCAGTTCTCCGAACGAGGACCGCGCGCGACACGCCCGGAGTGCACGACGTCACTGCGCGGGGCGTCCTCCGGGGTGGAGGCGGTCGGGTCCGTCGACCGGCAGCGCGATGCCCGAGCGGTCCACGGCGCCGGTCACGAGCGTCGCGAGCGCGGCCCGGATCTGCTCGTTCGCGGCGTCGAGGGCGGCCTTGCCGCGCACGCCGTCGGCCTTGTCGACGACCACGGGCGCGCCGAACTCGACGTACAGGTGGCGACGGAGACCGGGGATGCGGTTGACGCCGTCACCGGTGCGACGCGTGCCGAGCACGGCGACGGGGACCACGGGCGCGTGGCCGTTGAGCGCGAGCCAGGCCACGCCGGCGCGCGCGGACGTGGCGTCGCCGCGCCCGCGGTTGCCCTCGGGGAACACGCCCACTCCCCCGTCGCGCCGCAGGACCGCGAGCGCCGTCACGAGGGCCGATCGTCCGCCGCGGCGGTCGACGGGGATCTGCCCGGCCGCGCGCAGGATCCACCCGATCGGGCCGACGAACATCTCCTCCTTGACGAGGACGTGCAGGGGCCGGGGTGCGACGCCCAGCACGAGGGGTCCGTCGACGAGGCCCGTGTGGTTGGCGGCCAGCAGGACGGGTCCTGTGGCGGGGACGCGGTCGGCCCCGACCACACGGGTGTCCCAGATCACACGTGCGAGGAAGCGCCCCACCCACCGGGACCAGGCGGGCCCGGTGGGAGAGGGGACGTGCGGGATGCTCACCGAGCGGTCCCCTCGCCCCCTGCGGCGGTGGTGGCCGTGGCGTGCTCGACGACGTCGAGCACGGCCTGGACGGTCTGCTCGAAGTCGAGGTCGGACGAGTCGACCGTCACGACGCCGTCGGCCGCGACGTGGAACTGCGAGACGGTCGAGTCGTCACGGTCGCGGCGCAGCACCTGGTCCTTGGTGGCCTCGACGGCAGCCGCGTCGGCCGCGCCGTGGACCTCGAGCGAGCGGCGGGCCAGGCGCGCCTCCTCGCTCGCGGTGAGCAGGATGCGCACGTCGGCGTCGGGGGCGACGACAGTCGTGATGTCGCGCCCCTCGGCGACGATGCCGCGCCCACCGGAGAAGCTCGTGCCGGCGCTCTCCGAGGACGCCACGGACGCCGAGGAAGCCGACGCCGACGACTCTGCCGCGATGATGACGCGCTGCAGGCGCCGCAGCTCGGCGCGGACCGCGAGGTTCGTGGCCACCGCGCTCACGGCCGTGGAGATCTCGGTGGTGCGGATCGCCTCGCCGACGTCGGTGCCGTCGACGTGCACGGTCGGCGCGGCCGGGTCGATGCCCATGACGAGCGGCATGACGTCGACGGCCGCGGCGACCGCGGCCTGGTCGGCGAGGTCGACGCCCTCCTCGAGGCACCACCAGGTCGCGGCGCGGTACATCGCGCCCGTGTCCAGGTAGGCGGTGCCGAGGCGCTGCGCGACGGCCCGCGACACGCTCGACTTGCCGGACCCGGAGGGCCCGTCGATCGCGACGACCAGCCCGCGCCCCTCGGCACGGGTACCGTCCGCGCTCACTGGGCCAGGTCCTTGCGCAGCGACGTCGCCCCGTGCAGGTACACGTGCTGGACGTCGGCCCGCGGCACGTCGACCTCGGCGTGCGCCATGAGCCGCACCACGCGGGGCAGCGCCCCGGGCACGCCGATCTCGACCGCGCACATGAGGGGCACGTCGCCGAGCCCCATCTCGCGGGCGGCGGCGGCCGGGAAGTCCGCCACGAGGTCGGGCGTGCAGGTGAAGAAGATCGAGATGAGCGACGCGGTGTCGATCTCGTTGGCGTCGAGGACGGCCTGGACGAGCTCGCGCGTGCGGTCGAAGAGGTGCTCGCGCTCGTCGACGTCGAGCTGCGTGGCGCCCCGGATGGCCCGGACGGGCATGGGTACTCCTTCGTACGGGAGGGTCGGGTCGAGCGTAGCGCCGCCCCGGGAGCGCGTGAAGACGCGGCTCCCGGGGCGGGAGGGGTGCTAGAGCCCGACCTCGCTCATGAGGGTGCCGAGCTCGGTGCGGCCCAGGACGCGGGTAGCGCCGGGGCGCAGGTTGCCCAGGTGGATCGAGCCGATGCGGGTGCGCACAAGCCGGGTCACGGGGTGGCCGAGCTCCTCGAACATGCGGCGCACGATGCGGTGGCGGCCCTCGTGGAGCACGACCTCGACCATGCTGGCCTGCGGGGTCGTGTCGACCACGCGGTAGCGGTCGACCTTGGCCGGGCCGTCCTCGAGCTCGATGCCGTGGAGCAGCTTGTTCGCGACGTTGCCCGCGACGCGGCCCTCGACCGACACGAGGTAGGTCTTGGAGACCTCGTACTTGGGGTGCGAGAGACGGTTGGCGAGCTCGCCGTCGTTCGTCAGGAGCAGCAGGCCCTCGCTGTCGGCGTCGAGGCGCCCGACGTGGAAGAGGCGCTCGGGGCGCGTCGCGACGAACTGCGTGAGCGCGGGGCGGCCCTCGGGGTCGTGCATCGTGGAGACGACGCCGAGCGGCTTGTTGAGCGCGATCGTCACGAGCGACTGGTCGAGCTGGACGCGCATGCCGTCGACGTGGATCACGGCCTTCTCGGGGTCGACGCGGACGCCGAGCTCGCGCACCACGACGCCGTCGACCTCGACGCGGCCCGCGGCGATGAGGTCCTCGCACGCGCGGCGCGAGCCCAGGCCTGCGGTCGCGAGGACCTTCTGGAGACGCACGCCGTCGGCGACGTGGACGTCGCGCTGCGGTCCCTTGGGCGCGGCCGGACGGCGCGGCGGCTTGCTCTTGCCTGCCTGCGGGTCGCCGGCCCATCCGCGGCCCGCTCCGGAGCGGGGGGCCGAGGAGCGCTGACCTGCCGGCCGGCCACCGCCTGCGTGACCACTGCCCGGTCGACCGGTGCCCGAGGAGTTCTCGGACCGCTGTCCTCGGGCGGCCGGTCGGCCACCCTCGCGTGCGCTGCTCATGATGTTCCTTCGTCGTTCGTGCTGGGTCGAGCGCCGTCGGGCAGGGCCGGCGTCCGCGGCTGTGCGCGGTCGCTCCCACCCCCGGACGCTCCGAGTGTGCTGTCGGCGGCGTCGACGATGGAGTCGACGTCCGGCAGGTGCGGCGCGAGGGCGGGGAGCTCGTCGAGCGACGAGAAGCCCATGCGCTCCATGAAGTATCCCGTGGTTCCGTACAGGACCGCACCCGTCGAGGGATCCTGGCCGACCTCCGCGACGAGCCCGCGGGTCGTGAGCGTCCGTACGACGCCGTCCACGTTCACGCCGCGCACGGCCGAGATCTGGCCGCGCGTGACCGGTTGACGGTACGCGACGACCGCGAGGGTCTCCAAAGCGGCCTGCGTCAGGCGCGCGCTCTGGCCCTCCAGGAGGAAGCGCCCGACGACGTCCGCGAACACCGGCGCCGAGTACACGCGCCACCCGCCGCCCGCCTGGCGCAGCTCGAAACCGCGGGGCCGTCCGCCCAGCTCGCCGCGGTACTCGGCCGACAGCTCGCCCAGCAGGTCCTCGACCTCGCGCTGGGGCAGACCGAGGGCGGTCGCGAGCTGGACCGCGGGGATGGGCTCGTCGGCGACCATGAGCACGGCTTCGAGGGCCGCGAGCGCCCCGCCCGGCAGGTGCTCGGCGCTGAACGCGGGCGCGTCGTCCGTCTCTGCGCCGCGCGCAGCGAGTGCGGCGTCCGCGGTGTCCTGGGTCATGCTCTCCTCGTTCATGGGTCCGTCCGTGTCGTGGGGTGCACGACCGTGGCAGGGGGGACGTCGGTGTCGTCGGCGTCGAACTCCCCGCCCACGGCATCGAGCGAAGCGCCGTCCTCGTCGTCCGCACCGTCGCTGCCCGTCCACCGGACCGTGAGCTCGCCCAGCGCCTCGACCTGCTCGAACGCGACGAGCCCCTCGCGGAAGAGCTCGAGCAGCGCCAGGAAGCGCGCGACGACGACGAGCGTCTCGCCGGCGTCCGCGACGAGCACGCGGAACGATGCGGCCCCCTCCCGCCGCAGCAGCCCGACGACGAGGCTCGCCTGCTCGCGCACGCTCACCGCGGGCGCGTGCAGGTGGGTCAGAGACACCCCGGGCGGCGGCGGCTTGGGCTCCATGGCCTTCGCCGCGAGCGCCGCGAGCTGCTCGGGGCCGAGCTTCCACACGAGCTCGGGCAGCATGGCCGCGAGGTGCGGCTCGAGCTGCACGATGCGCGGGAAGCGGCGCCCCTCTGTCGCGAGCCGGTCCGCGATGACCGCGGAGACCTGCTTGTAGGCGCGGTACTGCAGGAGCCGCGCGAACAGGAGGTCGCGGGCCTCGAGCAGCTCGAGGTCCTCGGCGCTCTCGACGTCCCCGGTGGGCAGCAGGCGGGCGGCCTTGAGGTCGAGCAGGGTCGCGGCCACGAGCAGGAACTCGCTCGCGGTGCCGAGGTCCCAGCCAGGGTGCCCGCCGCGCCCCGGACGGGGGCGACGTGACCTGGCGACGGGAGCGCCGGCGTCGGGCACCGCTCCCCCGGGCGGGACCGGACCCGTCTCCGCGCGCGCGGCCTCCTCGGCCTCGCGCGCGAGGCGTTCGGCCGTGCGGATGTACGCGATGAACTCGTCGGTGACCTGCGCGAGAGCGATCTCGGTGATGTCGAGCTTGTGCTTCGCGATGAGCGAGAGCAGGAGGTCGAACGGGCCCGAGAAGTTCTCGAGGTGCACCTCGAAGGCCGGGTTGCCGTTCCGGTCGGTCGCCGGGGCCGGGAGTGGCGCCTCCGAAGCGTCCTGCGCGTCGGTCGACGGTGAGGCGGGCTGCTCGTCCTGCGGGTCGGCGGCCCGGGTGGCCGCCGGTGCGGTGTCAGGCAGCGTCGCCACGGGCGACCAGCTCGCGGGCGAGCTGACGGTAGGCCACCGCACCCGGGTGGGACGGCGCGTAGACCGTGATGGGCTCGGCCGCGACCGACGCGTCGGGGAACTTCACGGTCCGCCCGATCACGGTGTGCAGGAGCTTGTCACCGAAGGCCTCGTGCACGCGCGCCACGACCTCGCGCGAGTGCAGGGTGCGCGAGTCGAACATGGTCGCGAGGATCCCGTCGACCTCGAGGCGCGGGTTGAGGCGGTCGCGGACCTTCTCGATGGTCTCGACGAGCAGCGCGACGCCGCGCAGCGCGAAGAACTCGCACTCGAGCGGGATGAGCACCCCGTGCGCCGCGGTGAGCGCGTTGACCGTCAGCAGCCCCAGGGAGGGCTGGCAGTCGACGAGGATCACGTCGTACTCGTCCTGCACGGGGCGCAGGACCCTGGCCAGGACGGACTCGCGCGCGACCTCGCCCACGAGCTGGACCTCGGCCGCAGACAGGTCGATGTTCGCGGGGAGCACGTCGAGCCCCTCGACGGCCGTCGGCACGATGACCTCACGGATGTCCGCGCCACGCTCCATGAGCAGGTTGTAGACCGTGCGGTCGAGCTCGTGCGGGTTGACGCCGAGGCCCACCGACGCGGCGCCCTGCGGGTCGAAGTCCACGAGCAGGACCTTGCGCCCGTACTCGGCCAGCGTCGCGCCCAGGTTGATGGTCGTGGTCGTCTTGCCGACCCCGCCCTTCTGGTTGCACATCGCGATGATGCGTCCCGGCCCGTGCGTCGCGAGCCGCGCCGGCACGGGGAACTCGGGGATCTCGCGGCCGACCGGATCGACGCGGGGGGCGTTGTCGGGTGCGACGGACGCACCACCGTCGGCGGCGCCTGCGGCCGTGGCGACGCGTGCGTCGTACGGTCCGGCGGCGTCCTGGATCTCGCTCGGGGCCTGGCTGCTCACGTCCGCCACGGTACCCCAGGGGCTCGCGCACGACGCGTGCACGCGCCGGAGTGGCGCGAACCCGCGCGGCACGCCGAGGGTCAGCCCAGCGCCCGCGGGTGGGCCGACGCGTAGACCTCGCGCAGCGTCTCGCGCGTCACGAGCGTGTAGATCTGCGTCGTCGTGACCGACGCGTGCCCCAGGAGCTCCTGGACCACGCGCACGTCGGCGCCGCCCGCGAGCAGGTGCGTCGCGAACGAGTGGCGCAGCGTGTGCGGCGAGATCCGCTCGGGGTGCTCGAGCCCCGCGCGCTCGGCCGCGGTGCGCAGGACGGCCCACGCGCTCTGCCGGCTCAGGCGCGCGCCGCGCGTGTTGAGGAACACCGCGGGCGTCCCGCGTCCCGTCGCGGACAGTGCCGGGCGCCCCCGCACGAGGTACGCGTCGAGGGCTCGCACCGCGTACGACCCCACGGGCACGACGCGCTCCTTGGCCCCCTTGCCGAACAGCCGCACGGCCCCCGAGCCCAGGTCGAGGTCGTCGACGTCGAGGCTCACGGCCTCCGAGATGCGGGCACCCGTGGAGTACACGAGCTCGAGCAGCGCGCGGTCCCGCAGCGGTCCCGGCCCCTCCCCCGCGCCGGCGGCCTCGAGGATGGCCTCGACCTCCTCGGTCGAGATGGCCTTGGGCAGCCGCTTGCCCTGCGCGGGCGGGCGCACCTCGGCCGACGGGTCGGAGTCGGTGTGCCCCTCGAGCGCGCAGAACCGGTGCCAGCCGCGCACCGCGGCCACCGAGCGGGCCGTCGACGACGGCGAGAGGAGAGCGGCGCCGTCGGCTCCCGTGCGGACCGTGGTGACGTACTCCGCGACGTCGGCCGGCGTCACGTCGGCGGGTTCCGTCCTGCCCCGGGCCGCGAGGTAGGCGGCGTACCGGGCGAGGTCACGCCGGTAGGCCGCGACGGTGTTCTGGGACAGCCCGCGCTCGACCGTCAGGTGCGCGAGGTACTCGCGGACGGCCCGGTCGAGGGCCGCGGGCAGCGGTGGGGCTGCAGGGGTCTCCGGGGTCGCGGGCCCCTCAGGCACGTCCTGCCCGACGACGAGCGCAGGCTCCCCCGCAGCGGCGCGCGTCATCGCGCACCGGCTGCTGGGTGGTCGGTCATCCCGTGCGTCCCGGGTCGGCCGTCAGAAGGGGAGGAACACGTCGACCGCGACCGCGACGAACAGCAGGGTCAGGTACGTGATCGAGGCGTGGAACACCTTCATGGCCCCGAGCTTGCCCTTGGTCGGGTCGTTCGCCCGGCGCAGCATCATGACGCACAGCGCCAGGAACCAGGCGCCGAGACCGATCGCGACCACGCCGTAGACCCAGGTCATGGGCGCGAGCCACCACAGGGCGAGCGACGAGGCGATCATGGCGACCGTGTAGCCGATCATCTCGCGGGCGACCTTGCGGTTGTCGGCGACGACGGGAAGCATCGGGACGCCCGCGTTGGCGTAGTCCTTCTTGAACTTGATCGACAGCGGCCAGTAGTGCGGCGGCGTCCAGAAGAAGATCACGAGGAACAGCGCGACCGCGGACCAGCTGAGCGAGCCGGTGACCGCGGACCAGCCGATGAAGACCGGCATGCAGCCCGCGATGCCGCCCCACACGATGTTCTGCGGCGTGCGGCGCTTGAGGATCATGGTGTAGCCGACGACGTAGATCGCGATGGCCGCGAACGTGAGCCAGGCCGAGGGGGCGTTGACCAGCAGCGCGAACCACAGCAGCGCGATCACGCCGAGCGCCGTCGCGAACACCAGCGCAGCACGCGGCGAGATCTCGCCCGTGACGAGCGGGCGCCGCTTGGTGCGGTTCATGAGCTCGTCGATGTCGCGGTCGATGTAGCAGTTGAAGACGTTGGCCGACGCCGCGGCGAGCGTGCCGCCGACGAGCGTCTTGACGACCAGCCAGAAGTCCGGGAAACCGCCCTGGGCGAGGATCATGGTGGGCAGCGTCGTCACGAGCAGGAGCTCGATGATGCGCGGCTTCGTCAGGGCGATGTACGCACCGATCGTGCTGCGGATCCCCGCGACGGCGCTGCCGTCCGCGGCGACCCGTGACTGTCCGGCGACCTGCGCGGTCGCGGCAGGACGAGACGGAAGACCCGTCTCGTCGATCGGTGCCTGGCTCGTGGTGTGCACGCGCTTCGGGGTTCCGTTCTGGCGAGGAAAGCTGGGGGGCGTCGTCCGGCAGTCGGTGCGTGTCGGCTCCGACCCGCTGGACATCCGTCCTATGTTACGTCGGCCCCTCCGTCGCCGCCGCCTTCCGGCTCGTGCAAAAGTGTGAGATCCGACCGAAATCCACGTGGTGGGCGGGGCAGGGCGCCGTCCGGGGGTCCGCGTATAGGCTGGGTGGAGCAACCGACGGCCTGGTGCCCCGGTGGGCACCCCGAGGGCTCCGACCCGCGGCACCCACCGTCGCGACCGGCCGGTCGCCTGCTCGGCCCCCCGCTCCCCCTGTGAGCGACCGGGTGCGTGCGACGGAATAGTTCATCGGTTGATCTTTGTTGTTCCGACGATGATCCGGGGCCAGGCTCCGGACGGGAAAGAGGTCCGGTGAACGCGTTCGTTCCTGCCAACCAGCCCCTCGAGTGGTCCCCCCTGGACGACCAGGCTGTCAAGACCATCAAGGCCCTCGCGGCGGACGCCGTCGAGAAGGTCGGCAACGGCCACCCGGGGACCGCGATCTCCCTCGCCCCCGCCGCGTACCTGCTCTTCCAGAAGGTCATGCGCCACGACCCCGCCGACTCGCACTGGGTCGGCCGCGACCGCTTCGTGCTCTCCGCGGGCCACTCCTCGCTCACCATCTACCTCCAGCTCTTCCTCGCCGGCTACGGCCTGGAGATCGAGGACATCGAGGCGCTGCGCACGTGGGGCTCCAAGACCCCCGGCCACCCCGAGTACAAGCACACCAACGGCGTCGAGATCACCACGGGCCCCCTCGGCCAGGGCCTCGCGTCCTCGGTCGGCATGGCCATGGCGGCCCGCCGCGAGCGCGGCCTGCTCGACCCGTCGACGGCTCCCGGTGAGAGCCCGTTCGACCACCACGTGTACGTCATCGCCTCGGACGGCGACCTCCAGGAGGGTGTGACCTCCGAGGCCTCGTCGATCGCCGGCCACCAGCAGCTCGGCAACCTCATCGTGATCTGGGACGACAACAAGATCTCGATCGAGGACGACACCGACATCGCGTTCACCGAGGACGTCCTCGCGCGCTACGCGGCCTACGGCTGGCACACCCAGAAGGTCGACTGGACCCAGGGCGGCACGGGCTACGCCGAGAACGTCGACGAGCTCGCCGCGGCCGTGGCCGCCGCGCAGGCCGAGACCGGCAAGCCCTCGATCATCGCGCTGCGCACGATCATCGGCTGGCCCTCGCCCACCAAGCAGAACACCGGCGGGATCCACGGCTCGGCCATGGGCGCCGACGAGATCCGCGGCCTCAAGGTCGAGCTCGGCCTCGACCCCGAGAAGACGTTCGACGTGCCCGCCGAGGTCCTGGCCTACACGCGTGCCGTGGGCGAGCGCGGCGCCGAGCTGCGCGAGCGCTGGGACACCGCGTTCGAGGCCTGGAAGGTCGCCAACCCCGCAGGCCACGCGCTGCTGCAGCGCCTCGAGGCCCGCGAGCTGCCGGCCGGCTGGACCGAGTCCCTGCCGACGTTCGAGGCCGGCAAGGACGTCGCGACGCGCGCGGCCTCGGGCAAGGTCCTCACGGCCCTGGCCGACACGTTGCCCGAGCTCTGGGGCGGCTCGGCCGACCTCGCCGGCTCGAACAACACGACCATGGACGGCGAGCCCTCGTTCGTCCCCGCCGAGCACGCGACCAAGAAGTTCCCGGGTCACGAGTACGGCCGCACGCTGCACTTCGGCATCCGTGAGCACGCCATGGGCTCGATCCTCAACGGCATCGTCCTGCACGGCGGTACCCGCGCCTACGGTGGGACGTTCCTCACGTTCTCCGACTACATGCGCCCCGCGGTCCGCCTCGCGGCCCTCATGGAGATCCCGTCCACGTTCGTCTGGACGCACGACTCGATCGGCCTGGGCGAGGACGGTCCCACGCACCAGCCGATCGAGCACTTCGCCGCGCTGCGCGCCATCCCCGGCCTCGACGTCGTCCGCCCGGCCGACGCCAACGAGACCGCGTGGGCCTGGCGCACGATCCTCGAGCACACCGACCGCCCGGCCGGGCTCATCCTGACCCGCCAGAACGTCCCGACGTTCCCCCGCGGCACGGACGGCTTCGCCGACGCCTCGGGCACCGCGAAGGGCGGCTACGTGCTGCTCGACACCGAGGGCACGCCCGACGTGATCCTCATCGGCACGGGCTCCGAGGTCCAGCTCGCGGTCGAGGCGCGCGAGCAGCTCGCGGCCGAGGGCATCGCGGCGCGCGTCGTGTCGCTGCCGAGCCGCGAGTGGTTCGACGCGCAGGGCCCCGAGTACCGCGAGAGCGTGCTCCCGGCCGCCGTCAAGGCGCGCGTCTCGGTCGAGGCGGGCATCGCCCAGGGCTGGCGCGACCTGGTCGGCGACGCCGGCCGCTCCGTGAGCCTCGAGCACTACGGCGCGTCCGCGGACTACAAGATCCTCTACCGCGAGTTCGGGATCACGTCCGAGGCCGTCGCCGCCGCCGCGAAGGAGTCCATCGAGTCGGCTCGCACCGGCGCCGCTCCCGGCGGTGTGGCGATCCCCTCGGTCGGTGGCACTGGCGACCAGCTCTGACCATCCGTAGATTCCAGGAGGGGGCGGGTCTCGCCCGCCCCCTCCTGGGACGTCCGTGAGGACGGCCGCCAGACGACGAGAGGGAGAACCGTGACCGTGCACCACAGCGCAGCGCCAGCACCCGTCCGCGAGCTGTCGGAGGCAGGTGTCTCCATCTGGTTGGACGACCTCTCCCGAGAACGGCTGCGCAGCGGCGGGCTCGCCGATCTCACCACGTCCCGTGCCGTCGTCGGCGTCACGACCAACCCCACGATCTTCGCGGGTGCGCTCGCGAAGGGCGACGCCTACGACGCGCAGCTCACCGAGCTCGCCACCGCCGGGACCGACCTCGAGGCCGCGGTCGAGCGGATCACGACCGACGACGTGCGCGCGGCGGCCGACGTCCTGCGCCCCGTGTACGACGCGACCGACGGCGTCGACGGCCGTGTGTCGATCGAGGTCGACCCGCGCCTGGCGCGCGACGCCGACGCGACCGTCGCGACCGCCGTCCGGCTGTGGCAGACGGTCGACCGCCCCAACGTCCTCATCAAGATCCCCGCGACCGTCGAGGGGCTCGACGCGATCGAGCGCACCCTCGCCCAGGGCATCAGCGTCAACGTGACCCTCATCTTCTCCCTGGACCGCTACCGCCAGGTCATGGACGCGTTCCTGTCCGGCCTCGAGCAGGCACGCGACGCCGGGCACGACGTGACGCGTATCGCGTCGGTCGCGTCGTTCTTCGTCTCGCGCGTCGACTCGGCCGTCGACTCCGCCCTGACCGCGATCGGGACCCCCGAGGCACTCGACCTGCGCGGCCGCGCCGCGATCGCCAACGCGCGGCTCGCGTACGAGGCCTACGAGCAGGTCGTCCAGACCGACCGCTGGCGCACGCTCGAGGCCGCGGGCGCCCACCCGCAGCGCCCCCTGTGGGCGTCGACGGGCGTCAAGAACCCCGAGTACCGCGACACCATGTACGTCGACGAGCTCGTCGCCCCGGGCGTCGTGAACACCATGCCGCAGGCCACTCTCGACGCGTTCGCCGACCACGGCGTCGTGCTGGGGAACACGGTCGCGGGCACGTACACGGCCTCGCGCTCGGTCCTGTCCACCATCGAGTCCTTCGGGGTCTCGCTCGACGAGGTCACCCAGCACCTCGAGGTCGAGGGCGTCGAGAAGTTCGAGGCGAGCTGGTCCGACCTCCTCGCGACCGTCTCTGACGGCCTGGCCCGCGCGCGCGGCGACGCGTCGTGACCCACGCCTTCCACCGGGGGCCCACGGAGGTCGGCACGGTCGTGGACGACTCCCGGGCACGCGCCGACCACCGCCTAGGCTCTATCCCGGTCCGCAGGACGGACCTTTCGACCATTCCAGCCCACGCCGACGAGAACGGTGACATCAGTTGAGACCGGCAAAGATCAGCGCAGAGCACAACCCGCTGCGCGACCCGCGTGACCTTCGACTCCCCCGCATCGCCGGGCCCAGCGGCCTCGTGATCTTCGGCGTCACGGGCGACCTCGCCCGCAAGAAGCTCATGCCCGCCGTGTACGACCTCGCCAACCGCGGGCTCCTCCCGCCCGGCTTCGCGCTCACGGGCTTCGCCCGCCGCGACTGGGAGGACCAGGACTTCGCCAAGGTCGTGCGCGACGCCGTCGAGCAGTACGCGCGCACCCCGTTCCGCGAGGCGACCTGGAAGCAGCTCGCCGAGGGCATCCGGTTCGTCCAGGGCGAGTTCGACGACGAGCAGGCCTTCGAGCGCCTGCGCACCACGGTCGAGGAGCTCGACAAGGAGCGCGGCACGGGCGGCAACCACGCGTTCTACCTCTCGGTCCCCCCGAGCGCGTTCCCCCTGGTCTGCGAGCAGCTCTCGCGCTCGGGGCTCTCGCGCTCGGGCGAGGACGCGTGGCGCCGCGTGGTCATCGAGAAGCCGTTCGGCCACGACCTGGCCAGCGCACGTGAGCTCAACGACGTCGTCTCCAAGGTCTTCTCGCCGGACTCGGTCTTCCGCATCGACCACTACCTGGGCAAGGAGACCGTCCAGAACATGCTGGCGCTGCGGTTCGCCAACCAGCTCTACGAACCCATCTGGAACGCGAACTACGTCGACCACGTCCAGATCACGATGGCCGAGGACATCGGCATCGGCGGCCGCGCGGGGTACTACGACGGGATCGGTGCGGCGCGCGACGTCATCCAGAACCACCTCGTCCAGCTGCTCGCGCTCACCGCGATGGAGGAGCCCGTCTCGTTCGACGCCGAGTCGCTGCGCGCCGAGAAGCTCAAGGTGCTCTCGGCCGTGCGTCTCCCGCGAGACCTGGGACGCCACACCTCGCGCGGCCAGTACTCGGCCGGGTGGCAGGGCGGCGAGGAGGTCGTGGGGTACCTCGAGGAGGACGGCATCTCGCCCGAGTCCACGACCGAGACGTTCGCCGCGATCCGCGTCGACATCGACAACCGCCGCTGGGCCGGGGTCCCGTTCTACCTGCGCACGGGCAAGCGCCTGGGCCGACGCGTGACGGAGATCGCGGTCGTCTTCAAGTCGGCGCCGCACCTGCCGTTCGAGTCCTCCGCGACGTCCGAGCTCGGCAAGAACGCGCTCGTGATCCGCGTCCAGCCCGACGAGGGCGTGACGATCCGCTTCGGCGCCAAGGTCCCCGGTACCGCGATGGAGGTCCGCGACGTCACCATGGACTTCGGCTACGGGCACGCCTTCACCGAGTCCTCCCCGGAGGCCTACGAGCGCCTCATCCTCGACGTCCTCCTGGGCGACCCGCCGCTCTTCCCGAGCCACGAGGAGGTCGAGCTGTCCTGGAAGATCCTCGACCCGATCACGGCGTTCTGGGAGTCCAAGGGCGCTCCGGAGCCGTACCGCTCCGGCACGTGGGGCCCCGCCTCGGCCGACGACATGATGGCTCGCGACGGTCGAACGTGGCGGCGTCCGTGACCGCGACCGTACCGATCTCCCGCCTGCCCCGGATCCCCGGCCGGACCTCGAACTGGAGCCTCACCTCATGATCATCGATCTCCCCGAGACGACGACCAATGCGGTCAACAAGCGCCTCGTCAAGCTGCGCGACGAGGGCGGCGCCGTGGCGCTCGGCCGCGTCCTGACCCTCGTCGTGCTGGCCGAGGAGGCCGACGTCGAGGACGCGGTCGCCGCGGCCAACGGCGCCTCGCGCGAGCACCCCTGCCGCGTCGTGGTCGTCGCCCCGGCGAACAAGCGCACGTCCGCCCGGCTCGACGCCCAGATCCGCATCGGCGGCGACGCGGGGGCCAGCGAGGTCATCATCCTGCGCCCGTCGGGCCCGCTCGTCGCGCACAGCGACACCCTCGTGATGCCCCTCCTGCTGCCCGACGCCCCGATCGTGGCCTGGTGGCCCCGCGAGACGCCCGACAACCCCTCGGCGGACCCGGTCGGCCAGATGGCCCACCGCCGCATCACCGACGCGGTCAACGCGGGCAAGTCGCTCCAGACGCTCCAGCACCTGAGCAGGAGCCACCACCCGGGCGACACCGACCTCGCGTGGACCCGCGTGACCCTGTGGCGCGGTCTCATCGCGGCAGCGCTCGACCAGCCGCCCTACGAGTCCGTCACGGCCGTCGAGGTGGAGGGCGAGGAGCACCACCCCTCGGTCGACATCCTCGCGGCGTGGCTCGCCCAGCAGCTCAGGTGCCCGGTCAAGCTGGTCCGTCGTCGCGGCGTCGAGGGGATCACGAAGGTGACCCTCGAGCGCAAGGGCGGCGCGATCGTGCTGTCCCGGCCGGACGGCCGCATCGTGACGCTGACCCAGCCGGGCCAGCCCGACCGCCGCATCTCGCTGCCGCTGCGGCAGCTCGAGGAGTGCCTGACCGAGGAGCTGCGCCGGCTCGACCCCGACGAGGTCTACGGCGAGGTCCTCACCAAGGGTCTCGCGAGGATCGGCGAATGACGGCCGACACGGGGACCGACGCGCGCGCGCACGGGGCGCGCCTCGTCGTCGTGCACCCCGACGCGGGGGTCCTCGCCGAGGCCGTCGCGGCTCGGCTGCTGACCCGCATCCTCGACATCCAGTCCGTCCGCACGCCCGTCCACGTCGTCCTCACGGGCGGCACGGTCGGGATCCGGTCCCTCGCCGCCGTCGCCGCGCACCCCGTGCGCGACGCGGTCGACTGGACCGGAGTGCACTTCTGGTGGGGCGACGAGCGCTTCCTGCCCACGGGCGACCCCGAGCGCAACGAGACGCAGGCCCGCGAGGCCCTCCTCGACCACCTGCCGACCCTGCCCCCGCAGAACGTGCACGCCATGCCCGCGCCGGGCGACGCCGTCGGGACCCCAGAGGTATCGGCCGCGCTCTACGCGGACGAGCTCTCCCGCTTCACGCCCGACGGCGGTGCGCACCTCCCGTTCGACGTCCTCCTGCTGGGCATGGGCCCGGACGGGCACGTCGCCTCGCTCTTCCCCGAGAACGCGGCGCTCGACGCGGACGGTGCCACGACCGGGGTGCACGACTCCCCCAAGCCGCCGCCCGAGCGCGTGTCGCTGACGTTCTCCGCGATCCAGGCCGCGCAGGAGGTCTGGGTCGTGGCCGCGGGGGCGGAGAAGGCCCCCGCGGTCGCCTCCGCACTGGCGGGCGACCCCGTGACGACGACCCCGGCGGCCGGGGCGCTGGGCACCCAGCGCACGCTGTGGCTCGTCGACCTCGCGGCGAGCCAGCACCACGCGCTGAGGCACTGACAGCCGGCGGACCGGACCAGACGACGGCACGGCGCACCGGCAGGACGCAGCCGACGACAGCACAGCGGGCCCCGTCCTTCTCGGACGGGGCCCGCTGTGCTGTGTACAGGCCCTGGAGGGCCCTTGCTGTGGGTGCGGACCGTTCACGGCCGCACGGGCACTGCCTAGCGGCCGCGGCGTGCCCGGAGCGCGGCGAGCGCCTCGTCGAGGAGGGCAACGCCGTCCTCGTCGCTGCGGCGCTCCTTCACGTACGCGAGGTGCGTCTTGTACGGCTCGTTGCGCAGCGCGCTCGGCGGGTTCGCCGGGTCCTGCCCCCCGGGCAGTCCGCAGCGCGGGCAGTCCCAGGTCTCAGGAGTGACGATCTCCACCTCGGACGAGAAGCTCGGACGCGTCTCGTGTCCGTTGGCACACCAGTAGGAGACCCAGACACGTGGGGCGACGTCGCCCCGCTCCGTCTCTCCCAGCGGACCGGCACCGACGCGCGACCCCTTGATAGCACTACCACCAGCCACGACTTCACTCCCCTGACTCACGACCGCCCGCGTACCGGGACGGTTCCACACCCTGTGCCGACGGCGTCGGCGCCGGGTCAGCTGACCTTCTGGATGAGCCCCAGAAGGATGATCACGACGGTCCAGGTGATCGCGAACGTGACGGTGATGCGGTTCAGGTTGCGCTCGGCCACGCCGGAGCTGCCGGCGCTGCTCGAGATACCGCCGCCGAACATGTCGGACAGGCCGCCGCCCTTGCCCTTGTGCATGAGCACGAGGAGGGTCAAGAAGCCGCTGGTGATGACCAGCAGGATCTGGAGAATGATGCGCAGCGCGTCCACGAGTACGTCCTTGGCTCTGGGTCCACGTCGAGAAGTCGAGAGCGGACCGCAACGGGTGTCCTGGACCGACCTGAGGCACAGGTACGGCACCGAGGACAAGGGTAGGCGACGCGGGCCCGATCCGACGAACCGTTCCGCCCGGCGGTCGTTGCTGCCGGGCGGGACGCCACGCCCCAGGGGCTACCGCGAGAAAAGGCCACCGCTCGCGCGGTGGCCACGCTGCCGGGCCGCGCCGTGCGGCGCGACCCGGCAGCGAAGGGGCTCAGGCCCCGTGGTGCGACTGGAAGCGCGCGATCTTCGCGAACTCCTCCGGGTCGAGGCTCGCGCCGCCGACCAGGGCGCCGTCGACGTCCTGCTCCTTCATGAGCTCGGCGATCGACGAGGACTTGACCGAGCCGCCGTAGAGCACGCGGACGGCGTCTGCCACCTCGGCCGAGTACAGCTCGGCGAGACGGGCACGGATCGCGCCCGCGACCTCCTGAGCGTCCTGCGGCGTGGCGACCTCACCGGTGCCGATGGCCCAGACGGGCTCGTACGCGATGACGACCTTGGCGGCGTCCTCCGCGGACAGGCCCTCGAGCGCGCCGTCGACCTGCGCGAGCGTGTACGAGACCTGCTCGCCGGCCTTGCGGATGTCGAGCGCCTCGCCGACGCAGATGATCGGGACCAGGCCCTGCGCGAGCGCGGCCTTCGACTTGGCGTTGACGAGCGCGTCGTCCTCGCCGTGGTACTGGCGACGCTCCGAGTGGCCGATCGCGACATAGGTCACGCCCAGCTTGCTCAGGAACACGGGCGAGATCTCCCCCGTGTAGGCGCCCGAGACGTGCTGCGAGACGTCCTGCGCGCCGTACGTCAGCTCGAGCTTGTCGGCGTCGACCAGCGTCTGCACGCTGCGCAGGTCCGTGAACGGGACCAGGACGGTGACCTCGACGGCCGAGAAGTCGTGCTTGGCGTCCTTGAGGGCCCAGGCGAGCTTCTGGACCGTGTGGATGGCCTCCTGGTGGTCCAGGTTCATCTTCCAGTTGCCCGCGATGAGCGGGGTACGTGCATCAGTCATGGTGTGTCTACCTTCTGTGAGCCGTGAGGCTGCGGTGGTGGGGTCAGGCCTCGAGGACTGCGAGCCCCGGCAGGGACTTGCCCTCGAGGAACTCCAGGCTCGCGCCGCCACCGGTCGAGATGTGGCTGAAGCCGGCCTCGTCGAAGCCGAGGATGCGCACTGCCGCGGCGGAGTCGCCACCGCCGACGATCGTGAACGCGCCGTTCGCCGTCGCGTCGACCAGGGCCTGCGCGACGGCACGGGTGCCGCCGGAGAACGCCTCGAACTCGAAGACGCCCGCGGGACCGTTCCAGACGACCGTCTTGGCGTCCACGATCTTGCTCGCGAAGAGCTTCTGCGAGTCGGGACCGATGTCCAGGCCGATCTTGCCGTCCGGGATCGCGTCCGCGGGCACGACCTCGTAGGGAGCGTCGGCGGCGAACGAGTCCGCGGCGAGGATGTCCGTGGGCAGGACGATCTCGACGCCGGCCTTCTCGGCGTCCGCGAGGTAGCCCTTCACGGTGTCGATCTGGTCCGTCTCGAGGAGCGAGTTGCCCACCGAGTAGCCCTTGGCCGCGAGGAACGTGAAGACCATGCCGCCACCGATCAGCAGGCGGTCAGCCTTGGTCAGCAGGTTGGCGATGACACCGAGCTTGTCGGAGACCTTCGACCCGCCGAGCACGACGACGTAGGGGCGCGCGGGGTCCTCGGTCGCCTTCTTGAGGGAGTCGACCTCCTTGAGGACCAGCTCGCCGACCGCGGACGGCAGCACCTTGGCGATGTCGTAGACCGACGCCTGCTTGCGGTGCACGACGCCGAAGCCGTCGGACACGTACGCGTCCGCGAGCGAGGCGAGGTCCGCGGCGAGCGACTCGCGCTCTGCGTCGACCTTCGAGGTCTCCCGAGCGTCGAAGCGGATGTTCTCGAGCAGCGCGACCTCGCCGTCCCCGAGCGCGGCGACCGTGGCCTTGGCGGACTCGCCGACGGTGTCGTCCGCGAGCGTCACGGGGGCACCGAGCAGCTCGCCCAGGCGGGCCGCGACGGGAGCGAGGGAGTACTTGGCGTCGGGCTCACCCTTGGGACGTCCGAGGTGCGCGGTCACGACGACCTTCGCACCGGCGTCGGTCAGCCGCTTGAGCGTGGGGAGCGCGGCGCGGATGCGGCCGTCGTCCGTGATGGTCGTCCCGTCGAGGGGGACGTTGAAGTCCGAGCGGACGAGCACGCGCTTGCCGCGCAGGTCGCCGAGGGAGTCGATGGTCTTCATGAGCACACTCCTGGTCTGAACAGGGTCGAAACAGGTCACGTCACACATGACTGCGTCCGCGTGCATGGGCGGCCAACCGGGCCGGCCACGCACGCGGACGCAGAATTCACCTCACGTCACGAAGGACGGAGATCAGAGACGAGCACCCACGTACTGCGTGAGCGAGACGAGCGAGCTGGAGTAGCCCCACTCGTTGTCGTACCAGGCGACGACCTTGACCAGGTCGCCGCTCACCTTGGTGAGCTTCGAGTCGAAGATCGAGGTGTGCGGGTCCGTGACGATGTCCGAGGAGACGATGTCGTCGTCGACGTACTTCAGGACGCCCTTGAGGGGGCCCTCAGCAGCAGCCTTGACCGCAGCGTTGACCTCCTCGACCGTGACGGTCTTCGAGGCGGTGAAGGTGAGGTCCGTGGCCGAGCCCGTGATGACGGGGACGCGCATCGCGAAGCCGTCGAGCTTGCCCTTGAGCTCGGGGAGCACGAGGGCGACGGCCTTGGCCGCACCGGTCGAGGTGGGGACGATGTTCTGCGCGGCCGCACGGGCACGACGCAGGTCCTTGTGGGGGCCGTCCTGGAGGTTCTGGTCACCCGTGTACGCGTGGATCGTGGTCATGAGACCGCGCTCGATGCCGATCGCGTCGTTGAGGGCCTTGGCCATCGGGGCGAGGCAGTTCGTGGTGCACGACGCGTTGGAGATGATGTGCTGCGTCGCGGGGTCGTACTGCTCGTGGTTCACGCCGACGACGAAGGTGCCGTCCTCGTTCTTCGCCGGAGCGGAGATGATGACCTTCTTGGCGCCGGCCTCGATGTGAGCCTTGGCCTTGGTCGCGTCGGTGAAGAAGCCGGTCGACTCGATGACGATGTCAGCACCGAGCTCGCCCCAGGGCAGGTTCGCCGGGTCGCGCTCCTCGAGGGCACGGATGGCCTTGCCGTCGACGATGATGTTGTTCTCGTCGAAGTCGACGCTCAGCGGGAAACGACCCAGGACGGTGTCGTACTTCAGCAGGTGCGCGAGCGTCTTGTTGTCCGTGAGGTCGTTGACACCCACGATCTCGATGTCCGCCCCCGACGCGATGATGGCGCGGAAGAAGTTACGTCCGATACGACCGAAGCCGTTGATACCGACGCGGATGGTCACAATGCCCTCCTCAGGGCGCGCCGGTGTTTCCGACGCACACGGTTGATGCCGAACGATCACGTACTACGGCGTACGTAGGTGGTAACGGCGAAGTACTCCCCCACTGGATGCCTCGCGGCGTGGACTCCGGGAATCTCGCAGGGCCACAGCGACAGCTGCGACTCAACAGGGTCCCGAAGACCTCAGTGAAGGAGCACGTCTTTGTCACCTGACATCCCCGATCCTATACCCGATCCTCCCCATCCCGTGACCTGGAGGCGGATCTGAGACGCCCACGGACGCACCGTGGGAATGTGACCGGGGTCCGAGACCGACGTCACACCGGGCGTGTCGCACGCCGGGCGCCGACGACGCGACGAGGGGCCCGCACCGTGCGGTGCGGGCCCCTCGTCGGCGTGTCGTCGGGGCCCGCAGGCACCGCGGGCGCGCGTGGCGCGGACCGCTCAGACGTCGAGCAGGTCCGGGCTCAGACCTGCCTCGGTGTCGGGGATCCCGAGCTCGGCGGCCCGCTTGTCGGCCGTGGACAGGAGCCTGCGGATACGACCCGCCACGGCGTCCTTGGTCAGCGGCGGCTCAGCGAGCTGCCCCAGCTCTTCGAGAGAGGCCTGCTTGTGGGCGAGGCGCAGCTCCCCGGCCTCCCGGAGGTGGTCCGGCAGGTCAGGACCCAGGATCTCGAACGCGCGCTCGACCCGGGCCCCTGCCGCCACGGCGGCACGCGCCGACCTGCGCAGGTTCGCGTCGTCGAAGTTCGCGAGCCGGTTTGCCGTCCCGCGCACCTCGCGGCGCTGCCGCCGCTCCTCCCAGACGACCACGGTCTCGTGGGCCCCCAGGCGGGTCAGCATCGCGCTGATCGCCTCGCCGTCCCGGATCACGACGCGATCCACCCCGCGGACCTCGCGCGCCTTCGCGGCGATCCCGAGTCGCCGGGCGGCGCCGACCAGCGCGAGCGCGGCCTCGGGCCCCGGGCAGGTGACCTCGAGGGCCGACGAGCGCCCCGGCTCCGTCAGCGAGCCGTGCGCGAGGAACGCGCCGCGCCACGCCGCCTCGGCCTCCCCGACCCCCGCCGAGACCACCTGCGGCGGCAGCCCGCGCACGGGGCGGCCCCGGTTGTCGAGCAGGCCCGTCTGTCGGGCGAGCGACTCGCCGTCCTTGACGACCCGCACGACGTACCGGCTCCCCCGGCGCAGCCCCCCGGCCGAGACCACGATCAGCTCGCTGGTGTGCCCGTACACGTCGCTGATCGTCTGCCGGAGCCGACGGGCGGCGATCGCCGTGTCCAGCTCCGCCTCGATCACGATGCGCCCCGAGATGATGTGCAGCCCTCCCGAGAACCGCAGCGTGGCAGAGACCTCCGCCTTGCGGCAGGAGGTCTTGTCCACCTTGAGTCGCGCGAGCTCGTCCTTCACCTGTGCCGTCAACGCCATGGCGACATCCTCCCATCAACGAGCAACGATCGTGACCGCCTTCTGCCAGGAGCCGCCGCACGACGCGCCCCCGCGCCGATCGCACGGCTGACGCCGGTCGTGCCCGCATAGGGGCCGGGGGCGCTGTCGCCGATCGACGGCCGACGGTCGGCTCGGCACCTCCCACGGACCGGCCCCCGGGGGCGGTCGCGGCTCAGCGGGTCGTGGTGCCCACGTCGCCGAGAAACCCGTCGAAGACGTCGCGCAGGGCGGCCGCGAGCCGCAGCGCGTCGTGCTGCGGCGTGCCGTCCGACCTGCCCACCTGGCGCAGCAGCAGCCGGGCGCCCGTGCGCGCCGACTCGTCCGCGAGCAGGCCGACGTCCTCGGCCGCGCTCGGGTCGGCGATCACCGCGTCGATGCGCAGGCTGGGTGCGTGCTTGTGCAGCGCCTCGAGGTGGTCGGTCGCGGTCAGGCCGTAGGTCTCGCCCGAGGTGTTCGAGAGGTTGAGGACGACGCAGCGCCGGGCAGTGGTCTCGTGCAGCGCGTGCGCGAGCTCGGGGACCAGCAGGTGCGGCATGACCGAGGAGTACCAGGAGCCCGGTCCCAGGATCACCCAGTCGGCCGCCATGACGGCGTCGACCGCCTCGGGGCACGCGGGCGGGTCGGGCGGCACGAGCCGCAGCTGCTCGATGCGGTCGCGGGTCACGGCGACCTGGCTCTGCCCCACGATCGTCCTGAGCCCGTGGTCGGTCCGCGCGTCGGCCTCGATCCCGAGGGGCACCGCAGCCATGGGCAGGACCCGGCCGCGCGCACCGAGGAGCTTGCCCACCCAGTCGAGGCCCGCGACCGGGTCGTCGAGGAGCTCCCACAGCGCGACGATCAAGAGGTTGCCGACCGCGTGCTGGTCCAGGTCGCCGCTCGAGGAGAACCGGTGCTGCAGGACCGAGCTCCACGTCCGGCCCCACTCGGAGTCGTCGCACAGCGCCGCGAGCGCCATGCGCAGGTCGCCGGGCGGGAGCACACCGAGCTCGGCCCGCAGCCGACCGGAGGACCCGCCGTCGTCGGCGACGGTCACGACCGCCGTGATGCGGTCGGACATGAGGCGCAGCGCGGAGAGCGTCGCGGACAGGCCGTGCCCGCCGCCGAGTGCTACCACTGCCGGGTTGTCGAGGGTCACGACTACTCCTTGCCGAGGTCGCGGGCCGTCACGGTGACGCGCTGCCCGACGGCGCGCAGCCGTTGGGCGAGCACCTCGGAGATCGCGACCGACCGGTGCTTGCCACCCGTGCAGCCCACGGCGATGGTCACGTACCGCTTCTCCTCGGCCAGGTACCCGGCCAGGACGGGCTCGAGCGCGCTGACGTACCGGTCGACGAACTCGAGCGCCCCGGGCCGGGCCAGGACGTAGTCCCGGACGGGCGCGTCGCGCCCGGTGAGGTGCCTCAGCTCGGTGATCCAGTAGGGGTTGGCAAGGAACCGCATGTCGACGACGTGGTCCGCGTCGAGCGGGATGCCGTACTTGAAGCCGAACGAGACGACGTTGATGCGCAGCGTGTCCGGGGTGCCCTCGGCGACGGCCGCGCGGACCTCCCGTGCGAGGTCGTGGACGTTGAGGTCCGAGGTGTCGATCACGACGTCGGCGCGCTCCTCGACGCTCGCGACCAGGCGCCGCTCCTCGGCGATCCCGTCCAGGATCCGCCCGTTGCCCTGCAGCGGGTGCGGACGCCGGACCTGCTCGTATCGACGCACCAGGACTTCGTCGGACGCGTCGAGGAACAGGATCCGGTAGAAGACCCCGGCGTCGCGCAGGTGCTTGAGCACGTCGAGGAGGTCGGTGAAGAACCCCCCGCCACGGACGTCGACGACGGCCGCGATGCGCTGCACGCTGGACCCCGCGCGCGTCATCATGTCGACGAGCGGGACGAGCATGCGGGGCGGCATGTTGTCGACCACGTACCAGTCGAGGTCCTCGAGCACCGCGGCAGCGCGCGATCGTCCGGCGCCCGACATCCCGGTGATCACGAGGACCTCGGCGTCGGAGCGCTCGGGCGCGTGGGTGGTCGCCTCGATCGCCGGGATGCCCTGCGGGACGGTCGTCGGGGAGGGTTCGGTGCTCATGCCACCAGCATGCCAGCCGGTCGCGCGCGGGCGGGCCGGACCGGCGTCGGGCACTTCTCGGGCGTGTCCTGCTCTCCGGCCGAGAGCTCGAGACCGGCCGCCCCCGCGCCGCGGGTCACGGGCAGGCCCTCTCGCCCGACGGCGCCGGGCCCCCGGGCGACGCGGCCGCCGGGTGCGCGCGGGGACGGCTCATGCGGGCGCCGCCTCCTCGGACGAGGGGGACGCCGGCGCGGCCGCCTCGAGCGCGTCCGTCGGCGACGCCGGCGACTCCGCCTCGGGAGCCGCCGCCCCCCCGGGTCCTACGGTTCCGGCGGCGGTCGGGCTCGCCGGACCGAGCGCGGCGACGACGGCCGCGGCGGTCGCGGCACCCATGCCGGGCACGGTCGCGATCTCCTCGGCCGACGCCGCACGCAGCCGCTTGAGGGAGCCGAAGTGCGTCAGGAGCGCCTTCTTGCGTGCGGGCCCGAGGCCCGGGACGTCGTCGAGGGCCGAGGCCGTCATGGCCTTGCCGCGCTTCTTGCGGTGGTAGGAGATCGCGAACCGGTGGGCCTCGTCCCGGACACGCTGGAGCAGGTACAGCCCCTCGGAGCTGCGCTGCAGGATCACGGGGTAGTCCTCCCCCGGCAGCCACACCTCCTCGAGCCGCTTCGCGAGGCCGCACAGCGCGACGTCGTCGATCCCGAGCTCCGCGAGGGCCCGGGCGGCGGCGGCGACCTGGGGCGGTCCGCCGTCGACCACGACGAGGTTGGGCGGGTACGCGAAACGGGCGGCACGGCCCGCAGGTGCGTCCGCGCCCACCTCGCCCGAGCGTGGGACGTACCCCGCCGCGACGGCGTCCGCGTCCCGCGCGGTGTCGTCGTCGGCCCCCAGGTCCATCTCGACGTCCGTGGCCTGCGAACGGTCGGCGAGGTAGCGCTTGAAGCGGCGCGTGATGACCTCGTGCATGGCCGCGGTGTCGTCGCGGGCGCCCAGCCCCTCCGGGCCGCGGATCGCGAAGTGCCGGTACTCGCTCTTGCGCGCGAGCCCGTCCTCGAAGACGACCATCGACGCGACCTGGTGGGTCCCCTGCGTCGTCGACACGTCGTAGCACTCGATGCGCAGCGGCGCGGTCTCCAGACCCAACGCCTCCTGGATCTCGCGCAGCGCCTGGCTGCGCGTGGTCAGGTCCCCCGCACGGCGGGTCCGGTGCAGCGCGAGGGCGTGCTCGGCGTTCTTGTGCACCGTCGCCGCGAGCTCGCGCTTGTCACCGCGCTGCGGCACCCGGACGTCGACCTTGGCGCCCCGCAGGCCCGTGAGCCAGGCCACGACCTGCTCGGTGTCGGGCGGCAGGACGGGCACGAGCACCTCTCGGGGCACGATGCTCGACGACGGGGTCGAGGAGTCCCCGAGGGCCTCGTCGACCGAACCGTAGACCTGCTGCAGGAGGTGCTCGACGAGCTCGGCGTCGGTCACGTCCTCGACCTTCTCGACGATCCAGCCACGCTGCCCGCGGATGCGGCCACCGCGCACGTGGAAGACCTGCACCGCGGCCTCGAGCTCGTCGCCAGCGAGCGCGAAGATGTCCGCGTCGGTCGCGTCGCCGAGCACCACGGCGTTCTTCTCCATGGCGCGCTCGAGCGCGAGGATGTCGTCGCGCAGACGGGCGGCCTGCTCGTACTCCATGGCCGCCGCGGCCTCCTTCATCTTGGCCTCGACCCGGCGGATGAACTTCGCGGTGTCGCCCGCCATGAAGTCGCAGAAGTCCTCCGCGAGCGCGTGGTGGTCCTCGGGCGTGATGCGTCCCACGCAGGGGGCGGAGCACTTGTCGATGTAGCCGAGCAGGCAGGGCCGACCGGTCTGCTGGGCACGCTTGAAGACGCCCGCGGAGCACGTGCGGACCGGGAAGACACGCAGCAGCAGGTCGAGGGTCTCGCGGATGGCCCACGCGTGCCCGTAGGGGCCGAAGTAGCGGGTGCCGGGGCGCTTGCCACCACGCATGACCTGGGCGCGCGGGAACTGCTCGCCCAGGGTCACGGCGAGGTAGGGGTAGGACTTGTCGTCCCGGTACTTCACGTTGAACCGGGGGTCGAACTCCTTGATCCACGAGTACTCGAGCGCGAGGGCCTCGACCTCGGTCCCCACGACCGTCCACTCGACCGAGGCGGCCGTCGTGACCATCGTCTGGGTGCGGTAGTGGAGGTTCGTCAGGTCCTGGAAGTAGCTGCCGAGACGGGCGCGCAGATTCTTCGCCTTGCCGACGTAGATGACGCGGCCGTGCTCGTCGCGGAAGCGGTACACGCCCGGTGACGTGGGGATCTCTCCCGGTGCGGGGCGGTACGAGGACGGATCAGCCATGTCCGCCAGCCTAGGACAGTGCACCCACAGTCACGCCCCTGCGCCGACGCTCGCACGTGACGCCCGTCACACACGAACGCCCGACCGCCGCTAGGGTGACGGCATGGGCGCCCTTCACTCCTATGCCGCGACCGTCCGCTGGACCGGCGCGGGCCAGACCGGAACGACCACCTACACCGCGTACAGCCGGGACCACGACGTCGACCTCACCGGCCGACCGACGCTCCCCGGCTCGGCCGACCCCGCGTTCCGGGGCGACCCGAGCCGGTACAGCCCCGAGGAGCTGTTCGTCGCGAGCCTCTCGCAGTGCCACATGCTGTGGTTCCTGCACCTCGCGTCAGCGGCGGGGATCGTGGTGCGCGAGTACACCGACGAGGTGACCGGCACCATGCGGGTCGAGTCCGCCGGAGCCGGGCAGTTCACGGACGTCACGCTGCACCCGCACGTGGTGGTCGACGACGGCCCCGACGTCAGCGACGAGGCCGTCGCCGAGATCCACCGCCGCGCCCACGACCACTGCTTCCTGGCGCGCTCCGTGAACTTCCCGGTGCTGCTCGAGCCCGCGCCGCTGCGCACGCACGCGGCCTGAGCCTGCACCCGGTCGGACGGCAGCCGGCCGAGGCACGGTCGACGTCCGCCGGTCGATGTCACTCGGTCGCGGGCTCGGCCTTCCTCGTGGCGGCGGACGCCTTCACGGTCGACGAGCTCTCCCTGGCCGCGGCCGTCGTCGACGACTTGCGCGCGGCCGTCTTCCTCGGCGCCTTCGCCGCCGTCTTGCCCGTCGCGGCCTTGGCCGGGGACTTCTTGGGCAGGGGTGCGACCGGGATGGGGTCACCCGTGAGGACCTCGGCGAGGAACCGACCCGTGTGGCTCTCGGGGACCGCGGCCACCTGCTCGGGCGTGCCCTCGGCGATGACCCGTCCACCGCCGGACCCACCCTCCGGTCCCATGTCGATGACCCAGTCGGCGTTCTTGATGACATCGAGGTTGTGCTCGATCACGAGCACCGAGTTGCCCTTGTCGACGAGCGACTGGAGCACCGCGAGGAGCTTGCGGATGTCCTCGAAGTGCAGGCCCGTCGTCGGCTCGTCGAGCACGTAGATGGTCCGGCCCGTCGAACGCTTCTGCAGCTCGCTCGCGAGCTTGACGCGCTGGGCCTCGCCTCCTGACAGCGTGGGCGCGGGCTGCCCCAGGCGCACGTACCCGAGGCCGACCTCGGAGAGGGTCTTGAGGTGGCGCGAGATCGTCGGGACCGCGGCGAAGAACTCCGAGGCCTCCTCGATCGGCATGTCGAGCACGTCCGCGACGGTCTTGCCCTTGAAGTGCACCTCGAGCGTCTCGCGGTTGTACCGCGCGCCGTGGCAGACCTCGCACGGGACATAGACGTCCGGCAGGAAGTTCATCTCGATCTTGATGGTCCCGTCACCCGAGCAGGCCTCGCAGCGACCGCCCTTGACGTTGAAGGAGAACCGGCCGGGCGTGTAGCCACGGACCTTGGCCTCGCTCGTCTCGGCGAAGAGCTTGCGCACGTGGTCCCACACCCCCGTGTAGGTCGCGGGGTTGGACCGCGGGGTCCGGCCGATGGGCCCCTGGTCGACGTGGACCACCTTGTCGAGGTTCTCGAGTCCCGTGATCCGACGGTGACGCCCCGCGACCTGACGGGCTCCGTTGAGCTCGTTGGCGAGCACGGTGTAGAGGATCGAGTTGACCAGCGTGGACTTGCCGGACCCCGAGACGCCGGTGACCGCGGTCAGGGTGCCGAGCGGGAAGCTCACGTCGATGCCCTCGAGGTTGTGCTCGCGCGCACCGACGACCGTGATCCGACGGTCCTTGTCGACAGGGCGGCGGGCGGCGGGCAGCGGGATGCTGCGACGCCCGGAGAGGTAGGCGCCCGTGACGGACTCGGGCGCCTCCAGGAGGCCTGCGTAGTCGCCCGAGTGGATCACGCGTCCACCGTGCTCGCCGGCGCCCGGGCCGATGTCGACGATCCAGTCGGCCGCCCGGATGGTGTCCTCGTCGTGCTCGACGACGATGAGCGTGTTCCCGAGGTCCCTCAGCCGGGTCAGGGTGTCGATGAGCCGGCGGTTGTCCCGCTGGTGCAGACCGATGCTGGGCTCGTCGAGGACGTACAGGACACCGACGAGCCCCGAGCCGATCTGCGTCGCGAGACGGATGCGCTGCGCCTCGCCTCCCGAGAGGGTCCCGGCCGGACGCTCGAGCGAGAGGTAGTCCAGCCCGACGTCGAGCAGGAAGCCCAGTCGGGCGTCGATCTCCTTGAGGACCTCGGTCGCGATGGCCTTCTGGCGCGTGCCCAGCTCGAGCGAACCGAGGAACGCCGCGGCCTCGCGCAGCGGGAGCCGGCAGACCTCGGCGATGGACTTGTCCCCCACCTTGACGGCGAGGACCTCGGGCTTGAGACGCGTGCCCTGGCACACCGGGCACGGCGTCTCGCGCATGTACGCCTCGTACTTCTCCTTGGACCACTCCGACTCGGTCTCGCCGTGGCGGCGCTCGAGGAACGTCACGACGCCCTCGAAGCCGGTCGAGTACTGACGCTCGCGCCCCCAGCGGTTCTTGTACCGGACGTGGACCTCGTGGTTCTGGCCGTAGAGCACCGCCTGCTGAGCACGCTGAGGCAGGGCGCGCCACGGCACGTCCATGGAGAAGCCCAGGTCCGAGGCGAGCGCCGTCAGGACGCGGTGGAAGTACTCCGAGGAGATCTGCGCCCAGGGCGCGACCGCGCCCTCCGCGAGCGACTTCTCGTCGTCCGGGACGACGAGGTCCGGGTCGACCTCGAGGCGGAAGCCGATACCCGTGCACTCGGGGCACGCACCGTAGGGGGCGTTGAACGAGAAGGTGCGCGGCTCGATCTCGTCGAGCGTGAGCTCGTGGTCGTTCGGGCACGCGCGCTTCTCCGAGAACCGGCGCTCGCGTTGCGGGTCGTCCGCGTCGGCGTCGACGAGCTCGACGACGACGAGCCCCCCGGCGAGCCCGAGCGCGGTCTCGACCGAGTCCGTGAGCCTCCGCTGCACACCCTCGCGCGAGACGAGACGGTCGATCACGACCTCGATGTCGTGCTTGAGCTTCTTCTCGAGCGCCGGCGGGTCCGTGAGCTGGACGACCTCGCCGTCCACGCGGGCGCGCGCGAAGCCCTTCGACTGCAGCTCCTTGAAGAGCTCGCTGTACTCCCCCTTGCGACCACGCACCACGGGAGCGAGGACCTGGTAGCGCGTGCCCTCGGGCAGCTCCAGGAGGCGGTCGACGATCTGCTGCGGCGTCTGGGCCTGGACCTTCTCGCCGCAGACCGGGCAGTGCTGTGTGCCGGCGCGCGCGAAGAGCAGGCGCAGGTAGTCGTAGACCTCGGTGATGGTGCCCACGGTCGAGCGCGGGTTGCGGTTGGTCGACTTCTGGTCGATCGAGACCGCGGGCGACAGGCCCTCGATGAAGTCGACGTCGGGCTTGTCCATCTGCCCGAGGAACTGACGGGCGTACGCCGACAGCGACTCGACGTAGCGACGCTGCCCCTCGGCGAAGATCGTGTCGAACGCGAGGGAGGACTTTCCGGACCCCGAGAGTCCCGTGAAGACGATGAGCTGATCCCTCGGCAGGTCGAGGTCGACGTTGCGGAGGTTGTGCTCACGGGCACCAGCGATGACAAGGCGGTTGCTCACCGAAGCATCGTAAGCCTCGCCCCTGACATTCGCACACCTGTTCGACCGACGTCACCGGTGCCGAGGGTCCTGCGGTTCCTGTCGAGGGACGGCCCCGGCGGTCTGACCTGCTCCTGGACGGCGCTCCGGGTCCCGCCACCGGCGTGCCAGACTCGGCACGAGAGGCTCGTCACACCGGCGGCCGGTCGTCCGTCAGGACGCCAACCAGCACAGCGAGGAGATCGGCGTGGGATACACCGGAGACGTCACGGTCGCGGGACCGAGCGACCTGCGGGTGCTGGACGAGGTCGAGGTCCGCAAGCTCGCCGTCGGGCCCGCCGAGAACAACGCCTACCTCCTGACCTGCCGCGGGAGCGGCGCCCAGCTCCTCGTCGACGCCGCCGCCGAGCCCGACCGGCTCCTCGAGCTCGTCCGGGAGGGTTCGTCGACCGCCCGCCTCGACCTCGTCGTCACGACGCACAGGCACCTCGACCACCTCGGGGCGCTCTCCTCGATCGGCGCGGCCACCGGCGCGCGGCTCGCGGCCGGCGCTCCCGACGCGGAAGCCGTCGCCGAGGCGACCGGCGCGACCATCACGCGCCCCCTGCACGACGGCGACACGATCGTCGTCGGCCACCTCACGTTCGAGGTGGTCGCCCTGCGCGGTCACACCCCCGGCTCGGTCACGCTCGTCTACCGCGAGCCCGAGCACGCGAGCGCACCGGACGCCGTGCCCGGCCGAGCACACCTGTTCACGGGGGACTCGCTCTTCCCGGGCGGCCTCGGGAGCACGTCGAACGACCCGGACCGCTTCGCGATGCTCTACGCGGACGTCACCACCAGGCTCTTCGACAGGTTCGACGACGCCACCTGGGTCTACCCGGGCCACGGCGCGGACACGACGCTGGGGGCAGAGCGCCCCCACCTCGACGAGTGGCGCGAGCGCGGCTGGTAGGACACCGGTCGCGCGGCCGAGCGGGCCGACGACGGACCGTCACCACCACCACGCCGGATGGTGCTTCAATGTCGCCATGCCGATCTTCGCCGTGACCTACACGTACGCCGACAAGCCCGCCGTCCTGGACGAGTTCCGCCCCGAGCACCGTGCGTTCCTGCGCGGGCTGCTCGACGAGGGCACGCTGCTCGCCTCCGGCCCCCTCGCCCAGGACGCGGCCAACCCCGCGGGCGCGCTGCTGCTCGTCGACGCCCCGGACGAGGCCTCGGTCGCGAGCACGTTCGACGCCGACCCGTTCGCCCGCGAGAACGTCATCACGCGGCGCACCGTGCGCCCGTGGTCTCCCGTCATCGGCCCCTGGGCCGACCGAGTCTGAGCGTCGCCGCCGCCGGACGGAGCGCTCGACTCCCCCGTCCACGAACGCGGACGGCCCGTCTCCCCGGAAGGGAGACGGGCCGTTCTCACGGGGCGAGCAGTGCCTGCCGAGACGCGCCTACGAGGCCGCGTCGACGTCGTCGAGCAGGGCCTCGTCCTTCTGCTGACCACGCGTGCGCAACAGGCTGGCCACCGTCGTGACCCCGAGCGCACCCAGGATGACCACGAGCGACAGCCAGATCGGGACCGTCGGGACGGCCTCGATGTGCTGCCCGCCGTTGATGAACGGCAACGTGTTCTCGTGCAAGGCCTCGAGGATCAGCTTGATCCCGATGAAGCCCAGGATGACCGCCAGCCCGATCGGCAGGTACACCAGCCGCTCGAGCAGGCCCCCCAGCAGGAAGTAGAGCTGCCGCAGCCCCATGAGGGCGAAGACGTTCGTCGTGAACACGATGAACGGGTCGTGCGTGAGCCCGAAGATCGCAGGGATCGAGTCGAACGCGAAGAGCAGGTCCGTGCTGCCGATCGCGAGGAACACGATCAGCATGGGCGTGAAGAGCCGCTTGCCGTCGACCACGGTGCGCAGCTTGCCGCCGTCGTACGTCGGCGACAGCGGCAGCACCCGGCGCAACGACCGGATGAGCCGGTTCTCCTGGTACTCCTCCGGCTCGTCCCCACCCGCGACCAGCTTGATCGCGGTGTAGATCAGGAACGCGCCGAAGAGGTAGAAGACCCACACGAACTGGGCGATGATCGCGGCGCCGGCGAGGATGAACGCCCCGCGCAGCACGAGCGCCACGATGATCCCCACCATGAGCACCTTCTGCTGGTGCTCCCGCGGCACGGCGAACCTCGTCATGATGATGACGAACACGAAGAGGTTGTCGACCGACAGGCTGTACTCCGTGAGCCAGCCCGCGTAGAACTCGACCGCGGGAGCACTGCCGCCCACGAGGGCGACGAGGCCGCCGAAGACCAGTGCCAGGGCGACGTAGAACGCCACCCACAGGCCGCTCTCCTTCATCGACGGCACGTGCGGGCGACGCCCCACGACCACCAGGTCGACGAGCAGGAGGACGACGAGGGCCGTCAGGGACGCCGCCTCGAACCAGAACGGCAGCTCGTGCTGCATCAGTAGGTTTCCTTCTCCAGGCGACGACGGTCGCTCTTGTCCTTGGCGAGGCTCGCGACCGTCGTGATGGCCAGCGTGACCAGGATGAAGCTGAGGGAGACGGCCGTCGAGATCTCAGGGATGACCGTGACGTGCTCGCCACCGTTGATGAACGGGATCTCGTTCTTGTGCAGCGCGTGGATGAGGAGCTTGATCCCGATGAAGCCGAGGATCGCGGCCAGGCCCCAGGCGAGGTACACGAGCCGGTCGAGCAGGCCGTCGATCAGGAAGTAGAGCTGGCGCAGGCCGAGCAGGGAGAACGCGTTGGCCGCGAAGACGAGGAACGTCTCCTGCGTGAGGCCGAAGATCGCGGGGATCGAGTCGACCGCGAACAGCAGGTCGGCGCTGCCGATGGCGATCATCACGATGAGCATCGGCGTGATGTAGCGCTTGCCGTCGATCTTCGTGAACATCCGGTCCTCGACGTACGCGTCCGTCGTGGGGAAGAAACGACGCGTCAGGCGCAGGACGCCGTTCTCCTTGTACTCCTCGTCCTCGTGCTCACGCGCGCTCTTGACCTGCGTGTAGGCGGTGTAGATGAGGAAGGCGCCGAAGATGTAGAAGACCCAGCTGAAGTTCTCGATCAGCGCGGCGCCCAGGAAGATGAAGATCGTGCGCAGGACCAGGGCGATCGTGATGCCGATCAGCAGGACCTTCTGCTGGTACAGCCTGGGCACCCGGAAGCTCGTCATGATGAGGACGAACACGAAGAGGTTGTCGACCGACAGGCTCTTCTCGGTGATGTACCCGGCGAAGTACTCCCCGCCGTAGACCGAGCCGAAGTAGGCCCAGATCCCGACCCCGAAGAGGATCGCGATGCCGACGTAGCCGGCGGACCACCACGAGGCTTCCTTGAGCGTGGGGGCGTGCGGGGTGCGGACGTGGCCCACGAAGTCGAAGGCCAGCATCGCGAGGATCATGCCGACCGTCGCGACCCACATCCAGACAGGAACATCCATCACACATACCTCCGGTACGTAGCGTCGAGTACCGAAGGTCTCTTCCGCCCTCGCGGTCACCGATCCCCGCGAGGGCGGATCGCGAGAGGTGACCGTGCAGGACCGGTGACACCGGGCCGACGACTACGCCGACCGTGATGACGACATCACCGTTTCTAGGAATACTCCCCTTCAACTGGGCAAGCATAGGGCATGGCACGAGGCGAGCACCCACGCTTCCACAACCACCTGGGCGCGGCGAACCTTCCCGAGTGCGCCTCGCCCACACCTCGCACCCACCCGCTCCTCGGGCGATCGTCACTGCACGCAGAACTCGTTGCCCTCCGGGTCCTGCAGGACGATCCAGAACTCTCCGTTCTCGTCCATCTCCTGGAGCACGGACGCGCCGAGCGAGACGAGGTGGGCCGCGTGCGACCGGACGTTGCCCACCCGCTCGGCCCCGTCCCCCTCGACCCCCACGTCGATGTGCATGCGGTTCTTGGCGGTCTTCGGCTCGGGGACCTGCTGGATGAAGATCCGCGGCCCCACGCCGTCCGGGTCCACCACCGCGTAGAACGCGTTGTAGCGGTCCGGGCTCATGCCCCAGGCCGCCATCGCGGCTTCCCAGTCCGCGAAACCCTCCGGCGGCGGCTGCTCGACGTAGCCCAACGCCTCGCACCAGAACGCACCCAGACCCCGCGGGTCCGCTGCGTCGAACGTGATCTGGACCGTGCGTGCCATGGCATCCCTCGTTCTGTCGCTCTCGCCGGGCCGGCGGCGCCTGCCCGGGCGGGCCCACCGCTCAGGCGGTGGCCGACTGCATCTGCCGCAGCTCCTTCTTGAGCCCGGAGATCTCGTCGCGCAGTCGCGCCGCGAGCTCGAACTGGAGCTCGGCCGCCGCCGCGTGCATCTGGTCGCTGAGCTCCTGGATGAGGTCCGCGAGCTCGCCGGCCGCGACCCCCGCCAGCCGGTTGGCGGTCGTCGCGCCTTCCTTGGGGCCGCCCGGTACAGGAGCGCGCCCCTTGCCGGGCTGCCGGTAGCCGCCCGCGAGGAGCTCCTGGGTGTCGATGTCCTCGCGCGCGAGCATGTCCGTGACGTCGGCGATCTTCTTGCGCAGCGGCGTGGGGTCGACGCCGTGCTCGAGGTTGTACGCGACCTGCTTCTCCCGGCGCCGGGTGGTCTCCTCGATCGCCTGGGCCATGGCCGGCGTGATCTTGTCGGCATACATGTGGACCTGGCCGGACACGTTACGAGCCGCACGCCCGATCGTCTGGATGAGGGACGTGCCGGAGCGCAGGAAGCCCTCCTTGTCGGCGTCGAGGATCGCGACGAGCGACACCTCGGGCAGGTCGAGCCCCTCACGGAGCAGGTTGATGCCCACCAGGACGTCGTACTCCCCCATGCGCAGCTCGCGCAGCAGCTCGACGCGGCGCAGCGTGTCCACCTCGGAGTGCAGGTACCGCACCCGGACGTCGCGCTCGAGGAAGTAGTCCGTGAGGTCCTCGGACATCTTCTTGGTCAGGGTCGTGACCAGCACGCGCTCGTTGCGCTCGACCCGCTCCCGGATCTCGTGCAGCAGGTCGTCGATCTGCCCCGTGGTCGGCTTGACGACGATCTCCGGGTCGACCAGGCCGGTGGGCCGGATGATCTGCTCGACCACGCCGTCGGACATCGAGAGCTCGTACTTGCCCGGGGTCGCCGAGAGGTAGACCGTCTGCCCGATCCGTTCGACGAACTCCTCCCAGCGCAACGGCCGGTTGTCCATGGCGCTCGGCAGGCGGAAGCCGTGGTCGACCAGGTTGCGCTTGCGCGACATGTCACCCTCGAACATCGCCCCGATCTGCGGGACCGTGACGTGGGACTCGTCGATCACGAGGAGGAAGTCCTCGGGGAAGTAGTCGAGCAGCGTGTGCGGGGCGGTGCCCGCCTCTCGACCGTCGATGTGCCGCGAGTAGTTCTCGATCCCGGAGCACGAGCCGATCTGGCGCATCATCTCGATGTCGTAGGTGGTCCGCATGCGCAGGCGCTGCGCCTCGAGCAGCTTGTTCTGCCGCTCGAGCTCGGCGAGCCGTTGCTCCAGCTCGGCCTCGATCGAGGTGATCGCACGCTCCATGCGCTCCGGTCCGGCGACGTAGTGCGTCGCCGGGAACAGGTTGACGCTCGTCTCCGAGCGGACCACGTCTCCCGTGAGCGGGTGGAGCAGGTGGATCGCCTCGATCTCGTCGCCGAAGAACTCGATCCGGATCGCGAGCTCCTCGTAGACGGGGATGATCTCGACCGTGTCGCCCCGCACGCGGAACGTCCCCCGGGTGAAGGCCAGGTCGTTGCGCGTGTACTGCATGGTGACGAACTGACGCAGCATCGCATCACGCTCGACCTGGTCGCCGACGTCGAGACGGACCATGCGGTCCACGTACTCCTGCGGCGTGCCGAGGCCGTAGATGCACGACACCGAGGCCACCACCACGACGTCTCGACGGGTCAGGAGCGAGGACGTCGCGGAGTGGCGCAGCCGCTCGACCTCGTCGTTGATCGAGGAGTCCTTCTCGATGTAGGTGTCCGTCTGCGCGATGTACGCCTCGGGCTGGTAGTAGTCGTAGTAGGACACGAAGTACTCGACCGCGTTGTTGGGGAGCAGCTCCCGGAACTCGGTGGCCAGCTGGGCGGCGAGGGTCTTGTTGGGAGCCATGACCAGGGTGGGGCGCTGCAGCTCCTCGATGAGCCACGCCGTGGTCGCGGACTTCCCGGTACCCGTCGCACCGAGCAGCACCACGTCCTTCTCGCCCGCTCGCAGCCTCTGCGAGAGCTCGGCGATGGCGGTGGGCTGGTCACCGGACGGCGTGTAGTCGGAGATGACCTCGAACGGGGCGACGGTGCGCTGAAGATCGGTGACGGGACGCATGGTTCCACGGTACGGCGAACCACCGACAAGCGAACTATCGACCGCCGCTAGCCCACGGTCGACGAACGCGCGACCCGAACGCGGACTTTCACCCGGCAAGGGATTTGGCGTGTCGCGACGGGGCCCAATACTGTGCCGGTGATCCTCGCGCATCTCCTGATATCCCCTGACAAACCAGACGTCGGGCCATCCTGGACCGTGGATTAGTACGTAGACCTTACTTTCGGCCTCGACCCCGGAGACATCGATGTTCCTCAGCCCGACGCGCAGGACACCCCAGCGCACCCTCCTCGGCGCGCTCGCCACCGGCGCCCTGACCACCGGCCTGCTGGGCCTCGGCGCGGCGCCCGCCCTCGCCGCCACGCCGCTGCCCGCGACCGCGCTCGGCAACGAGTGCCCCGACTTCACCGGCGGCCTCACGAACACGCCGCTGTTCACCGACAAGGGCGTGGCCGTGTTCGTCGGCGGCGACTACACCGCGCTGGGCGGGGCCAAGGAGTCCGAGGGCGTCCTCGTCTCCCAGGGCTCGGTGACCATCGACACGGGCGACCTGATGAACCTCGGGGTCGTCGGGGCCGGTTCCCAGTTCACGCCGGCGAGCGGCAGCGACATGGTCCTGGCCGCAGGTGCCGTGACCGTCAAGTCCGGACGGGTCGAGGTCGCCCACCGGCTCGACAAGGGCGGCAACGTCGTCGCCGGAGGCGCCATCGAGGGGACCTTCGAGCTCAACGGCGGCAAGAAGACCCCGCACTCCTCCGTGCCCGCACCGCAGGCCAAGGCCCTCCGGACCGAGCTCGGCAAGGTCTCGGCCGACCTCGCGAGCAAGCCCGCGACCGGTAGCCTCGCCGGCAAGGTCCTCACGGGCGACGGCTCGTCCGCGGTGCAGGTCTTCGACGTCTCCGCGGAGCAGGTGGCGGGCCTCGGCGGCGAGGTCACCTTCCAGAACGTCGGCACGTCCGCACCCATCGTCGTCAACGTCTCGGGCGCCACGCCGGACCTCTCGCTGAACTACATGGCGTCGGGCAGCGACCGGATCGACGCAGGGACCGCCCTCGGCAAGTGGGCCCCTCGTATCCTCTGGAACTTCCCCGACGCCACGAACCTCACCATGACGAGCAGCAGCCAGACGGTCGGTTCGATCCTCGCCCCGCAGGCCGACGTCGAGCAGAAGACCCACACCAACGGTCGCCTGTACATCGGAGGCGACCTGACCTTCGGAGGCCAGGGCGCCAGCGGCGGCCTCGAGCACCACAACTTCCCGTGGATCGGCTCGGCGACGCTCGGTTGCGACGTCCCGCCGGCCACCGTGACCCCGCCGGTCACCGAGACCCCCCAGCCCTTCACGCCCGGCGAGAAGACTCCCAGCACGCCGGTCCCGGCCAACCCGGTCGTGCCTCCGACCGCCACGCCGCCCACGGTCACGGTGGACAAGGCCGCCCCGGTCGCCGACCCCAAGCCGTCGCCGGGCGCCACGGCGCCCGCGAAGGCCGCTCGGACCGCGACCGGCCAGGAAGAAGGCGGCCTCGCGGCCACGGGCGCGCAGACGGCGCTGATCGTCGTGGTCGCTGCGGCCCTCCTCGCGGGCGGTACCTGGCTCGTCCTGCTGGCTCGCCGCAAGCGCGCCACGAGCTGACCCTCTGCTGAACGACGGCCGAGGCCCCCGGGGAGATGCTCCCCGGGGGCCTCGGCCGTCCGACGCGTCAGTGCTCGGCGCCCGCCGAGACCACCCGCGCGGCGTCGGGGGCGAGCCGACCGTCGAGGTCGGCCAGCGCCGTCTCGACGACGACCCGCAGGGCGCGGACGACGGCTGCGAGCGGCAGGGACCCGACGTCGGGCACGGGGCGTCCCGGCTCGCTGACGGCAGGCACGTGCACGAACCCGGCCCGGACCTCGTCCCGGCCGTCCGCCCAGCGCACGAGGTCGTAGAAGGTCGCGTTGCACACGTACGTCCCCGCGGTGCCCGACACCGCGACAGGTACCCCGGCCTCGCGCACCGCGACGAGCGACGGCTTGAGCGGCAAGGTCGTGAAGTAGGCGGCCGGGCCGCCCTCGACCACGGGCACGTCGACGGGGGCGGAGCCCTCGTTGTCGGGGATGCGCGCGTCGACCACATTGATCGCGACCCTCTCGAGGCGCACCACGTCCGCCCCTCCCGCGAGCCCCACGGCCACGACGACCCGCGGCCGGTACTCCTGGATCGCCGCGAGCAGGGCAGGCCAGGCTCCGGCGAAGGTGCACGGCAGCTCGACCGCGACGAGCGGCTCGTCCGCGTCCCACGCGTCGCGCAGTGCGCTCACGGCCTGCCAGGAGGCGTTGGTCGCGGCGCCGTCGAACGGCTCGAAACCCGAGAGCAGGACGGTCATGCGAGCTCTTCCGCGGTCTCGCGCACGACGCGCTCCCACAGGGCGTCGACCTCGGCACGCAGGGCCTCGGGCGTGCCGCTGCCGTCGAGCGTGACGTCGGCGACCGCGAGGCGCTCGGCGTCGCCGGCCTGCGCGGCGATGCGCGCCCTGGCCTCGTCCTCGCTCATGCCCCGTGACGTCACGAGGCGTCGGAGGCGTACGTCCTGCGGGGCGACGACCACGGCGACGAGGTGGAACGACTCGGCCTGGCCGGTCTCGACGAGCAGCGGGATGTCGTGCACGACCACGGCTCGCGGGTCGCGCGCCGCGACGAGGGCCTCTCGCTCGGCCGACAGACGACGGACCTCCGGGTGGACGATCGCGTTGAGCCGGCGCCGTGCCTCGTCGTCGCCGAACACGATGGTCCCCAGTCGTGCCCGGTCGAGCGACCCGTCGGGCGCGAGGACGCCGTCGCCGAAGGCTTCGACGACCTCCTCCAGACCCACGGTGCCGGGCGCGACGGCCTCGCGCGCGAGCACGTCGGAGTCGATGACGCAGGCCCCGAGCTCGGCGAACCGGTCGAGGGCCACGGACTTTCCTGCTGCGATCCCGCCGGTCAGGCCTACGCGAAACATGGGTCCATCCTGCCAGTCATGCCCCGTGCGCACGCCCTGGGGAGGCTCCGGCCTCCCCGGCCACGACGCGCAGCAGCCGCAGGAGCTCGTGCCGGTCGTCGGCGTCGAGGCGCGAGAGCAGGGTGCCCGCACTCGTCTCGCGCTCGGCGGCGACCGCCGCGAGGGTCTCCCGTCCCTCGTCGGTCAGCTCGACGAGCGTCGCGCGGCGGTCGGTGGGGTCGGGCAGCCGGCGCACGAGCCCGGCGGCCTCGGCGTCGTCGACCTTGGTCGTCACGGACCGGGGGGCGACGTCCAGGATGCCGGCGAGCGCGCCGGGGCGCTGCGGCCCTCCGCAGCGGTCGAGCACCCGGAGCATGCGGTACTGCCCGGGCGTGGTCCGGGCACGCTCGAGGCGCTCCCCCGCCTCTCTGCGGACGGCGCGCATCGCGGCGTGCAGGAGGGTGAGGAACTCGGCGTTCTCGGCGTCGAAGTCTGTCGTCACAGGCACGAGACTAGTCGCCCGACGGCCTCTTGTGAACCAACTCATGGTGAGGTAGGCTCACTAACGGCGTCGAGCCCCTCCTCCGCCGCCCCTCCCCTCCGACCCCCTGGAGGCCTCGTGTCCTTCCCCTCGTCCTTCGGTGGCGGCTCCGGCATGCGCACCTTCCGTCAGGACTCGTCCGTGGCCAAGCAGCGGCTGCACCGCGGCACGGTCCGGCGCATCCTCGGCTTCGCGCGCCCCTACAAGGCGCAGCTCGGGGTGTTCCTCGTGCTCATCGCCCTCAACGCCGCGGCCGGCGCCGTGACCCCGCTGCTGTTCAAGTCGCTCATCGACAACGGCATCACGGCCGGTCGCGTCGACGTCGTCGTCGAGATCTCGCTCGTCGTCGCCGGGATCGCACTCGCGTCCGGCCTGCTGAGCATCGGGGAGCGCTGGTTCTCCGCCCGGGTCGGCGAAGGCCTCATCTTCGACCTGCGCACCGCAGTGTTCGACCACGTGCAACGCATGCCGCTCGCCTTCTTCAGCCGGACCCGCACGGGAGCCCTCGTCCAGCGTCTCAACGGCGACGTCCTCGGAGCCCAGCAGGCGTTCACGTCGACGCTGTCCAACGTCTTCTCGAACCTGCTCACGGTCGTGTTCGTGCTCGCCGCGATGCTCTCGATGTCGTGGGAGCTGACCCTCATCGCACTCGCTCTGCTCCCCGTGTTCGTGCTGCCCGCCCGCTGGGTCGGCCGCAAGCTCGCCGGCATCACGCGCGAGAGCTACGCCCTCAACGCGGACGCCGCGCAGATGATGAACGAGCGCTTCAACGTCGCGGGCGCGCACCTCGTCAAGATCTTCGGGCGCCCCGAGCAGGAGTCGGCGACGTACGCCGACCAGGCCGGGCGGGTGCGCGACATCGGCGTGACCTCGGCCATGTACGCGACCGTGTTCCGCGTCGCCCTCACGACCGTTGCCTCGGTCGCCGTCGCGATCGTCTACGGGCTCGGAGGCGTCATGGCCATCCGGGGCACGCTCACCGTGGGGGTCGTCGTGGCCCTCACGGCCTACCTCGCCCGCCTCTACGGACCGCTCACCGCGCTGTCCAACGTCCAGGTGGACGTCATGACCGCGCTCGTGAGCTTCGAGCGCGTGCTCGAGGTCCTCGACCTCGAGCCGTCCGTCACCGACGCCCCGGACGCGCGCGACCTGTCCGACGACGTCTCCCACCACGGCGCGAGCCTCGCCCTCGAGCACGTCACCTTCCGCTACCCCGGCGCCGCCGACGTCTCGCTCGCCTCGCTCGAGGCCGTCGCGACAGTGAGCTCCGACCCGACGAGCGACACCCTCACCGACGTCACGTTCGAGGTCCCCGCTGGCGCGATGGTCGCGATCGTCGGCCCCTCGGGAGCGGGCAAGACCACGATCTCCCAGCTCGTCACGCGCATGTACGACCCCACCAGCGGCGCCGTGCGCATCGCCGGGCGCGACCTGCGGGAGGTCACCCAGCGCTCGCTCCAGGACACCGTGGGCGTCGTCTCCCAGGAGGCTCACCTCTTCCACGACACGATCGCAGGCAACCTGCGCTACGCCAGGCCGGACGCCACCGACGCCGAGCTGTGGACCGCGCTGCGCCAGGCGCACGTCGCGGATCTCGTCGAGTCCCTGCCCGCCGGGCTCGAGACAGTGGTCGGCGACCGCGGCTACCGGCTCTCGGGCGGTGAACGTCAACGGCTCGCGATCGCGCGCCTCTTCCTCAAGGCGCCGGCCCTCGTCGTGCTCGACGAGGCGACCGCCCACCTCGACTCCGAGTCCGAGGCGGCCGTCCAGCTCGCGCTCGACGCGGCGCTCGACGGGCGGACGTCCCTCGTCATCGCGCACCGTCTGTCCACCATCCGTCAGGCCGACATGATCGTCGTGCTCGACCAGGGCCGCGTCGTGGCGACCGGTACCCACACCGACCTCCTCGTCAGCGGCGGGCTCTACGCCGAGCTCTACCGGACGCAGTTCGCGACGCGGGACACGGTGAGCCCGCCGTCCGACGAGACGCTCGGTCCCCAGGACGACGAGGAGAGCATGGCGGTCTGACGGGAGGCCGAGGTCAGGCGAACCGGCCGAGCCACAGCCCTGCGAGGGCGAGGGCCGCGATCGTCTCACCGTCACGGACGGTCCCCCGGGAGATCATGCCGAGCACCTCGTGGAACGGCACGGCCTCGACACGGGAGATCCCCTCCTCGACCTGACTCGTGGACTGCCCCCGCGCCGCGTCCGTGGCCTCCGACGCGTCACTGGCCGCTCGCCCGGGCAGCGGCCCCGTCAGCCCCCGAGCCACGAACACGTGCTCGGGGGCTTTCGCGAGCCCGTTGAGGGCGTCCATGCCCCCGACCCGCACCCACTCCCGGGCACGGAGCCCCGTCTCCTCGAACAGCTCACGCTGGGCGGCGACGAGCGGCTCCTCCCCGTCGCTCGCGCCGGCGGGCACCTCGATCGAGAGCGCGTCCGTGGCGTAGCGGTGCTGCGTCACGAGGACGACCTCGTCGTCGTCGGTGAGGGCCACCACGAAGACCGCGGGCCAGCGCAGCTCGACGACGCCGTAGATGCCCGGCGCCCCGTCGGGGCGGATCACCCGATCCTCCCGCACCCTCATCCACGGGTTCTCGTACGCGGTGCGGGAGCTCTCGGTGATCCACGGCATCGTCCCAGCCTAGACGGCGATCCTCGCCCGTGGTCCCGCCGACGGCCTGCGCACGCGCCCCACCCCGGGCACGACGAAGGCCCGCCACCCGAAGGTGGCGGGCCTCGTCATGACATCACCCCAGCCCGGAGGCCGGGAGGAGATCAGTTACCGGTGAGCTTCTCGCGCAGAGCGGCAAGAGCCTCGTCCGAGGCCAGCGTGCCGGCAGCCTCTTCCTGGACCGGGGTCGAGGAGTAGGTGGCAGCGGAGCTGGCGGACGACTCGCCCGAGGTCGCAGCCTCGTCGTCGGCCTTGAGAGCCTCGGCGACCTGCTTGCGGTGAGCCTCCCAGCGCTCGTGAGCCTTCGCGTACTGCGACTCCCACGTCTCGCGCTGCGCCTCGAAGCCCTCGAGCCACTCGTTGGTCTCGGGGTCGAAGCCCTCGGGGTACTTGTAGTTCCCCTGCTCGTCGTACTCGGCAGCCATGCCGTACAGCGCGGGGTCGAAGTCGTCCGACTCCGGGTCCACGCCCTCGTTGGCCTGCTTGAGCGACAGCGAGATGCGGCGACGCTCGAGGTCGATGTCGATGACCTTGACGAAGACCTCGTCACCGACGTTGACGACCTGCTCGGGCAGCTCGACGTGGCGGACAGCCAGCTCGGAGATGTGCACGAGGCCCTCGATGCCGTCCTCGACGCGCACGAACGCACCGAACGGGACGAGCTTCGTGACCTTGCCCGGCACGACCTGACCGATGGCGTGCGTCCGGGCGAAGGTCTGCCACGGGTCCTCCTGCGTCGCCTTCAGCGACAGGGAGACACGCTCGCGGTCGAAGTCGACGTCCAGGACCTCGACCGTGACCTCCTGGCCCACCTCGACGACCTCGGAGGGGTGGTCGATGTGCTTCCAGGACAGCTCGGAGACGTGCACCAGACCGTCGACGCCGCCGAGGTCCACGAACGCACCGAAGTTGACGATCGAGGAGACGACACCGGGGCGCACCTGGCCCTTCTGCAGGGTCTGCAGGAAGGTGGAGCGAACCTCGGACTGCGTCTGCTCGAGCCACGCACGACGCGACAGGACGACGTTGTTGCGGTTCTTGTCGAGCTCGATGATCTTCGCCTCGATCTCCTTGCCGACGTACGGCTGGAGGTCGCGGACGCGGCGCATCTCCACCAGCGACGCGGGCAGGAAGCCGCGCAGGCCGATGTCGAGGATGAGGCCGCCCTTGACGACCTCGATGACGGTGCCGGTGACGACGCCGTCCTCTTCCTTGATCTTCTCGATCGTGCCCCAGGCACGCTCGTACTGAGCGCGCTTCTTGGAGAGGATCAGGCGACCTTCCTTGTCCTCCTTCTGGAGGACGAGGGCCTCGACTGCGTCACCGACCTTGACGACGTCCCCGGGGTCCACGTCGTGCTTGATGGACAGCTCGCGGGAGGGGATGACGCCCTCGGTCTTGTAGCCGATGTCGAGGAGAACCTCGTCACGGTCGACCTTGACGATCGTGCCTTCGACGATGTCACCGTCATTGAAGTACTTGATGGTGGCGTCGATGGCGGCAAGGAAGTCCTCTTCGGTGCCGATGTCGTTGATGGCAACCTGAGGTGCGGACTTCGCGGGGGTGGAGATGGTCATTGAGTTCGATGCTCCGATGCGGACAGGAAGTAGTTCGGATAGGGATGCTGCTGTGGTGGTCGCCACCGGTGACCTCCGCTCCGAGCACGGAACGGCCCCGCCACGACGAACACGACGGACGCGTCACGTCTCAGGCAGGAGGTAGGGCGGTAGGCGCACTGCACCGTCAGACATCCTATCGACGGAAAGGCGACGGGGTCAAAGGGAGCCGCGTCTGTGCACGCGCTCTCACCCGTTCGGGGTCGAGCGTGCCGGTCGGCGGCCCGTCGACCGACGCGCGACGGCCGCTCGTGGGTGCCACGAGCGGCCGTCCGCGGTGCGGGAGCGTGCGTCAGGACAGGGCGTGCGCGACCCGCAGCAGCTCGGCGGGCACGTGCTTGACCTTGCCCGCGATCTCGTCGAGCGGGACGAGGACGACGCTCTCCCCGCGCAGCGCGGTCATGACCTTCGACTCCCCGCGCGAGATCGCGTCGACCGCGGCCACGCCGAAACGGCTGCCGAGGATACGGTCCGTGGGGGTCGGCTCCCCGCCACGCTGGACGTGGCCGAGCACGGTCAGGCGCGTGTCGAACCCCGTGCGCTTGGCGATCTCGGCCGACACGCGCTCACCGATCGAGCCCGCGATGATCTCGCCGTACTTGCCGAGCTCCTGCGTGAAGTTCATGCTGCTGCCCTCACGCGGCACGGCGCCCTCGGCGACCACGACGATCGAGAAGTTGGCGTGCGCACGGTGACGGTGGCGCAGGAACTTCTCGATGGCGTCCATGTCGAACGGGTCCTCGGGGGCGAGCACGACCTCGGCACCGCCGGCGATACCGGCGTTGACGGCGATCCAGCCCGCGTGGCGGCCCATGACCTCGACGACCATGACGCGGTTGTGGCTCTCCGCGGTCGTGTGGACCCGGTCGATCGCCTCGGTCGCGATGTTGACGGCCGTGTGGAAGCCGATCGACAGGTCGGTGCCCTCCACGTCGTTGTCGATCGTCTTGGGGATCGCGACGATGTTGACGCCCGCGTCCGCGACCTTGCTGGCGGCGTGCAGCGTGCCGTCGCCACCGATGCAGATCATGGCGTCGAGACGCTCGGCCTCGACCGTCGCGAGGACCGCGTCGATGCCGCCGTCGGAGGCGTGCGGGTGGAAGCGGGCGGTCCCCAGGAGGGTTCCGCCCACGGGCAGCACGTTCCGGATGTCCTGGCGTCCGAGCGGGACGATGTCGCCGTCGACGACCCCCTTCCACCCGTTGCGGAACCCGATGATCGTGTGCCCGTACTCGCCCATCCCCTGCTTGACGACAGCCCTGATGGCCGCGTTCAAACCGGGGCAGTCCCCGCCACCTGTGAGCAGACCGATGCGCAACTCGAACCTCGTCTCGTGATGAGTGATCGTCGGAAGGCGGACCAGCGCCATCGCTCGACCGACCAACCCCCACCCTATCGATCACCAGCGGCGATGCCGCGGAACGACCCTCCTCGCGAGACGATGGATGCATGACGGATGAGACGATCGGGTCGGTCGGGTACCGCGACGTGCCCGCGGAGCAGGGTGGGGCCGCGGGCCGCACGTGGTGGGACGCCAACGCGCAGGAGTACCTCGACGAGCACGGCGACTTCCTCGGCGCGGTCGACTTCTGCTGGTGCCCCGAGGGGCTGCGCGAGTCGGAGGCCCACCTCCTGGGCGACCTCGACGGCCGCCGGGTGCTCGAGGTCGGAGCCGGCGCGGCCCAGTGCTCGCGCTGGCTCGCGTCGCGCGGCGTCGAGGTCGTCGCGACCGACGTGTCGGGCGGGATGCTCGCCACGGGTGCACGGCTCAACGCGTCGACGGGCGTCGCCGTGCCGCTCGTGCAGGCCGACGCACGCCGGCTACCGTTCGCGGACGCGAGCTTCGACGTCGCGTTCACGTCGTTCGGGGCCATCCCCTTCGTGCCCGACGCCGCCGCGATCCACCGCGAGGCCGCTCGCCTCCTGCGTCCCGGCGGGGCGTGGGTGTTCTCGGTGACCCACCCGTTGCGCTGGGCGTTCCCCGACGACCCGAGCGAGCACGGCCTGACGGCGCACCGCTCGTACTTCGACCGCCGACCCTACGTCGAGACCGACACGTCCGGTCGCGTCGCGTACGCCGAGTACCACCGGACGATCGGGGACCACGTGCGTGAGGTCGTGAGCGCAGGGCTCGTGATCGAGGACGTGGTCGAGCCCGAGTGGCCGGCCGACAACCAGGAGGTCTGGGGCGGCTGGGGACCGGTCCGCGGTGCCTACCTCCCGGGGACCGCCATCTTCCGGACGCGCCGGTCGGGCTGACGCGGCGAGGTTCCGCGTCGGCGAGGCGCGCCGGAGCTGTCAACATGGGTTGACGCAATGCCAACCGTCAACCTATGTTGACACAGTGGCCACGGCCACCCGACCGGAGGACACCCGATGAAGGAGCCCGACATGACGATGCTCGTCCGCGCGGCCGACGACGACGACCCGCTGCGCGCCCTCGCGGCGCTGCGCGAGCTGCGGTCCGAGGCCGACCGCCGCGAGGCGCTCGTGGTGCGCCGCGCCCGTTCCCGAGGCGTCTCCTGGGCCGCCATCGCGACGATCCTCGGTGTCAGCCGCCAGGCCGTCCACAAGAAGTACGGCGGGTCCCGGTTCGCCCGGTCGTGAGCCCGCAGCGACGAGGAGGCCTCCGCCGTCGTCGGGCAGCGCTGCAGCCTCCCGACGACGGCCGACCGGACCTCAGTGGCCCGCTTCGTGCCAGGTGCGTCCCGCACCCACCGAGACGTCCAGCGGGACCGAGAGCTCGGCCGCCGCACCCATCTCCCGGCGCAGGAGCTCCTCGACGGTGTCCCGCTCCCCCGGCGCGACCTCGACCACGAGCTCGTCGTGGACCTGCAGGAGCAGGCGCGAGCGCAGGTCCTGCTCGTCGAGCGCGCGCTGGACGCCCAGCATCGCGACCTTGATGATGTCGGCCGCGCTGCCCTGGATGGGGGCGTTGAGCGCCATGCGCTCCGCCATGTCGCGACGCTGGCGGTTGTCGCTCGTGAGGTCGGGCAGGTAGCGACGACGCCCCAGGATGGTCGCGGTGTACCCGGTGACCCGGGCCTCGTCGACGACGCCCGTGAGGTAGTCGCGCACGCCGCCGAAGCGCTTGAAGTAGTCCTCCATGAGGCCCGCTGCCTCTCCGACGGAGATGCCCAGCTGCTGCGAGAGGCCGAACGAGGACAACCCGTACGCCAGACCGTAGGACATCGCCTTGATCTTGGAGCGCATCGCCGGGGTGACCTGGTCGGTCGGGACGTCGAACACGCGCGAACCCACGTAGCTGTGCAGGTCCTCGCCCGAACGGAACGCCTCGATGAGGCCCTCGTCGCCCGACAGGTGCGCCATGATGCGCATCTCGATCTGGCTGTAGTCCGCGGTCAGCAACGTCTCGTAGCCCTCGCCGACCACGAACGCGCGGCGGATCCGCCGACCCGCCTCGGTGCGAATGGGGATGTTCTGCAGGTTCGGGTCCGTCGAGCTCAGCCGCCCTGTCGCCGCGATCGTCTGCTGGAACGTCGTGTGGATGCGCCCGTCGGGAGCGACGGACTTGAGCAGGCCCTCGACCGTCTGCCGCAGGCGCGTGGCGTCGCGGTGCGCGAGCAGGTGCTCGAGGAACGGGTGCCCCGTCTTGGCGAACAGGTCCGCGAGGGCTGCCGCGTCCGTGGTGTAGCCGGTCTTGATCTTCTTGGTCTTGGGCATGCCCAGCTGGTCGAACAGGACTTCCTGGAGCTGCTTGGGCGAGCCCAGGTTCACCTCGCGGCCGATCACGTCGTAGGCCTCGGACGCGGCGGTCGCGACGAGCTCACCGAAGTGCTTCTCGAGCTCGGTCAGGTACTCGACGTCCGCAGCGATGCCGCGCGACTCCATGCGAGCGAGGACGTCGACCAGCGGAAGCTCGAGATCCCTGAGCAGGTGGTCCGCGCCGCGGTCGCGCAGCTCGCCCACCAGGACCTCCGAGAGGTCGAGGACGCCGACGGCGCGCACGGCGTCCCGCTTGTCCTCGCCCGAGCCGTCGAGCGAGAGGTCGAGCGCCCCCTGGGGCTCGTCGACCTCCTCGACCCGCAGCTCGCGCTTGAGGTGCCGGATCGCGAGGTCCCCCAGGTCGTAGCCGCGCTGGTCGGGGTGGCAGAGGTAGGCCGCGAGCTCGGTGTCGAACACGACACCCTGCAGGTCGAAGCCGCGCGCGGCGAGCTCGTGCCACGTGGCCTTGGCGCCGTGGACCACCTTGGGCGCGTCGGCGTCCGCGAGCCACGCCGCCAGGGCTTGCTCGTCGACGACCGCGACGTCGGCGAGGTCGACCGCGACCGCAGCGGCGCCGTCGTCCGCCACGGCGAGCGACCACGCGTCACCGCCCACGGGGGCGGCCTTGCCCGCCACCACGAGCCCGACCGGGCGCTCCTTGCGCGCGGTGAGCCACGCACCGAGCTCACCCTGCCCGAGCGCGGCGAGCGAGACGTCGAAGCCTTCCTCGACGTCCTCCTCCCCCTCCGGGGCGAGCGCGAACAGGCGCTCGCGCAGAGCCGTGAACTCCAGGGCGTCGAACACGCGGTGCATCGCCTCGCGGTCCCAGGGCTGGGCCAGCAGGTCGTCCGGGCCGAGCGGGAGCTCCATGTCCGTCAGCAGGGCGTTGAGCTGCCGGTTGAGGCGCACCTGGTCGAGGTTGGCCCGCAGGTTCTCCCCCGCCTTGCCCGTGATCTTGTCGGCCGAGGCCAGCACGCCGTCCAGGCCGTCGTACGCGTTGATCCACTTGGCCGCCGTCTTGGGACCCACGCCCGGGATGCCCGGCAGGTTGTCGCTGGTCTCCCCCACGAGTGCGGCGAGGTCCGGGTAGCGCTCGGGCGGGACGCCGTACTTCTCCAGGACCGCGTCCGGGGTCATGCGCGCGAGCGTCGAGACACCGACCTTCGGGTAGAGCACCGTCACGTCCTCGCGGACCAGCTGGAAGGAGTCGCGGTCGCCCGAGCAGATCAGGACCTCCATGCCCACGGCCGCGGCCTGGGTCGCGAGGGTCGCGAAGATGTCGTCCGCCTCGAAGTTCTCCTTCTGCAGGACGGGGATGTTGAGCGTCGCGAGGATGTCCTTGATGAGCGGGACCTGACCCTTGAAGGGCTCCGGGCTCGCGTCGCGCGTGCCCTTGTAGGTCGGCAGGACCTCGGTGCGGAACGAGGCTCGCCCGGCGTCGAACGCGACCGCGACGTGCGTCGGCTTCTCGTCACGCAGCAGGTTCGTCAGCATCGAGACGAACCCGTAGACGGCGTTCGTCGACTGGCCGGTGGTCGTCGAGAACTTCTCGACCGGCAGGGCGAAGTAGGCCCGGTAGGCCATCGAGTGTCCGTCGATCAGCAGGAGGCGAGGTCGCGCAGTGGTGGTCACGAGTGCAAACCTATCCGCTATGACTGACACGCACGGAGCCGAGAGCCCGACCATCTCCCCCGACGACGCAGCGCTCGCGGCGCTGCGTGCGAGCACCGTGGGCACCCTCATCGAGCGCATGGGCATCACCCTCGACGACGTCGCCCCGGACCGCGTGACCGGCAGCATGCCGGTCACCGGCAACACCCAGCCCGCCGGACTGCTGCACGGCGGCGCCTCGGTCGTGCTGGCCGAGACCCTGGGCTCGATCGCGGCGCAGATCCACGCGGGCGAGGGACGCGCGGCCGTGGGCATCGAGATCAACGCCACACACCACCGTGGCGTGCGCTCGGGCTCGGTGCACGGCGTCGCGACGGCGCTGCACCTGGGACGGACCACCGCGAGCTACGAGATCGTGGTGGTCGACGACGAGGGGCGGCGCGTGTGCACCGCGCGCCTGACCTGCATGGTGCTCGACGGGCGCTGAGGCCCGCCCGACCACCAGGCGCACGAAGGGCCCGGCTCGAAGGATCGAGCCGGGCCCTTCACGTGTCGGGGTCAGCGGGTCGCAGGCTCGCTCACGAGCGGGGCGTCGAGACCCGCGGCGGCCTCGCGACGGTAGTCGTCCTGGAAGGCGCGCAGGTCGACCGGACCCGTCTGACCGTCGGTCCGCGCCTTGCGACGGCGTGCGATGAGGTCCTCGAGACTGCGCGCGCCACGGCGCAGGGTGCCCGAGTCCGCGGCGAGCCGACGCTGGAGCACCGACGTCGAGACGACACGATGCCCGGCGGCGGGTGCGAAACCGAGCCGCGCGAGGAATCGCTGCACGCCCCGGGAGCCCGGGATCGGCACCGAGAAGACGTCGATCGCGCCGTGCTCGGCTGCGAGCTCCGCGGTCGCCGTGAGCAACGCGTGACCCACCCCGCGTCGCCGCGCGTCCTGCGACACGTAGAGCGCCTCGATGTACAGGCTGGGCTCGTCGTTGAAGAGGTGCGGGTCGAGCACACGGGCGAGGAGGAAGCCGACCGGGACGTCGTCGTGGAACGCCACGAGCGCCGTGCCGCCGGGGACGGACAGCAGCACCCGGAGCTGGCGGACCAGCTTGGACTCGTCCGAGAGGCAGACCTGAGGACCGGCCGCGGACTCGCGACGTGCCTCGGCACAGAGTGCAGCGACACCAGGGAGGTCGTTGCCGACCGCAGGCCTGACCACTACTGCTGCACGCACGTGGAACCTCCTCGTAGGATCCTCCGACCTCGGAGCACCCCGGCGGCAGCAGAGCTGTCTGCCACCGACGAGCGCCCCCGGTCATCGATCGACTGATGCTTCGTGGGAGTCCGGATCGTCGAACTCATCGTCCTGGACACCTGTCCATGACCATAGCCTTCTTGAGCGTCCCGAACAAAGAGGCTGTTCACGACCCGGTTCGCGACGTGCCGCACCGGATCAGGCGCCGCCGACCTGCTCGATGACGGCGTCCGCGACCTCTCGCATCGTCAGACGACGGTCCATGGACGTCTTCTGGATCCAGCGGAACGACTCGGGCTCGGAGAGACCCATCTTGGTCATGAGCAGACCCTTCGCGCGGTCGACGCGCTTACGGGTCTCGAACCGCTCGGCCAGGTCTGCGACCTCGGACTCGAGCGCGCTGATCTGCGAGTAGCGGGAGATCGCGATCTCCACGGCGGGCAGCAGGTCCGCGGGGCTGAACGGCTTGACGACGTACGCCATGGCGCCGGCGTCCCGCGCGCGCTCGACCAGCTCGGTCTGCGAGAACGCCGTCAGCAGCACGACGGGCGCGACGTGCGCCTTGCCGATGCGCTCGGCCGCCGAGATGCCGTCGAGCTCGGGCATCTTGACGTCCATCACGACGACGTCGGGCTTGAGCTCGAGCGCGAGCCTGACCGCGGTCTCGCCGTCCCCCGCCTCGCCGACGACGTCGAAGCCCGCCTCGCGGAGCGTCTCGACGACGTCCATGCGGATCAGCGCCTCGTCCTCGGCGACGACGGCACGGCGGGCAGGGCGACCGCCCGACGGCGCAGCGGGCGCCTCGGCCTCGACGCTCGGTTCGGGCTTGATCAGGGGGGGCAGGTCGAGCGGTGCCGTGGCATCGGGCTGCGCGTTGTCGTCACTCACGTCCCTCATCGTAGTGGGAGAACACCCCGTTCGCCCCGCGCTGTGGGTGTGATTCTCGTTTCGTCCCGGTTCTGTGGTTCGATGGTCCACGCACCGCTGCGGGCTCCTCGAGGTCCCCGCACGGTCAGTGCCCCGGTAGCCCAACCGGCAGAGGCGTTCGGCTCAAACCCGATCCAGTGTGGGTTCGAATCCCACCCGGGGCACCCCCACGATGCAGGTCAGCGCGTTGACGCCTGGCCTGCATCGTCGTTCATGAGGCCGGACAGGGCCCGGTCCACCCACGCTGTGCGCCGGAGCCCCCCGAAGAAGGTCCCACGCGCCTGGTCCGCCACGTCGCATCCGGGTCTCCTCCCGATGGCTGCCCTCTCGACCTCCGGTCGATCGAGTATCGACTTTCGGTCGAGGTGGGAGCGCGCACGGTGCGAGAACGTGAAGAGACGGCCCAGGGGCGAGGACGGACCGTGTGCCTCGTGGGACAGGGACGGCGGGACTGCGACACGCACGAGGTCGTCGAGGTCATGGGGTACCTCACCGACCTCACGCGAACCCTCGCTCAGCGGGCCGAGGTGCTCGCAGGCGAGCAGATCCGTGCTGCGGCCGAGCACCGCGCCACGATCGAGCAGGCGAAAGGGCATCCTCGCGCTCACGTGCGACGTGAGCACCAGCCGCGCCTTCAGCGTCCTGCGGGCCGCGTCGAACGACCACGACGTGCCCCTGCGCAGGCTGTCGGGGTGGGTCGTCGAGCTGGCCGAACGCCTCCCGGTCGCCGAGGAGCATCGGCGATCGGTGCACGCTCTCCTGGACCGACCGTTCCAGCCGCAGCCGGAGGCGGCCGTGCTCGAACGACCGGCCTGACCGACAGGTCGCCGCACCCCCGCCGTCGGGCGGCGCCCGCCCGCCTCCCCCGACGCCGTCCCCCGCGGGGGACGAGGAGACCACGAAGAAGGCCGGGCGGCCGACGGGACGCGCTGGAACACGCACCGTCGGCCGCCCGGCCGCAGGAACCTCGGTCCGTCGTGCCCGTGTCGGGGGACCACCCGCACGACGGACCGAGGCGGTCTCAGGAGTCGGCGCCGACGGCCACCCGCTCCGGCGTGGCAGCGGGAGCCTCGGCCTTGCGGTGCCGCAGCACACGCCGCGTGACCATGAACCCGCCGACCAGCACCAGGAGACCGATCAGCACGGTCGCACCGATCTGGATGTAGACCCAGGTCGGCGGCGTGTAGGTGACCGTGGCCCCGGGCGCGAGCCCGTTCATGGCGTTCGAGTTGGCGACCGTGAACAGGATGTTGTGGGTCGCCTCACGGATGTCGCTGACCGCCTTGGCCGACGTCGTGTCCACGAAGGACTTCGACGGCTGGAAGGTCAGGGTCAGGTCCGTGCCCGCGCTGATCCCCTGGTTCGGGCTCATGTAGGGGTACAGGTTGAAGTCCGAGATCGCGAAACCCTCGAAGCCCCACTCGGTGCGCAGGACGTTCGTCATGAGCGCCTCGGAGCCGCCCGCCCAGGTGGCGCCGATGCGGTTGAACGAGCTCATGATGCCGCCCGCTCCGATCGTCGTCTCCGAGATCGTGCCGTTCTCGTCGGACACGTACTGCACGTCCATCGTGATGTTCTTGACGGCCATCTCGAACGGCTTGAGGTAGATCTCGCGGATCGTCTGCTCGTCCGCCCAGGTGGCGATGCCGTTGTTGACGCGGTTCGTCTCCTGCTCGTTGAGCGCGAAGTGCTTGAGCGCCGTGTAGACACCCTTGCTCGCGGCACCGTTGGACACCGCGGTCGCCATCGCACCGGAGAGGAACGGGTCCTCCGAGTAGTACTCGAAGTTGCGGCCGCCGAACGGCGAACGGTGAAGGTTCATCGCGGGCGCGTACCAGCCGTTGATGTCCTTGAACATCGCCTCGTTGCCGAGCATCTCGCCCATCGCCCTCCCGAGCTCGACGTCCCACGTCTGCGCGATGAGGAACTCCGACGGGTAGGCCACACCGTTGATCGAGGAGTTGATGAACGAGGAGAACCCCGCGGGGCCGTCGGGCTCGACGGTCTGCGGCTTGGCGATCGAACCGATCGCGGCCGTCTGGTAGGCACCGTTGAGGAGCATGCTGGTCATGTCACCGACCGAGACCGAGTCGAGCAGCTCGTCCCACTTCGGGTCGTCCTTGGGCAGACCACGCATGTCGACGAGAGTGAGGTCCGTCTGCGCACCGGTCGTGGGCATCTCGCCCTCGAACGCTGCCGCCGCGGCCTCGTCGTCCCAGGGCTGGAAGCCCTCCTGGACCGCCTCGTCCGCGACGAGCATGTCCGCGGTCGGAGCCTTCGGGAACGTCCCGGCGAAGTCCGCGCGGGACATCGAGAGGATCTTGCCCTCGGTCTGCTCGGTGCTGAACGCCGCCGAGACGTCGTCGAACTGGTTGGTCACCGGAGCGAGGTCCGTCGCGCGGTGGTCGTCGCCCGAGTACACGACGTCGGAGTCGACGGTGTAGACGAACGGCTCCGTGCCGGTGGCCACGGTGTGGGAGTCGGTCCGCAGGGTGATGCTGTAGTCGCCCGCCTCGAGGACGTACGCCTGGTTGCCCAGGTGGTCGTACGAGGCCATGTCCTCGACCGCGAGGTCGATCGTCACGGTCTCGCTCGCGCCCGGCTCGATCAGCCCCGTCTTGGTGAACCCACCGAGCACGACCTCGGACTTCTCGATCCCGCCGTCCGTGTAGGGAGCGGTGTAGTAGAGCTCGACGACGTCCTTGCCCGCCGTGGCGCCCGTGTTGGTGACCTCGACGGTCACGGAGATCTTCCCGTCGACCGCACCGGCCTCGGTGCTGACGACGTTCCAGGCGAAGCTCGAGTAGCTCAGGCCGTACCCGAAGGGGTAGACGACCGCGTCGTCGTAGTCGATGAAGCCCTCTGCCGCCGCGGTCTCGTAGTAGCGGTAGCCGAAGTAGATGCCCTCGGCGTAGTTCACGAACGGGGCGTCGGAGGTCAGCGTCGCGTTGGAGGTGGCCTTCTCGATCGCCGGGACCGGGAACGACGCCTCGATGTTGTCGTAGACGAAGCCGCCGAAGTTGGCGAAGGTCGGGTCTGCCGTGAAGTCGGCGGCCCACAGGTCCGAGGTGCGACCCGACGGGTTCACGTCGCCCGCCAGGATGTCGCCGAGCGCGTCGAGGCCCGTCGCGCCGGGCGAGCCGGCGAGCAGGATCGCGTCGACCCCGGGGTCGTCCTGGAGGTCGCCCATCTCGATGGTCGTCGAGGCGTTGACCACGACGACGACCGTCTCGAAGCTCTCCTTGGCCAGCGCGATCAGGTCACGCTCGTCCTTGTTGAGCTCGAGCTGGTGCTGTCCGGGCTCGGCGTTCTCGTCCCAGTCGGCCATGTCCTGCGTGAGGTCACCGCCCTCACCGCCCGGACGCCCGACGTAGACGACGGCCGCGTCGGAGTACTGCGAGAACGACGAGGCCTGCGCCTCGTACTCGCTCACCGGCATCTCACCGATGTAGTACGTCGAGATGTCGGGGCGGTCCATCTCGATGTAGCCCCGGGGGTTCTCCGCCGCGAACGCCTCGATCGTGGTGAAGACCTGGTCGTTGACCTCGAACCCGGCGTTCTCGAGGCCGGCACGTGCCGTGACCGCCGAGTTCGTGTCGACCGACCCCGAGCCAGAACCGCCGAACACGGGGTCCGCTGCCGCGCGACCCAGCATCGTGACGCGCGAGCTCGGCGCCAGCGGCAGCGCTCCGGCATCGTTCTTCGCCAGGACGATCCCGCCGGCCGCGATCTCCTCGACGAGCGTCTTGGCCGCAGCGTCGACCTCGTCGATCGACCCGAAGTCGGACGTGTAGTACTCGGTGTCCCAGTCGGCCGACTCCGCCGCGTTCGTGAACTCGTACGTGCCGGAGCCGAACTGGGACGCGACCCAGCCGCCGGCGACGTTGAGCGCGACGTTCGCGACGACCGTCACGACGGTCACCGTGGCGAGCGTGGGTGCCCAGATCCACAGGTACTTCTTGTTCGACATCGGCTTCTTCTGCCGATCGGCGTTCTTCGCCTTGGCGTTCACTGCATTCCTCCTCGAGTGCGGGCAGCGATCAGATCATGGGTGGGATCGTCGGCTGTGCGCCGCGGACGTGACGCACTGCCAGCGTCTCGTCGTGATTGGTCGACGGCCCGGTCCCGCGGACGGCGTCTGGCCAGGGACCGGGCGGTGCTCCGCAGAGCTACTCCGACACCTCGGAGATCTTCCCGTCCTGGTCGATCTGCCACGTCTGGCCGGTGGCGGCCGAGTCGCCCTCGATCGTGAACTTGCCGTCCTTGATGTCGACCGTGCCCTGCACGCGCGACGCGGCGTCCGAGGCCGTGTAGGGCACGACGAGGAGGCCGTACTTGACGGTCGGGGCCTTGACGTCGCTGGCAAGCATAATCTGGGCCCAGGAGTCGTCCTCGGCCAGGGCGTCCGCCACGGCCGTCTTGGCGTTCTCGAGGTCGTCCTTGATGTCGACGTCGGCTGCCTGCTCCGCGGAGGCGTTCGCGCCCGAGTCGCCGTCGCCGCTGCCGCAGGCGGTGAGGCCGAAGAGCCCCGTCAGACCCAGCACGACGCCGAGGCCGGTGGTCAGCACCTTGTTCTGCTTCACTTCTGCTCCTTGGTGAGTTCTGGCCGCGAGCACGTCCCGCGGCCTTGCGGGTGCACCGGGGCGTCCACGGGACGCCCCGGTACCCGGGTGGCCGCCGGCGCGAGCCGCCGGCCACCCGGTGCGCGGCCGTCAGTCCGTGATCGGCCCCGCGAAGTTCAGGCCGAAGCCGTAGTCGTACGAGCTGCCCGCGGCGTCGACGTAGGGCGTCATGTCCTTGGAGACGTCCTCGAGCTGGGCCTCGACCGTGTCCATGTCCTTCGGGAACTGGATCGGCAGGCGGCCCTTCGGCTCGTAGAGGCCGAGTGCGACCTCGATGAGCGCCTGGTCGCTGGTGCCGAAGCCCACGACGATGGCGTCGGACTTGCCCTCGAACTCGGTCGGGACGACCGGGTTGATCGCCTTGAGGACCGTGATCACCGGGATGTCCTTGCCGGTGGCCTCGACAGCAGCCGTGGCACGCTCGAACGCGTCCAGGTCGGACTCGTTCGCGATCTTCGAGGTGTTGCCGAAGTACGAGCGGTTCTGCTTGGTGCCGTCGGCCAGGATGTCCCCCGAGAGGGAGACCTTGCGGACGTTCTCGCCGTCCGCGGTGTACGGACGGTACTGCAGCGACAGCGGGTACCAGGTGTCGTTCTCCAGGTCGTGACCGATGTTGGAGAAGTTGCCGCCGTTGTCCGGGGAGTCCATGCCCACCAGGACGACGTCGACGTCGGAGAGGTCGGGAGCGGTGTAGCTCGAGACGACACCCTCGGCGTCGGTCACGGCCTCGTCGGTGACGACCTTGCCGAAGTACTTCTCGGCAGTCTCGATGTCGATGCTCGGTGCCTCGGTGTACTCACCGGGACCGAACGCGCTGGGGAAACCTGTGTTGAAGTTGCGCGGGATGTAGACGGTCTTGTCCTTCCAGTCCGCGGCGTCCGTGGCCGAGATGGTCTCGCCGTCGTTCTTGAGCATGACCACCGAGTCGAGCTGGGCCGCGTAGCCCGCCTCGACCTTGTCGTCGCTCGCGAGGACTTCCTTCGACTGCTCGAGGTCGAGGAACGGGTTCTCGTACAGGCCCGGGTTGAAGAACATCGTCAGGATGCGTGCGCCGGACTCCTGGAAGCGGGTCTGCGCGTCCTCCTCGAGCTCGCCTGCCTCGAACTTCTGCTGCCACAGGTCGGCGGCCTCGAGGATGTGGGTCGCGTCGTTGACGCCACCGAACATGTCGTGACCGGTGCCCAGCACCTTGAGGTAGCGCTCGGCCGGGGTGAGGCTCTCGGCGCCCCAGGCCATGCCGAACATCTCGCCCTCGTCGTCGGCGCCGCTCATGACGCCCCAGTCGGTGACCACGACGCCCTCGTAGCCGGCGTCCTTGCGGAGCTGGTCCATGCGGTCCTGGTCGTACGCCGTGCCCATGCGGTCGGTGAACTTCGGCTCACCGTTCGCGTCGAGCGCGATCGAGTACGCGGTCATCACTGCCGCGGAGTCGAGCGAGCCGAGGAAGGCCTGCTGCTGCGCCGCGATGTTGTCGCCCGGGTAGACGCCGTACTTGCCGGCGTCGGTGTGACCCTCGCGGCCACCTTCGCCCGGACCGTCACCGGACCAGTGCTTGATCATCGCGTTGACGGACTCCGGACCCCACTGGTCCGTGCCCTCGCTGCCCTGGTAGCCGTCGACGTACGCCGCAGCCAGCTCGGTGTTCTGGTCGGCGTCCTCGCCGAACGTGCCGCCGACGCGGAGCCAGCGCGGCTCGGTCGCGAGGTCGATCTGCGGCGACAGAGCCGTCGTCAGGCCGAGCGCACGGTACTCCGCCGAGGACATCTCGCCGAAGTTCTTGGTGTGCTCGGTGTTGAACGTCGCGGCGAGACCCAGGTTCGACGGCCAGCGCGAGATGTCCGCGCCCTCGGCGTTGTAGCCGCCGGAGCCTGCGGTCGAGCGCGGGTCGGACGCGAAGTTCACCGGGACGTACGGGGTGCCCTCGGCTGCGAGGGTCTCCGTGTAGGCCTGCATCGCGTTCGCCCACTTGACCGTCGCGTCGGCGTCGCTCGCGCCGGCGTGCAGCACGTTGCGCAGGTTGGAGTCCTTCAGGTACTCCTTCTGAGCGTCGGTGAGCCCGTCCGCCTGGGAGCGCTCGTGCGAGCTGAAGAGCATCAGGCCTGCGATCTGCTCGACCGACATCTCCTGGGCCAGGTCGGCGGCGCGGTCCTGAGCGGTCTCGCGCCAGTCCTCCCACGTGTCGAGCGTCCCGTTGGCGTTCATGTCCTTGAACGCGACCTTCTTGCCGTCGACCTCCTCGGTCAGGAGCTCGATCCCGCTGTCGGCGCCGTAGGAGAGGACCGGGCCGTCGCCGGGGTTCGTCACGACGACGAAGTCGGTCTTGCCGTCCGTGACCTCGCGGGTGGTGAAGGCGTTCCCGCTCTTGGTGTCGTTCTCGTCGGAGGTGCCGCTGGTGCAGCCCGCAACCGCGATCAGGGCGATCGCCGAGAGCGCCGCCGCTCCCTTGGCCCCTCTGGTCATCCTCTGGCCTCGTCGTGCCGTAGCCGTAGTCTTCATCGACATCCCATTTCGTCGCGCTTGCGGGTGTACACGTGTGTGTCTCCTTCGACTCTTCAAGTGCTGCCGCGCCCTAGATGCCCCCTCGTGGCAACATCGGTCGTGCGGACCTGGTCGACATCGGAGTCGGTCCCTGTCCGGACGACGCTGCGCTGCGCATGGCACACGCGGTGTCCCATCAGCGGAGCCCAGCGGACTCATCACAGCGCGGTTCCCGACGGCCCCCGGACCGTTCTGCACAACCTGTCGATTTCAGTGCACAACCTGTCGCCGGAGCGGGCTCCTTCGCCCGATGGCGGTGCTGTCGGCGCGCAGGGCGCGCAGGGCGCGCAGGGCGCGCAGGGCGCGCAGGGTGAAGGGCCCGGCACCGTGGTGGTGTCGGGCCCTTGGTGGGGAGAGTCAGTTGAAGCCGATGACGCGTTGGGCGGCTTTGTAGGCCAGGACGGACAGGTGGCGTCCGGGTCTGCCGGGCAGGTTGGAGATCTGGTGCAGGGTGGTGCGGCGTAGTCGGCGGTACAGGGCGGGGTCGTAGGCGCGCACGTGGGCCCAGAACTCGTCCTTCTTGCGTAGTGACTCGCGGGTGCCGGCGCGGACCAGGAGCATCGAGGAGACCAGGGACACGATGTCGAGGTAGTGCAGCATGTAGCGCTTGAGGGCGCGGGGCGTGGTGGGGTTCGCGCGGGCTGCGGACAGGTGTTCCATCATGGTGCGGTTGATGCGTAGCTGTTGGTCCACGCGCGAGATCATCACGGTCTCGTTGACGGACTGGTCCGCGCGCCCGATGTAGTACCGGTACAGGTCGACGTTCAGGTAGTACAGGCGTCGGACCGCGGGCAGGGGTGCGTAGGCGTAGAGGTTGTCGACGTAGAAGGTGTGCTCGGGCAGGACCAGGCCGGCCTCGCGCAGCAGGTCGGTGCGGTAGATCAGGGAGTGCATGAGGATGTACTGGTTCTTGCGCAGGCGCCCGACCTGGTCCCAGCCCAGGACCCGGTCCTGGGGTAGGGCGTTGGTGTAGCGCACGGCGGTCTTGTTGCGCTTGTCGACCTTCTCGTACACGAAGTTGCTGACCAGCATGTCGATGCCGGTGTCCTGGGTGACGAAGGAGTCCAGCAGGTCCAGGACCTTGGCGTAGGCGTCGGCCTCGAGCCAGTCGTCGGAGTCCACGATCTTGATGAACCGCCCGCGCGCGTGGGCCAGGCCCGTGTTGATCGCGGCCCCGTGACCCCCGTTGGGCTGATGGATCACGCGCACCACCCCCGGGTGGGCGGCGGCGTACCGGTCCGCGATCTGGGCCGTGGCGTCCCACGACCCGTCGTCCACGATCAAGACCTCCACCCGCTGGCCCCCGGCCAGCAGCGAGTCGATGCTGCGGTGCATGTACGCCGCAGAGTTGTAGCACGGCACCACGATCGTCAACAGCTTGGACATCAGCGCACTCTTCAGACTTCCTGGCCCGCACGGGCCGACGACGAGGACTCCCCCGCACCCCCGGCCACCGGCACACCCGCCACCTGAGCAGGGCCAGCCACCTCGCCCGGCTCTGGCGCCTGGTCCTCGGGGTCACGCTTGAAGATGATCTTGAAGATCGGGAAGAACACCCAGAACGATAGGGCACTGTTGATGATCATCGTGACCATGTCGGCCGCGGTCTCACCCGTCTTGCCCAACCCCCACGTGTCGATCAACAGCTCGTAGATCGGCGCCTTGTACAGGCCCTGCAACGCCGCCGCCGCGAACGTGATCACCACGTACGCCACCACGTACCAGAACGCCGCCCGCCAGATCGAGGTGTTCGACTTGAACGTCACGTTGCGCTGAGCGAAGAAGTTGATCACCTGCGCGATCAACAACGTCACCTGCACCGCCAAGAAGTACGCCAACCCACCCCCACCCTCAGGCAACGCCCCCGCCGCATAGTCGAACACGAAGAACGACGACCCATCCGGATTCGACCCCACCGGCAACACCTGAAACCCCGTGTCCACCAACCCCGTCGCCCCGAACACCGCCTTGAACGCCGGCATCAACGCCAGCTGCAGCACCGTCACCCCATTGCTCAACAAGAAGAACAACACGAACTGCGCCGCCCCCGGACGCCGCTCAGCAAACCCCGACCACGCCTGACCAATCCGACCGAACATCACACACTCACTCTCACGGGAAAAGGAACGAACCGGACGAGCGCGTCAGCGCGCGAGCTCGGCCCGCATCCGACGGGTCGCCCGACGGTTGCGGAAGAACCCTGAGACCAGGGCCCCCGACCCGCGGAAGAAGTGGCCGTTGACGATCGTGAGCAGGCCCTCGGCCATGTCCATGCTCATCGCGCCGTTCGTCATCTTCGCGATCGCCCTGAACGGCATGCCGCGCAGGAACAGGAGGTTCAGGTCCGGGGTGCCCTTGGCCTCGGCCCGCGCGATCCGTCGGGCGAGCTCGCGGTAGGCGAGCCGGGCCAGCGGGCTCCGTGCGTGCTCCATGTCCGACAACGGGCTGTTGACGCCGAGCGGCCCGGTCCCTCGGCCTCGCAGGGCGAGCGGACGGCCCAGGAGCGCGGCGAACGCCTCGTCGGACACGTCGGTCACGCGGCCGGTCCGGTACTCCTCGGGCAACGCCGGGACCGCGCTCGCGGCAGTGCCCGCGACGACGTGATCGGCCTCCAGGAGAACGGTCTCCACGTCGGAGGCCACGGCGAGCGTCCAGGCCCCCCCCTCGGTCTCCCAGGTGCCCGACGTCGTCGAGAAGTGCCGGAACGTGAACCGGTCGAAGTCGATGCGCACACGTCGGGACTCGCCCGGCGCGAGGTGCACCTTCGCGAAGCCCTTGAGCTCGCGCACGGGACGGTGCACGCCGTCGGCGTCCTGACGCCCGACGTAGAGCTGGGCGACCTCGGCCCCCGCGACGTCACCCGTGTTGGTCAGGGTGAACGTCACGCCGTCGGCGTCGACCGCGAGGTCGGCGTAGTCGAACGTCGTGTAGCTCAGCCCGAACCCGAAGGGGAACGTGACCGGGACGCCGACCGTCGAGTAGTAGCGGTAGCCCACGTAGGGCCCCTCGCGGTACTCGGCGTCGACCCCTTCGCCCGGGTAGTACCGCACGTTGGGGACGTCCTCGAGCCGGACGGGGTACGTCTCCGCGAGACGGCCCGACGGGTTCACGGCCCCCGTGAGGACGCGCACCACTGCCTCTGCGCCGCCCTGACCGCCCAGGTAGCCGTGGACCAGGGCGCCGCACTGCGACAGCCAGGGCACCTCCACGACGGACCCGGCGCTCAGGACGACCACGATCCGGCTCGTGACCGAGGAGAGCCGCGCCAGCAGCTCGACCTGGCTCTGCGGCAGCCGCAGGTGGCTCCGGTCCTGCCCCTCCGACTCGCTGATCTCGTCCAGGCCCAGGTACAGCAGCACCACGTCCGCCGCGCGCGCCGCGTCGACGGCCTCCGCGACGAGCGCGGGGTCCGAGGACCCGCCGCGCGTGAAGCCCTGCGCGGTCGCCACGACCTGCAGGTCCGAGGCGCTCAGGGCGTCCAGGGCCGTCGTGAGCCGGGTCGGGTTGACGACCGAGGAGCCGGCGCCCTGGTACCGGGGCGTCCCGGCGAAGTCTCCGACGACCGCGACCCGGGTCCCCGACGCCAACGGCAGGAGGTGGTCCTCGTTGCGCAGCAGCACCGCGCTCTGCTCGGCGACGGTGCGCGCCAGCTCGTGGTGCGCGTCGAGGTCGACCTCACGTCCCGCCCCGCCGATCCGGCTCCCGAGGACCTTCATCTCCTCGACGCGCGCGTCGAGGTCGGCCACGTCCAGGTCGCCGCACTCGACGGCGGCGACGATCTGCGCCGCCGAGTCCAGGCCCGGCGAGGGCATCTCGAGCGTCCCGCCGCGGCGGACCGCCTCGACCGCGTCGTTGCCGCCGCCCCAGTCCGTCACGACCGCACCGTCGAAGCCCCACTCGTCCCGCAGCACCTGCTGGAGCAGGAACGGGTTCTCGTTGGCGTACGTGCCGTTGATCAGGTTGTAGCTCGACATGATCGAGAAGGGCGAGGACTCACGGACCACGACCTCGAAGCCGGTCAGGTAGATCTCACGCAGCGTCCGCTCGTCCACGACGGAGTCGCTCGTCATGCGGCGCAGCTCCTGGCTGTTCGCCGCGAAGTGCTTGGGGCAGGCCGCGACGCCCCGCGACTGGATGCCCCGCACGTAGCCGGCAGCGAGACGCCCGGACAGGAGCGGGTCCTCGGAGAAGTACTCGAAGTTGCGCCCGCACAGCGGGCTGCGCTTGACGTTGAGACCAGGGCCGAGCAGGACGTCCACACCCTGGTGCGCGGCCTCGGCGCCGAGCGCCTCCCCGACCGACAGCGCCAGCTCGGGGTCCCAGCTGTTCGCGACCGTGGCCGCCGTCGGGAAGCAGGTCGCGGGCTGCGACGCACCCAGGCCGAGGTGGTCGGCCGAGCCCGTCTGCTTGCGGATGCCGTGCGGACCGTCGGACAGCCACAACGTCCGGATGCCGTGCCGAGGTACCGCCCGCGTCTCCCAGACGCTCTCCCCGCTGAGGAGTGCGGCCTTCTCGAGCGTGGTCAGTTCTTCCGTCATGGTTCTGCTTCCGTTCCCCCACGGAGGTCGTCTCTCATGGGTGCACTGGTGTGGTTCTGCACGCCCGACCGGTACGACGGGCTGCGTTGCTCTGAGGCCAGGTGTCGCGGTCTAGCGCGCCGCCTCGGCGAGGGGCTCGGTCGGCGCGACGGCGACGTCGGCCGGCCCGGCACCCGCACCCCCGTCGGTCCCGGGCATCTGCCTGAAGATGATCTTGAGGATCGGGAAGTACACGACGACCGAGATCAGCGCGTTGATGATCATCGTGACGAGGTCCGCCCCGACCTCCCCGGTGCTGCCCCAGCGCTCGACCATCCACTGGTAGATCGGTTCCTTGTAGAAGCCCTGCAGCGCTGCGGCCGCGAAGGTGATCACCACGTAGGCGACGAAGTACCAGGCGGCAGCACGCCAGATGTTCGTGTCCGACTTGAACGTGACGTTGCGCTGGAGGAAGAAGTTGATGACCTGGGCGATGAGCAGCGTGACCTGCACCGCGAGGAAGTACGCCAGTCCCCCGCCGCCGCCGGGAAGGGCACCCGCCGCGTAGTCGAAGAGGTAGAACGGCGAGCCGTCCGTGTTCGTGCTCACGGCGAGCGCCTGGAACGTCTGGTCCACGAGGGGCGTCAGGTTGAAGATCCCCTTGAACAACGGCATGAGCGCCAGCTGGAGCACCGTCATCCCTGTGCTCAGGAGCGAGAACATGATGAACTGCGCGACCGTGGGCCGACGCTCGGAGAGATCAGCCCAGAACGAGCGCACGGTCGCCTCCCCGGTGTCCTCGGGCCCGCGTCCGCGCGAGCCGGGGGCTCGCCCCGGGGTTCGCCGGGGAGTGGTCGCTGGACACGGCGTCGGCCCCGGGAGGGGCGGGATGCGTGCGTGGGTCCACTGGTGTGTCTCCTTCGACTGTCCACGAGCTGCCGCGTGGTGGGATCGCCCCGCCTACGCCGTCGACCGGGCGGACTCGGGCGACGTCGGAGTCAGTACCCACCTCCGCGGAGGGCTGCGACGTCCAGGTGGCCAGCGACGTTGGTGCCGCTGGTCGGTTGATAACGAACTCATCACAGCGCACACCCGACGGGGCGGGCCGTCGGTTTGCATAACCTGTCGGTTCTGACGCACAACCTGTCGCCCGGCCTGCCCGCGCCGTCGCGCGTCGGCCGTCGGCGAACGAGCAGCGGGGCGACGACCGCGGGGGCCGGCTAGATCGGGAGGTCGCCGACCCGCGTAGGTTCTCCGGGCAGCCGCGTCGCCGCGGGGGCGCGCAGCGCGTCGAGGACGAGTGCGTGAGCCCGGGTGTAGGCGTTCGCCGCGCTGGCCGTCCCGCGCGGCAGCCCCCGGCTGACGGCCGCCATGAGCAGGATCACGTCTCCGGTCGCGACGTCCGAGCGCAGGCTCCCCTCGCGCTGGGCGGCACCCACGAGCTCGTCGACGAGGTCGACGAGCTCGTCGCGGACGTGCACGAGACCCGCGTCGTGCGCACGGTCGGCGGACCCGGCCGTCGTCGGGGCGGCCGTCGTCGTCGGGCCGGTCGTCGTCGTCGGGCCGGTCGTCGGGCCCGTCAGCGGGCCCGTCAGCGAGCCCGTCAAGGTGAGGACGACGCGCAGCCGGTGCGACCAGCCGAGCGCACCGACGAGCGCTGCCCAGGCCGTGGGTTCACCGTCGCGTGCCGAGCGCATGTCGGTCAGGAGACCCTCGAGGGCGTCCTGCAGGACGGCGCGCAGAAGTGCCTCCCGGTCGGGGAAACGGCGGTAGAGCGTGCCGATGCCGACTCCGGCCTCGCGAGCCACGGTCTCGAGGGCGACGTCGGGGCCGACCTCGAGGAACAAGGACGTGGCCGCCGCGACGACCTGGTCGCGGTTGCGCTGCGCGTCGGCGCGCAGGACTGGCTCGGACATCGTTCCCCCTCGGTCGGCCTCTTCCGCAGCAGCGTAGCGCCCGCTACATTCACGATACGGAGGATCATCCTCCGGTTCTGTCGAAGCGCGAAGGCTGCGCGTGAGAGGAGGCCGCGATGGAGCGGTCGTGGGACGACGAGGTCGATGTCCTGGTGGTCGGGACCGGTGCGGCAGGGCTCTCGGCGGCGGTCGCCGCCTCCGACGCCGGCGCGAAGGTCCTTCTGGTCGAGGGCACGGACCGTTGGGGCGGTACGACGATGCGCAGCGGAGGCGGGCTGTGGATGCCGGCCAACCCGCTCATGGCGCGCGACGGCGTCGAGGACTCGGTCGAGAAGGCGCTGACGTACCTCGACGCGGTCGTCGAGGACGCGGGCCCCGCCACGTCGCCCGCGCGCAAGCGGGCCTTCGTGGAGGCAGTGCCTGAGGTCGTCACGAGCCTCGAGAAGCACGGCGTCCGTTGGGTCCGCGCGACCGACTACCCCGACTACTACCCGGAGCAGCCCGGCGGGATGGTCGGACGCAGCATCGAGGCCCAGGCCTTCGACACCCGTCGGCTCGGCACGTGGATCAAGTACTCCCGCATGACCGACGGCGGGATGCCGCTCCCCCTCCGGACCGACGACGTCTGGCTCCTCGCCCGGGCATGGTCGTCGCCGGGGGGCTTCGTCCGCGGTGCGCGCTTCGTGGGTCGCACGCTCGGCTCCCTGGTGCGCGGGCAGCGTCCCGCGGGCATCGGCGCGGCGCTCGTGTGCTCGCTCATGCAGGTCGTCCGCACCCAGGGCACTCCCGTCCTGCTGAGCACCCCTCTCGTCGAGCTCGTGGTCGAGGAGGACGCGGTCGTCGGGGCGGTGCTCGGCGGACCGACGGGGCAGCGGACGGTCCGGACCCGGGGAGGAGTGGTCGTCGCGGCCGGCGGCTTCGCGCACCGCACCGAGTGGCGCGAGAAGTACCACGGGGTCCCGGGGTGGAGCGCGGCCGCGGACGGCGACCTCGGCACCGGGATCGAAGCAGGGGCGGCGGTCGGCGGGGCGCTGGCCCTCATGGACGACGCGTGGTGGGGGGCCGGGGTCGCCAACGACAGCGGGATGAACGGCTTCGTGCTGAGCGAGCGCAGCATGCCGTACAGCATCGTGGTGGACCAGCAAGGTCGGCGATACACCAACGAGTCGGCGAGCTACATCGACTTCGGGCACGCGATGCTCGAGCGCGACCGCACCGCGCCTGCGGTCCCGTCCTGGCTCGTCCTGGACTCCCGGGCGCGCCGGAGGTACCTGTTCACGATCGCACCGTCAGGCACCAAGAAGCTCGAGAAGGCCGGGACGCTCGTCGTCGCCGACACGCTCGAGGACCTCGCCCGGCTGCTCCACATGGAACCCGCGCACCTCACCGCGACCGTCGAGCGTTTCAACGGATTCGCGCGCTCGGGCGTCGACGAGGACTTCCACCGGGGCGACTCGCTGTACGACCGCTACTACGGCGACCCCGGCGTCAGGCCCAACCCGAACCTCGGCGCGATCGAGAAGGGACCGTTCACGGCCGTGAGGATCGTCCCGGGTGACCTCGGGACCAAGGGCGGGCTCCTCACCGACGAGCACGGCGCGGTCCTGCGCGAGGACCTCACGCCCGTCCCAGGGCTCTACGCCGCGGGCAACTCGACCGCCGCGGTCATGGGCCGTACCTACCCGGGTCCTGGCTCGACGATCGGGCCGGCCGTCGTGTTCGGCTATCTCGGTGCACGCCACGCCGCGTCGCGCGCGGTCGTGACGGCAGCACCCTGACGAGGGACGGTGTGCTTCCGCCTCCCCGCGGGAGCACACCGGCGCCCCTGTCCGGACGCGCACCCCGGCGCTCGGGACGGGACCTTGTGCCCTGGCGAGCAGGGCGGGGCAGGTGTGGACTGGAGGGTCCCCCACCCCCTGAGGAGTGCCACACCCATGCCCGACGCCGACCGTCCCGATCACGCTCCTCTCGCTGCGGGCTCACCCGGGGACCTCGGCGCCACGGGGAGCCCGGTACGCACCGTCGTCTACTTCTACTCGTCGGCGTCGGGCATGGTGCGCTCGTTCGCGCACCGCCTGGGCCGCGAGGTCCTCGACCTGGGTGACCGCGAGGTCCGCCGCTCCGTCCCGGACGGGCCCTGGGTGCTGCTCACGCCGTCGTACAAGACGGGGAACGTCGACAACGACACCATCCCCGAACCGGTGCGCCGCTTCCTCGCGAGCCCGCTCACACGGCGCCGTCTGGTGGGGGTCATGGGGTCGGGCAACAGGAACTTCGGCGAGCACTACCAGGCCGCGTGCCGTCAGATCGCCCGGACCTCGGGGCGCCCCGTGCTCTTCGAGTTCGAGCTGCAGGGGACGACGTGGGACGTCGAGGAGGCGCGGCGCGTCCTCGACGACCTGGACAGGGCGCTCGGCGTCGAGCACGCGAGGCGCGAGGCGGCTGCACAGGCCTAGCCGGGAGCGGTCCGACCGGGGGAAGGCCGCGGGGCAGCACGGCACCGGCGCCTTCCGGGGACCCCCTGCTCCCCCGGAGGCGCCGGGCGGTCGCACTCGGACGGGACGCACGACCCCCAAGGCCTCGACCGTCACGAGCGCGACATCCGTACTCTACTGAGAGCACTGCGACGCGGGAGGCGAAGTTCCCGTAGATGAGAGAGCTCTCATGTGAACTGCACCACACGTGCGCAGGGGCCGCACGATGCCGTCACGAGCGGGCTCCCGCCCACCGCCTCGACGCCGGCCTTCCACCGGACGGTTCGACGCCACGTCCCACCGTCGAGCCCACCTGGTCCCACCCGCTACCACCACACCGCTGCTCCTGGGACAATCGACTCGTGACGACACAGGAGACACCCCCGGGCGAGCGGCTCAGCCGCGCGTTCCAGCACCGGCTGAACGAGCTGTTCGCGAACAGGCAGCGCGCCGGACGCGGCGCGACCAACCGCGAGGTCGCGACCTGGATGACCGAGCACGGCTACGCCGTGAAGGAGGCCTACCTGAGCGCGCTGCGCGGTGGCCACCGGACCTCGCCCTCGCTGCGCATCATCGAGGGCCTCGCGGCGTACTTCGGTGTCGAGCCCAAGGACCTGCTCGACACCGGGGAAGACCCCAAGAAGGAGCTGCGCCTCGCCCTCACCGACCACGGTGTCGAGGCCTTCGCGATGCGCGCCGAAGGGCTCTCGGCGGAGAACGTCCGCGCGGTGACCCAGCTCCTCGACCAGATGCGACGCATGCAGTCCCTGCCGGCGGTCGACCCCGACGACGAACCGTGACCGACCATCGCGCCTGGCTCACCGACGCCGGCCTCGACCGCGCACGCAGCATCGACGAGGCGCGCGCGATCGTCGCGACCCGGCGCGGGCGCCCCGTCGACGTCGTCGACGGCCCGCTCGGCGAAGGCGTCTCGGGGATGTGGCTCAGCCTGCCGGACGGCGAGAAGATCCTCGTCAGCTCCGAGGCCGCCCTGTCCGCGCGCCACCGCCGGCACATCATCGCCCACGAGCTCGTCCACATCCTCGACGCGTGCGAGGACCCCACGGCCCCGCCCCCCGGCCCGCAGCGGCGCAACCGCTACGAGGACCCCGTCGAGCACCGTGCCGAGTCCCTCGCGAGCGAGCTCATGATGTCGATCGAGGCGACGGGTGGTGTCGCCCACCGGCTCGCCGGCATGGAGCGCTACCGGTGACCTACCTCGCCTTCCTGCTCTTCGCCGGGGCCGCGGTGTGGACCGCCCTGCGGCACCGGTCACACCTCGACGGCGACCGCGCGCTCACCTGGGGCCTGGGCCTCGTGGCTGCCGCGTCCGCGCTGCGGATCGACGCCGTGGAGTCCTTCGTGCTGACCAGCGCCCCCGCCGGGCTGCACGAGCTCGCCAAGCACGCGCTGCTCGTCGCCGGCTGCCTGTGCATCGCGGCCTGGGTCCAGGGGACCCAGGGCCGGCGTCCTCGTCCCCGCTTCGTCGTCACGGGCGTGGTCGGCGTCGTGAGCGTGCTCGTCGTGGTCTTCGTCCTCAACGGGCCGTGGGAACGACGGGACTTCGACTTCCAGACCGCGGGCAAGCCATGGATGGCCCTCTACTGGGCCGCCTACTACGGCGCGTTCCTGTGGGCCACGGCCACGTTCGGCGTCTCGACCCTCCGGGCCCGGGGCGAGCGACCGCGCGGTGGCCGGTGGGGCATGGACCTGGCCGCGGCCGGAGCGTTCGTCGGCGTCCTGTGGGCGCTGCTCAGCGCCGTCAACATCGTCCTGCAGGAACCCGACGGCGTCGAGCAGTTCCGCGTCCTGGGCATCCGCACCCGGTACCTCATCGCGACGTCGAGCGTCCTGCTCACGATCGGGATCATGGGACACCTGCTCACGGCCGCCCGGACCCGGCGCCGTCGGCGCGCGGACCTCAGCGCGCTGCACGCCCACCTCGTCGACACGGTCGCCGAGTCCCGGCTGCCCGCCGTCCGGCCGGAGGTCGCGGAGTACCACCGCACGATCGAGATCATGGACGCGCTCGCGACCCTCGCCCGGTACTCCGAGCCGCAGGACGCGGCGCGGGTCCGCTCCCTCGTCGGCGAGGCTCCCGAGCCCGTCCTGCGCGCCCTGCAGATCGACGTCGCCGCGACCCGCCGGGGGATGGACGAACGCCCACCTGTCCCCGCCGACTGGAGCGACTGGGTCACCGACGACGACGCGCTGCGAGACCTCGGCCGAGCGTTCCGGGAGCAGACCAGCGAGCGGCGCGAGAGCGTCCTCGTGTCCGTGCTCGGGTACGACGGGCGAGAGGGCTCGCCGCTCCCGCGGAGCAACGAGCGCGACGACCACCACTGACCGCGACTGCACACCGCCCGCACACCGGAGAGCCATGCCCCACCCCGTCCCCACCGCGCCGTCGGCCGAGCAGGCCTCGGACGCCACGGCGCGCGTCCCCCGCTGGGCCGTCCTCGTGACCGAGGTGCTCGCCCCCGGCTACACGGTCGCCGCGCTCGTGCTCGCGACCGCGCTGTACGCCTCCCCCGGCGTCTCGGGCCTCCGCCACGTCGCCCTCGCCGTGCTCCTGTGCGGCGGGCTGCCCTACCTGTTCGTCCACGGCCTGGCCCGCCTGCGGGTCCTCGAGTCGCGACACGTGCGTCCCCGCGCCCAGCGCCTGGTCGTCTTCGCCGGGCTGATCGTCATCGAGGTCACCGCGATCCTCGTGCTGCACGCCACCGGGGCGCCTGCTCTGCTGATCCAGCTCCTCACGGCGTACCTCGCGGGGGTCGTCGCGCTCGCCCTCGTGACCCCGGTCGTGCGGGCGTCGGTGCACACGGGCGTCTTCTCCGTGGCGGCGGGCGTGGCGACCGCGCTGTCGTGGTGGCTCACGGCCGGCCTGCTGGTCGTCGCAGCGGTCGTGGGCCTCGCCCGGCTCGGCGTGCGCGACCACTCCCGCGCGGAGGTCGTCACGGGACTCGTGCTCGGCATGCTGGTGGGCGCGGTCGCAGCGGCCCTGCTCGTCGGCTGACGACCGACCCGTCCCTTCACCCGGGGGCGAGCGGCGCCGTCGGGCAGGAGGAGGGGGAGGCACCGAAGGACGCTTGACGGCCCGGCCCTCAGGGGTGATCCTCGATCCATGCCGACGACGCCCGCTCACCGCCCGCACGCCGCTCCCGCGCGACCTGCCCGGCGACAGCAGGGCCTCCCGTCGCGGCGACCTCACCCGGACCGATGACGGCCGCGCTCGTCGCGGGCCTCGTCGCCGGGTACGCGATCGCGATCCCCGTCGGCGCCATCGCGGTCTACCTCGTGACGCTCACGGCGCGCACGCGTTTCACCGTGGGCGCGGCGGCGGGCCTGGGCACGGCGACCGCGGACGGCGTCTACGCGACGATCGCCGTGGTCGCGGGCGCGGTCGTCGCGCCGTTCGTCGCGTCGATCCGCACGCCGCTCACGTGGGCGTCGGTCGCGGTCCTCGTGCTCCTCGCGTGGCGCACGGTCCGCCCGGCTCTCCAGCGCGTCGTGCCCGACGGCGCCACGCCCCGCCCGGCGACCAGCGACACCACTCCCGTGCGCGCCTACGCGACGCTGCTCGGGCTGACGCTCGTCAACCCGGCGACCGTCGTCTACTTCGCCGTGCTCGTCGCGGGCGGGGCTCTCGGTCCCGACGCGACCGGGCCCGAGCGCGCCGTGTTCGTCGCCGCGGCGTTCCTCGCCTCCGCGAGCTGGCAGCTGGTCGTCGCGGGCGGCGGCGCGGTGCTCGGACGCGCGCTGACCGACGACACGGGCCAACGGGTCACCGCGGCCGTCGGCGGGCTCGTGATCCTCGGCCTCGCGGTGCACCTCGCGCTCGGGGCCTGACGGTTCGTGAGCCGCCAGCGCGCGCCGGTCCGCACCGGGCGTACCGCCCGACCGCCCAGGGCGAGCGCCGCCGTCGGACAGGAACGACGAGGCCCCGGTGGCCGGACGCGCGAGGAGCGCGTCCGGCCACCGGGGCCCTGCGTCGACCAGAGGTCAGCGCGGATCAGACGTCCGTGCTGTCACCGATCCGGTGCACGAGGATCGAGTTCGTCGTGCCCGGCTGGCCCACAGGGGCGCCGGAGACGACGACCACGAGGTCGCCCACCTCTGCCAGGCCGTTGGCCTGCAGGGTCGTGTCGACCTGGCCGACCATCGCGTCGGTGTTGTGCACCTCGGGCACCTGGTACGTCTGGGTGCCCCACGTGAGCGACAGGACGTTGCGCACGTGCTCGCGCGGCGTGAACGCGAGCAGCGGGATCGACGAACGCAGACGAGACATGCGGCGAGCCGAGTCCCCCGACTGCGTGAACGTCGCGAGGTACTTCGCCCCGAGGATCTCACCGATCTCCGCAGCGGCGCGCGTGATGGCGCCACCACGCGTGTGCGGCGTCGAGCCGAGCGGAGCCATGCGCTCACGGCCCGCCTCCTCGGTCGCCTCGATGATGCGGGCCATCGTCTCGACCGTGAGGATCGGGAACTCGCCCACGCTCGTCTCGCCCGAGAGCATGACGGCGTCGGCCCCGTCGAGGACGGCGTTCGCGCAGTCCGACGCCTCGGCGCGCGTGGGGCGCGGCGAGTTCGTCATGGACTCGAGCACCTGCGTCGCGACGATGACGGGCTTCGCGTTGCGGCGAGCCATCTCGACGATGCGCTTCTGCACGAGCGGGACCTGCTCGAGCGGGAGCTCGACCGCGAGGTCACCACGAGCGACCATCACGCCGTCGAACGCGTCGACGATCTCGGCGAGGTTCTCGACGGCCTGCGGCTTCTCGATCTTCGCGACGACGGGGACCGTGCGGCCCTCCTCGTCCATGATCGCCTTGACGTCGTCGAAGTCCGCCGCGGAGCGGACGAACGACAGCGCGATGATGTCCGCGCCCAGGCGGAGCGCCCAGCGCAGGTCGTCGCGGTCCTTCTCGGACAGCGCCGGCACGGAGACCGCGACGCCCGGGAGGTTCAGGCCCTTGTTGTTCGACACGGGGCCTGCGACCTCGACGCGCGTCACGACGCGCGGGCCCTCGACGGCGGTGACGCGGACGAGCACCTTGCCGTCGTCGATGAGGATCGGGTCACCGACGCGAGCGTCGCCCGGCAGACCCTTGTGCGTCGTGGAGACGAGCTCCTTGGTGCCGACGACGTCCTCGGTCGTGATGGTGAAGACGTCACCCTCGTTGAGCCAGTGCTTCTCGTCGCCGCCGAAGCGGCCCAGGCGGATCTTGGGGCCCTGCAGGTCGACGAGCACCGCGACCGAACGGCCCGACGCCGCAGCGGCCTCGCGCACGCCGTGGTAGACGGCTGCGTGCTCCTCGGCGCTGCCGTGGCTGCGGTTGATCCGCGCCACGTCCATCCCGGCGTCGACGAGCGCCCGGAGCTGCTCCTTCGACTCGGTCGCGGGTCCGATGGTGCAAACGATCTTTGCTCTGCGCATTTCTCCAGCCTCGTTGTTCCTTCGTGTCCGGCGGAACCGGACCGCTTCGGGCCCCTGCCTGGGCCCCGTCTCCACCCCGACGTCCTGACCGGACTCCGGGGCGCGTCTCACTGTCCTGTCATGCTCTCAGCGACACGGTCGACGCGCGCACCGGAGCGGGCAGCTCGCTGCTGCCCTGCAGGTACGCGTCGACCGACGCCGCCGCGGCACGACCCTCGGCGATCGCCCACACGATGAGCGACTGGCCCCGGCCGGCGTCGCCCGCGACGAAGACACCCGGCACGGTGGCCGCGAAGTCGTCGCCGCGCGCCACGAGCCCGCGCGCCGTCAGCTCGATGTCGGACTGCGCCGAGAGCGAGTCCGTCTCCGGCCCCGTGAAGCCCATGGCCACGAGCACGAGATCGGCAGGGATCTCCTTCTCGGTGCCGGCCTTCGGGACACGACGGCCGTCGGGGAGGTACTCGGTCTCGGCGACGACCAGCGCGCGCACCCGACCGTCCTCGTCCGCGAGGAACTCGACGGTCGAGGCCAGGTAGGCGCGCTCGCCGCCCTCCTCGTGCGAGGACGAGACCTCGAACAGGATCGGGTCGGTCGGCCAGGGCTGGCTCGCGGCCCGCTCGCGCGGCGGCTGCTTGCCGATCGCGAGGGTCGTGACGCTCGCCGCGCCCTGCCGGAGCGAGGTGCCCAGGCAGTCGGAACCGGTGTCCCCACCGCCGATGATGATGACGTTCTTGCCCGTCGCGACGATCTGGTCCTCGACCGTCCCGCCCGCGACCACGGTGTTGGCCTGGTGCAGGAACTCCATCGCGAAGTGCACGCCGTCCAGGTCGTTGCCCGGCACCTGGAGCGCGCGCGGGATCGTCGCACCGGTGGCGAGCACGACGGCGTCGAACCGGCGCCTCAGCTCGTCCCAGGTGATGTCCACGCCGATCTCCACGCCCGCGCGGAAGCGCGTGCCCTCGGCCTCCATCTGCGCGAGACGGCGGTCGATGTGCGTCTTCTCGAGCTTGAAGTCCGGGATGCCGAACCGCAGCAGGCCGCCGATCGCGGCGTCACGCTCGTACACGACGACCGTGTGGCCGGCGCGCGTGAGCTGCTGCGCCGCGGCGAGCCCCGCCGGCCCCGACCCGACGACGGCGACCGTCGAGCCCGTGAGGCGCTGGGGCACGTGCGGCGTGACAAAGCCTCGAGCGAACGCCTCGTCGATGATCGAGACCTCGACGTTCTTGATCGTCACGGCCGGCTGGTTGATGCCCAGCACGCAGCTCGACTCGCACGGAGCCGGGCACACGCGCCCCGTGAACTCCGGGAAGTTGTTCGTCTCGTGCAGCCGCTCGCTGGCCTCGGCCCACTGGTCACGCCACACCAGGTCGTTCCACTCAGGGATGAGGTTCCCGAGCGGGCACCCCTGGTGGCAGAACGGGATGCCGCAGTCCATGCAGCGGCCCGCCTGCTCCTTGAGGAACGGCTGCCCCTCGACACGGTGCTCGTGGACGTCGCGCCAGTCGCGCAGACGGACCTCGACAGGGCGGTTGGGCGGGAGCTCACGCTCCCGCACCTTCAGGAATCCGCGGGGATCAGCCACGGGCCACCTCCAAGATCTGGTCCCACACGCCGGGGGCGGCAGGATCGAGACCGTCGAGCTCGGCCTGCGCGAGCGCCTTGCGCACGCGGGCGAACTCGGCCGGCAGGATGCGCGTGAAGCGAGCGCGGGCCGCGTCGAAGTCCTCGAGCAGCTCGGCCGCGACGGTCGAGCCCGTCTCCTCGAGGTGCGTCCGGACCAGGCCCTCGACGAGCGCGGCGTCCGCGTCGTCGAGCGGGTCGAGCAGCAGCTCGCCCGAGGACACCCCGGTCGTGTTCATCGCCTGCGGGCGCAGGTCGAGCACGTAGGCCGTGCCTCCCGACATCCCCGCGCCGAGGTTGCGTCCGGTCGGACCGAGGATCACGACCGAGCCGCCGGTCATGTACTCCAGGCCGTGGTCGCCCACGCCCTCCACGACGAGCGTGGCACCGGAGTTACGGACCGCGAAGCGCTCGCCCACCAGGCCGCGCAGGAAGATCTGCCCGGACGTGGCGCCGTAGCCGATGACGTTGCCCGCGACGACGTTGCTCGACCCCGTGAGGACCGCAGCACGGTCCGGACGGACGATGATGCGTCCGCCCGACAGCCCCTTGCCGACGTAGTCGTTCGCGTCGCCGAACAGGCGCAGCGTGATCCCTCGCGGCAGGAACGCGCCCATCGACTGACCGGCCGACCCCGTGAGGGAGACGTCGATCGTGTCGTCGGCCAGGCCCTCGCCGCGGTACCGCTTCGTCACCTCGTGACCCAGCATGGTGCCCACGGTGCGGTTGACGTTGCGGATCGGCAGGGCGATGCGCACGGGCTCGCGGTTCTCGAGCGCGTCGGTCGCCAGCGCGATGAGCTGGTTGTCCAGCGCGCGCTCGAGACCGTGGTCCTGCGTCGTCGTGTTGCGCAGCGACGAGCCCTCGACCGGCTGCGGCTTCTCGAGCACGGGCCCGAGGTCGAGACCCTGGGCCTTCCAGTGCTCGACCGCCTTGCGCGTGTCGAGCGCCTCGACGTGGCCGACGGCCTCCTCGATCGAACGGAACCCGAGGCGGGCCAGGTGCTCCCGCACCTCCTCGGCGATGAACTCGAAGAAGTTCACGACGAACTCCGGCTTGCCCGTGAAGCGGGCCCGCAGCTCGGGGTTCTGCGTCGCGACGCCGACAGGGCACGTGTCCAGGTGGCACACGCGCATCATGACGCAGCCCGAGACGACCATGGGCGCCGTCGCGAAGCCGAACTCCTCGGCGCCGAGCAGCGCACCGATCACGACGTCGCGCCCGGTCTTCATCTGACCGTCGACCTGGACCACGATGCGGTCTCGCAGGTTGTTCAGCACGAGCGTCTGCTGGGTCTCGGCCAGGCCGAGCTCCCACGGGGTGCCCGCGTGCTTGAGCGAGGTCAACGGGCTGGCGCCCGTGCCGCCGTCGTGCCCCGAGATGAGGACGACGTCCGCGTGCGCCTTGGACACACCGGTCGCCACGGTGCCCACGCCGAACTCGCTCACGAGCTTGACGTGCACGCGAGCCGACGGGTTCGCGTTCTTGGCGTCGTGGATGAGCTGCGCCAGGTCCTCGATCGAGTAGATGTCGTGGTGCGGCGGCGGGGAGATGAGCCCGACGCCCGGCGTCGAGTGACGCGTCTTGGCGACCCACGGGTAGACCTTGTGTCCCGGCAGCTGACCGCCCTCGCCGGGCTTGGCGCCCTGGGCGAGCTTGATCTGGATGTCGTCCGCGTTGGTCAGGTACTCGGACGTGACGCCGAAGCGGCCCGACGCGATCTGCTTGACCTTCGAGCGACGCTCCGGGTCGTACAGGCGCTCGGAGTCCTCCCCGCCCTCGCCCGTGTTCGACCGTCCGCCGAGGCGGTTCATCGCGATCGCGAGGGTCTCGTGCGTCTCGGCCGAGATGGAACCGTAGGACATCGCGCCCGTGTTGAAGCGCTTGACGATCTCGCTGACCGGCTCGACCTCGTCGACCGACAGCGCGGGGCGCTGCCCCTCCTGGAACTCCAGGAGCCCGCGCAGCGTCATCAGACGCGTCGACTGGTCGTCGACCCGCTGGGTGTACTGGCGGAAGACGTCGTACCGGCGCTCGCGCGTCGCGTGCTGCAGGCGGAAGACCGTCTCCGGGTCGAAGAGGTGCTCCTCGCCGTCACGGCGCCACTGGTACTCGCCGCCCGTGGTGAGACGGACGTGCGCCTGGTGGTTGCCCGAGGCCGGGTAGGCCTCGGCGTGCCGTGCGGCGACCTCGGCCGCGAGGACGTCGAGGCCGATGCCACCGAGGCGGCTCGTGGTCCCGGCGAAGTAGTCCGCGACGAGCTCGTGCGAGAGCCCGAGGGCCTCGAAGACCTGCGCACCCCGGTACGAGGAGATGGTCGAGATGCCCATCTTGCTCATGACCTTCAGGACGCCCTTGCCGAGCGCCTTGATGAGGTTCTTCACCGCCTGCTCGGGGCTGACCGTGACGAAGCCCGACTTGGCGAGGTCCTCGACGGTCTCCATCGCGAGGTACGGGTTGACCGCAGCCGCGCCGTAGCCGATCAGGAGGGCCACGTGGTGCACCTCGCGGACGTCACCGGCCTCCACCACGAGCGAGACCTGGGTGCGCGTGTGACGGCGCAGCAGGTGGTGGTGCACCGCGCTCGACAGGAGCAGCGACGGGATCGGCGCGAGCTCCTGGTTCGAGTCACGGTCGGAGAGCACGATGAAGCTCGCGCCCTCGGCCACGTGCTGGTCGACCTCGGCGAAGATCTCCTCGAGGCGCTCCTGGAGCGCCTCGCCGCCGCCGCCGACGGGATAGAGCCCCTTGACGGTCACGGCCCGGAAGATGCCCTCGAGGGCCGGGTCGCGGTCGACGCGCAGGATCTTCGCGAGCTCGTCGTTGTCGAGCACCGGGAACGGCAGGATGAGCTTGCGGGCGTGCAGCGGGCTGTCGTCCAGGAGGTTCGGCTCGGGGCCGATCGCCCCGCCGATCGACGTCACGAGCTCCTCGCGGATCGCGTCGAGCGGCGGGTTCGTGACCTGGGCGAACATCTGCGTGAAGTAGTCGAACAGCAGCCGCGGACGGCTCGACAGCACCGCGATGGGGGTGTCGGTGCCCATGGCGCCGAGCGGCTCGGCGCCCGTGCTCGCCATGGGGGTGAGCAGGATCCGCAGCTCCTCCTCGGTGTACCCGAACGCCCGCTGGCGACGCTGGACCGAGGCGGGGCTGTGCGCGACGTGCTCGCGCTCGGGCATGCGGTCGAGGTAGACCGAGTTGTCGGCGACCCACTGCGCGTACGGACGCTGCGCGGCGAGCTGCCCCTTGATCTCCTCGTCCTCGATGATCCGGCCCTGGCCGGTGTCGACGAGGAACATGCGGCCCGGCTCGAGCCGGCCCTTGCGCACGATCGTGGCGGGGTCGAGGTCCAGGACCCCGGCCTCGGACGCCAGGACGACGAGGCCGTCCTCGGTCACCCAGTACCGCCCCGGGCGCAGCCCGTTGCGGTCCAGCACGGCGCCGATGAGGGTGCCGTCGGTGAAGTTGAGGCACGCGGGGCCGTCCCACGGCTCCATGAGCGTGGAGTGGTACTCGTAGAAGGCCCGACGGTCCGGGTCCATCTCGGTGTGGTTCTCCCACGCCTCGGGGGCCATCATCAGGACGGCGTGCGGCAGCGAGCGGCCCGACAGGTGCAGCAGCTCGAGCACCTCGTCGAAGCTGGCGGAGTCGCTCGAGCCCTCCGAGCAGACCGGCAGCAGCGGACCGAGGTCGCCCAGCTTGTCGCTCGCGAGCATGCCCTGGCGGGCGGCCATCCAGTTGCGGTTGCCCCGCACCGTGTTGATCTCGCCGTTGTGCGCGATCATGCGGAACGGCTGGGCCAGCGGCCACGACGGGAACGTGTTGGTCGAGAAGCGCGAGTGCACCAGGACCAGCTCGCTCGCGTAGCGCGGGTCCGAGAGGTCCGGGAAGAACGGCTCGAGCTGCGCGACGGTCAGCATGCCCTTGTAGGTGAGCGTGCGCGAGGACAGCGACGCGAAGAACAGCCCCAGCTCGTGCTCGGCACGCTTGCGCAGGCGGTACGTCCGACGGTCCAGCTCGAGGCCGGACAGCTCGCGGGTCAGGTCGGCGACCACGAGCTGGCGGAACGTCGGCATCGAGGCGCGCGCGCTCGGCCCGACGAGGTCCGCGGTCACGGGCACGTCGCGCCAGGCGAGGACGACGAGCTTCTCCTCGGCCGCGATGGCCTCGACCTGCCGGACCGCCTCGGCCGCAGCCACAGGGTCCTGCGGCAGGAAGGCCATACCGATCGCGTAGTGGCCCGCGGGCGGAAGCTCGACGTCGACGACGTCCCGCACGAAGGCGTCGGGGATCTGGGTCAGGATGCCTGCCCCGTCACCGCTGTTCTCCTCGGCGCCGACGGCGCCGCGGTGGTCCAGGTTGAGCAGGGCCGTGAGCCCCGCGTCAACGATGTCGCGTCCGGGTGTGCCGCGGAGCGTCGCCACGAAGGCGACACCGCACGCGTCGTGCTCGGCCACAGGGTCGTACAGGCCCTGTGCCGTAGGCGCAGCAGCCCGGTGCAGCGGCGTGGTCATCAACACCGTCCTCACAGGCGCCCGGCCATGGGCCGGGCTTTGATCCAACTTGGGGGATTGTGGGACTTCATCGGCCCAACGGACATGACTGAACCTGCTGGATGGTTGTCCAGCGGGTTCGCCTATGAAAAGACGGATGCTTCAGCGACCTGGGTCGGGTCTGGCAGCATCTGCCTGCTCGGGCTCCGCAGCATCGAGCGATACTGTCTCTTCGCGCCCTGGGTTTCGGCGCCCGACAACGATAAACGCTATCAACGCACCGACTCCGACCAGGATGGAGGTCCAGACGTTCAGTCGGAGACCGAGCACCAGCTCGGCGTCGTCGATGCGTAGCATCTCGATCCACACGCGGCCAAGCGTGTAGAAGAGAACGTACAGCCAGAATACCCGACCGTGACCCAGCCTGAAGCGACGGTCGAGGTACATGAGCAGGAAGGCCGCCGCGACGTTCCACAGCATCTCGTAGAGGAAGGTCGGGTGGAACAGCGTCCCGGCCCCGCAGGTCAGGCCTGCGTTGCTGCACACGTAGTCGGCGATGCTCGGGTCGACCTCGAGCCCCCACGGGAGCGTGGTCGGGCTGCCGAAGAGCTCCTGGTTGAACCAGTTGCCCAGCCGCCCGATCGCCTGGGCGAGCAGGAGGCCCGGGGCGAGCGCGTCCGCGAACGCCGGGAAGCTCACCTTCTGGCGGCGGCACCCGATGTAGGCGCCCACGGCCCCCAGGGCGATCGCGCCCCAGATCCCGAGGCCCCCGTCCCAGATGCGCAGGGCCTTGAGGGGGTCGCCGTCCGGGCCCCAGTACGCGTCGGGAGAGGAGATGACGTGGTACAGGCGCCCGCCGACGATCCCGAAGGGCACGGCCCAGAACGCGATCTCGAGGACGTCGTCGGCGTCGCCACCACGCTCGACCCACCGCTTGCGCGTGAGCCACACCGCGACGGCGATGCCCGCGAGGATGGCGAGCGCGTAGGCGCGCAGCGGGAAGGGTCCGATGTACCAGGTGTGCTCGGAGGGGCTGGGGATCGAGGCGACCACGGGCCCGACGGCGGAGACCAGCCCGTTCACGCCGTCACCTGCCCGGTGGTCCCGTCGGCGGTGCGAGCCGTGCGGACCCCCTCCGCCAGGTCGCGGGTGACAGCGCGCAGGTTCTCGAGGCGCTCTTCCCACGGCTCGTCACCGAGGAGCGGACGGACGAAGGCCGAGCCGACGATCACGCCGTCGGCGTAGCGACCGACCTGCGCGGCCTGCGCGGCCGTCGAGACGCCGAGCCCCACGCACACGTGCTCGCCCCCCGCGGCGCGGGTCGCGGCGACCAGCTCCTCGGCCCTGCTGCCGACCTCGGCGCGGACTCCGGTCACACCCATGGTCGAGGCTGCGTAGACGAAGCCGCGCGACGCGGCCGCCGTCAGGCGCAGGCGCTCGGGGGTCGAGCTCGGCGCGACGAGGAACACCTTGTCGAGGCCGTGCGCGTCCGCGGCGGCGATCCACTCGCCGGCCTCGTCCGGGATGAGGTCGGCCGTGATGAGCCCGGCTCCCCCGGCGGCAGCCAGGTCGCGGGCGAAGGCCTCGACGCCGTAGCGCAGCACGGGGTTCCAGTAGGTCATGACGAGCACGGGGACCCCGAGCGCGGCCACGGCCTCGACGGCGGTGAAGACGTCACGCACGCGCGTGCCGCCCGCGAGCGCGTGCTCGACCGCGCGCTGGATGACCGGTCCGTCCATGACGGGGTCCGTGTACGGCAGGCCGAGCTCGATGATGTCGACCCCGGACTCGACCAGCGCCGTCGCGGCCTGGACCGTCCCCTCGACGCTCGGGTAGCCGACGGGCAGGTAGCCGACGAGCGCGGCACGCCCCTCCGCCGCCAGCTCGTCGATCCGCGCCGACGTCGCGTGGGGGGCGCGGACGCCCCCGACGGTCCCGCTCACAGGCTGCTCCCTTCGCCGTCGACCACGGTGTCCGCGTCGATCAGGTCGAACCACCGCGCCGCGGTCGCGACGTCCTTGTCCCCGCGGCCCGAGAGGTTCACCAGGATCACGGTGTCCTCCTTGCCCGCGGCTTGCGCCTCGCGGCCGATCCGCAGCGCACCGGCCAGCGCGTGCGCCGACTCGATCGCGGGGATGATGCCCTCGGTGCGGCACAGGAGGCGGAAGGCCTCCATGGCCTCGACGTCGGTCACGGGCTCGTACGTCGCCCGGCCCAGGTCGTGGAGCCACGAGTGGGCCGGCCCGACGCTCGGGTAGTCGAGCCCTGCGGAGATCGAGTGGCTGGGAAGCGTCTGCCCGTCCTCGTCCTGCATGAGGTAGGAGCGTGCGCCGTGCAGCACGCCCGGGGCGCCACCGCTGAACCGGGCGGCGTGCTTGCCGGTCGGGACGCCCTCTCCCCCGGCCTCGAAGCCGTAGAGCGCGACGTCCTCGTCGTCGAGGAACGCGTTGAACAGGCCCAGCGCGTTCGACCCCCCGCCCACGCACGCGGCGAGCGCGTCGGGCAGGCGCCCGATCCGGTCGAGGATCTGTGCACGCGCCTCCTCACCGATGATGCGGTGGAAGTCGCGGACCATCTCCGGGAACGGGTGCGGCCCGGTGACGGTGCCCAGCAGGTAGTGCGTGGTGTCGACGTTGGCGACCCAGTCGCGCAGCGCCTCGTTGATCGCGTCCTTGAGGGTGCGTGAGCCGATCGTGACCGGGACGACCGTCGCACCGAGCAGGCGCATGCGCGCGACGTTCAGCGCCTGGCGCTCGGTGTCCTCCTCGCCCATGTAGACGACGCACTCGAGGTCCATGAGCGCCGCGGCGGTCGCCGTGGCCACTCCGTGCTGCCCTGCGCCGGTCTCCGCGATGACACGCTTCTTGCCCATGCGCTTGACGAGCAGCGCCTGGCCGAGCACGTTGTTGATCTTGTGCGAGCCGGTGTGGTTGAGGTCCTCGCGCTTGAGGAAGACGCGCGCGCCCCCGGCGTGCTCCGCGAAGCGGGGCACCTCCGTGAGGGGGTTGGGGCGTCCGGTGTACTCGCGGTGCAGCCGGGCCAGCTCCTCCTGGAAGGTCGGGTCGACGACGGCCTTGCGGTACTCGGCCTCGAGCTCGTCGAGAGCGGCGATCAGGGCTTCCGGGACGAAGCGTCCGCCGAAGTCCCCGAAGTAGGGGCCCTGCTGGTCCTGCAGGGAACGTGTTGCGTCGGGCACGCGGCCTGACCTCCTCGGTACGGGATCTGGGGGTGTCGGGGGCTTGCTCAGTGTCGGACGGACCACAGGGACGGGTGCGAGCCCGCCGCGACGAGGTCGGCGACCGACGCACGGGGCGCGGCGTCCGTGACGAGGGCCTCGCCCACGAGGACGGCGTGCGCGCCGGAGCGGGCGTAGTCCATGACGTCGTGCGGTCCGCGCACCCCGGACTCCGCGATGCGCACGTACTCGTCGGGGATCGCCGGAGCGAGCCGCGCGAAGGTCGTGCGGTCGACCTCGAGCGTCTTGAGGTCGCGAGCGTTGACGCCGATGACACGGGCACCCGCGTCGATCGCGCGCGAGACCTCGTCGAGCGTGTGCACCTCGACGAGGGCCGTCATGCCGAGCGAGTGGACGCGCTCGACGAGCGACGTCAGGACCGTCTGCTCGAGGGCCGCGACGATGAGCAGGACGAGGTCCGCCCCGTGCGCGCGGGCTTCCCAGACCTGGTAGGGAGTGACGACGAAGTCCTTGCGCAGGACCGGGATGTCGACCTTTCCCCGCACGGCGTCGAGGTCCGCGAGGCTGCCGTTGAAACGCCGCTGCTCGGTGAGCACCGAGATGACGGCAGCGCCGCCCTTCTCGTACTCCGAGGCGAGCGACGCGGGGTCGGCGATGGCCGCCAGGTCACCCTTGCTGGGGCTCGAACGCTTGACCTCGGCGATCACGGCGACGGCGTCCTCGGCCTTGAGGCGGCTGATGCAGTCGAGCGCCCCGTGCACACGCGAGGCGCGCTCCTTCAGCTCGTCCAGGGTCGTCCTCGCCTGGCGCTCCGCAAGGTCCTCGCGGACTCCCGCGACGATGTCCTCCAGAACCGTCATGTGATATCTCCCCGTGCTCGTCGTCGACTCCGTGCCACCTGAGGCTCGCGCGTGTCCGCGGGGACCGTGACGGGTCACCCGCAGCATCTCTCCGCGAACCATTGACAGGGAGATACCTGCCATCGTAGAGCCGCCCGAGAGTGACCAGGGACACGTGTCACCCCGCGAGACGTGCCCCGCACCCCTGCCAGGACCTCAGACCGGGCCCAGGAACGGTGCCATCACGGGGACGTTCCGCGCGATCCCGAACCCGACGAGGACCACGAGCCCGACGACCCCGACCCACGGCGGGACCGCCCTCGCGGTCGTGCCGCGCCACGCCCGCCGGACCCACAGGGCCCAGGCGACGACGAGGAACGGCACGACCAGCACCCAGAGCGGGTTCATGGCCCACGCCCCCGCGAGGTCTCCCGTCGCGAGGTCGTGCGTCGCGCGCAGGCCCCCGCACGCAGGGCACGCCCACCCGGTGAGGGCGAGCAGCGGGCACAGCGGGTAGCCACCCTGGTGCGGGTCCACGAGAGCGAGGAGGACGGTGCCTGCCGCCACGCCCGCCCCGACCGCGAGGGACGTGCGCAGGGCGCTCCTGCTCGGCCGGCCTGCCTCGGCGAGAGCCGTCGTCGACGGAGCCGGTGACACCGGTGGTCTCGTCATCGCCGCGCTCCCCGCTCGTCCCGCACCGCTCGTCGGTCTCGTCAGTAGTACGTCGAGTCGAACTCGGCGTTCGCCAGCCCGAACGCCAGCGCGATCACGAAGAAGACGATCACGAGCACCGACAGCGCCGACGCGACCCAGCCGAGGATGACACCCGCCTGCGCGAGCCCGCCGTTGTTCGCCTCGCCGGCCTCGACCGCGCGCTTGGCCTTCGTGCCGACGATGATGGCGGGGATGCCCGTGAGGAACCCGCAGGACAGCACGAACGACGCGATGCCCAGCACGAGGGCCCAGATGCCCAGGTCGTTGCGGGGGAAGTAGCCGTAGCCCCCCGGAGCGGGGTACGGCGAGGCTCCGTACGGGGCCTGCGCGGGTGCGCCGTAGGGCGGCTGCACGGGCGGCGGGTACGAGTAACCGCCCTGCTCGCCGCCGGGCACCGGCCCCGGGGCAGGCTGCCCCGTCGGCGTCGCGTAGGGCGACCCGGGCTGCGCAGGCTGCCCGGGGTAGGTCGGGTAGCCGGGGTGCCCGGGAGCCGGTGGGGGCGTCTGCCCCGAGGCGTGCGGCTCCACCGGCTCGCCACCGGGCTGCTCGCCCTCGGGGCGGTAGGGGTCGTTCGGGGGGGTGGGTGGGTAGCTCATGGTGCGACCTGCTCTCTACGAGACGGCTGCGCGGCCCGATCGATGCCGGGTCTGCTGCCGGTGGTACGGCACGCGCCACGCACCGGAGATGGTGCGCGGCGCGTGGAGGCACGTCCGGGCTCTCGCCCGGGGGGTCAGTGCTGCGTCGTCGTCCGGGGCGCGACCCCGGGCTTCGGCTGGCCGTACCCCATGTTGCGCAGCACGCCACCGCCGACGAGGGCGAGGGCGACGACGACCATGCCGACCCAGAAGAGCCACACCTGGGCCATCGCGACGGCGACACCTGCGACGACCGCGCCCACGATGATGCCGATCATGGTGAACCAGGCCGCGACGGTGTGCCCGTGGTTCGTGGGAGGTGCCGACGGCGGCAGGTAGGAGATCTCGGTGGTCTGCGGCTTCTCGGCCATGGGGATGTGCCTTTCGTCAAGATGTGCGCCCAGCCTATCGGACGCGGGTCGGTCTGTTCCTGCTGGCAGGACGTGATGTTCAGCGGTCGGTGGGGTCCTCGCCGCGGGTCAGCGAGTCCCACGTCTCCTGCTCGTCCGGCTCGTCACCCTCCGAGGGGTCGGCGGCGTCGTCCGCCGTGGCGCCCGCAGACGCGGTCGACGAAGCCTCCGGGCGGTCCGTCGTGCCCGACGACGCGCTCCCGGGGCGGACGATCTCGTGGCGGTTGGAGACACGCCCCCACGACGGCGACGAGACGGCGGTCCAGAGGGCCACCAGGACCACGAGCACGCCCACCGCGCAGGCGACGTAGGGCCACGGCGTCAGGACGATGTCGCTCGTCATGTCCGTCACGCCGGTCGCCTCGGCGACCGCCGTCCGGGCGGCCTGCGTGGGGTCGCGCAGGATCGCGGCGGCCGACGCCGCGACGACGACCCCGCTCGCTGCGGTGACCAGGAGCACGAGCCAGCGACCGATCCGACCGACGAGACCGAGGGCCAGCGCGCTGGCCACGACGACCAGCGCCCCCGCGCCGACGCCCGGCGCGGCCGAGGTGCCGGCGACGTGGACCAGGACGTCCGGGTCCAGGGGCGTGGCCCCCGTGGTGCGCAGCCAGGTGGGTGCGGCGGCCGCGAGGGCGCCGCCGCCGAGCACGAGCAGCAGGAGGATCGCGCTGCGACGCGCCAGGCGCCACGAACGCGGCTGCCGGGCGGCCGCGGAGGACCCACCGGTCCCGGCTCCTGCTCCTCCTGCGGCCCCGGACGCCGCGGTCACGACAGGCTCCGCAGGCGCGCGGCGAGCTGGACGGCGCGCACCGCGGCGGCCGCCTTGTTGCGCGACTCCTCGTACTCCAGCGCGGGCACCGAGTCGGCGACGATCCCGCCGCCCGCCTGGACGCTCGCGCGTCCGTCGCGGATCAGGGCCGTGCGGATCGCGATGGCCATGTCCATGTTGCCGTCGAAGTCGAAGTAGCCCACGGTCCCGCCGTAGATGCCGCGCGAGGCGGGTTCCAGCTCGTCGATCAGGGCGATCGCGCGCGGCTTGGGCGCTCCCGAGAGCGTGCCCGCGGGGAACGTGGCGCGGAGCACGTCGAGCGCCCGTGCGCCCTCGCGCAGCGTCCCGACGACGGTCGAGCACAGGTGCATGATGTGGCTGAACCGCTTGGTGGCCATGAACTCGACGACCTCGACCGAGGCCGGGTCGCAGACCTTCACGAGGTCGTTGCGCGAGAGGTCGACGAGCATGATGTGCTCGGCCCGCTCCTTGGGGTCGGCCAACAGCTCCTCCCCCAGCGCGACGTCCTGCTCGGGCGTCGTGCCACGCGGCCGCGATCCCGCGATGGGGAACGTGACCACGTGCCCGTCGTCGACCTTGACGAGCGTCTCGGGGCTCGACCCGACCACGGCGAAGTCCGCCCCGTCGGCGTCCGTGAGCTGGAAGTAGTACATGTACGGGCTCGGGTTGATGGTCCGCAGAACCCGGTAGACGTCGAGCGGTGGGGCCGGGCAGTCGAGGTCGAGCCGTTGGGAGATGACGATCTGGAAGACCTCGCCCTCGCGGATGGCCTCCTTGCCCGCGAGCACGGCGTCCTCGAACTCCTCGCGCGTCGAGCGGAACTCGAGCTCGGGCTCGGGGACGTCCGCCACGACCGCGGTCGAGGACCCGCGGCCGGTGCCGGCGACGAGCTCGCCCTGCATCCGGTCGAGGCGCGCCACGGCATCGGCGTAGGCCTCGTCGACGCGCTCGTCGGTGTCGTCGAAGTTGATGGCGTTGGCCACGAGCCACACGCTGCCCTCGCGGTGGTCCACGACCGCGAGGTCGGTCGCGAGGCACAGCGTGACCTCGGGGACGCCCAGCTCGTCGGGCGCGTTCGCGGGCAACGTGGGCTCCCAGTGGCGGACGACGTCCCACCCCAGGGCGCCCGCGAGCCCACCCGTGAGGGGCGGCAGACCGTCGATCGCGGGGGTGCGCAGCGCGTCGAGCGTCCGTTCGAGCACGTCGACGACGTCCCCGGACGTCGGGACGCCCGCGGGGACGTCGCCCGTCCACACGGCCTGGCCGTCGCGCGCGGTCAGGGTCGCGCGCGAGGCCACGCCCACGAACGAGTAGCGCGCCCAGGAGCCGTCGACCTCGGCGGACTCCAGGACGAACGTGCCCGGGCGTCCCTGCGCGAGGGTGCGGTACAGGCCCACGGGCGTGACGTCGTCGGCCAGGAGGCGGCGGACCACCGGGACCACGCGGCGCGACGACGCGAGCGCACGGAACCCCTCGACCGTGGGCCAGGTCTCGCCCCACGGCAGGCCCGCGGCGGGCACCACGGGGACGGGCGTGCTGGTCACGGGGGACGGTCCGGTCACTGCGTCTTCTCCTCGGAGGTCTCGGTCTCGGGGCGGTTCCCGACGACGGCGCCCAGGTCCCCGCCCGCCTCGAAGCAGGTGCGGGCACCCGTGTGGCACGCTGCGCCGACCTGGTCGGCGCGGACGAGCAGCGCGTCGCCGTCGCAGTCGATCGCGACGGACTTGACCCACTGCGCGTGGCCCGACGTGTCGCCCTTGCGCCAGTACTCCTGCCGGGAGCGCGACCAGAACGTGACCCGGCCCGACGTCAGGGTGCGACGCAGCGCCTCGTCGTCCATCCAGCCGAGCATGAGCACCTCACCGGTGTCGTGCTGCTGGACGATCGCCGCGACGAGGCCGTCGACGTCGCGCTTGAGGCGCGCGGCGAGGGTCGCGGGCAGCGCGGCGGGAGCGGCGGCGGACGTCTCGCCGGAGATCTTGTCCGCAGGGACGGGCTGGTCTGCGGTCGGGGCTGCGTTCTGGGGCACCCGAGAATCCTGCCAGATCCCCCGGGTCCCCTCGTCCGCGGTCCGCGCCTCGGCCGTCCCACCGACCTCCCCGGTGCTCATCGGGTCTGCGCGACCCAGGACGCGTGCATCGACGCGTAGACGCCGCCCGCGGCCGCGAGCTCGGCGTGCGGGCCGACCTCGACCACGTGCCCCGCGTCGACCACGACCACGAGGTCGGCGGCCTCGGCGGTCGAGAGCCGGTGCGCGATCGTGATGGTGCTGCGACCGGCCGTGAGCGAGTCGAGGGCGCGCGCGATGCGCACCTCGGTCGCGGGGTCCACGGCCGAGGTCGCCTCGTCCAGCACGAGCAGGTCGGCCTCGGCCAGGTAGGCGCGCGTGATCGCGACGAGCTGCCGCTCCCCCGCGGACAGCGCCTCACCCCGCTGCCCGACGGCGGAGCCCAGCCCGTGCGGAAGGTCCGCGACCCAGTCGGTCAGGCCGAGCTCGGCGACCGCCGCGTCGATGCGCCCGGCGTGCCGGGTGGCGGCCTGCGCGGAGGTCTCCCCCGTCGGCCGGCCTCCGGGCTCGGACGCGTCCCGCACGCCGTACGCGATGTTCTCGGCGAGCGTCCCGTCGAACAGGAAGCCCTCCTGCGGCACGAGGACCACGCGCTCGCGCAGGCTCGCGGCCGACAGGTCGCGCAGGTCCACGCCGTCGAGCCGGACGGCGCCCGACGTCGGGTCCATGAGGCGCGTCACGAGCTTGGCGATCGTGGTCTTGCCCGAACCCGTGGCGCCGACGACCGCGACGGACGTGCGGGCCGGGAAGTCCAGGTCCACGCCGTGCAGGACCTCGGGGCCGTCCGGGTAGGCGAAGCGCACGTCCTCCAGGGTCACGTGGGCCGGCCCGCGCGGCGAGCGCACGCCCTGCTCCCCCTTGTCGACGACCTGGATCGGGGTCTCGACGACCGCGAGGACCCGGCGCCAGCCCGCGACCGCGTTCTGGAGCTCGTTGAGGATCTCGGTCGCCATCTGCACGGGTCCCGTGAAGAGCTGGACGAGGAACAGGAAAGCGAGGAGCTTGCCCGCGGTGATCGACCCGTCGATGCCCAGGAGGGTGCCCACGACCACGACGACGGCCAGGACCAGGTTCGCCACGAGCACGCCGCTCGAGAAGACCGTCGAGACGAGCTTCTGCGCTCGGACCATGCCCGTGCGCGTGCTCTCGACGGCCGCGTCGATGCGGCGCCCGGTACGCTCCCCGACGCCGTACGCGCGGATCGTCTCGGCGCCCACGACCGACTCCGAGATGGCGCCGAGCATCGCGCCGACCCGCTCGCGCAGCGCGGTGTACGCGGCGTTCACGTGCTTCTGGGCGGGACGCAGGATCAGGAAGAGCGGCACGAAGCACGCCCACACGAGCAGCGTGAGCTGCCACGAGTAGAACGCCATGAGGATCGTGGCGGCACCGATCTGCAGCACCGAGACGAGCAGCATGATGCCGCCCCACTGGACGAACAGCGAGATGGTGTCGACGTCGCTCGTGACGCGCGAGACCAGGGCCCCGCGCCGCTCGGTGCTCTGCGTGAGGACCGACAGGTCGTGCACGTGCCGGAACGCGCGCACGCGCAGGCTCGCCAGCCCGGCCTCGGTCGAACGGAACAGGCGCACGTTGACGAGCGCCGAGCACAGGCCCGCGACCACCAGGACGAGGGCCGCGAGCCCCACGAGCAGCGTCACGCGGCTCGTGTCGGGTCCGCCAGGGGCCATGATGCCGCTGTCGACGGTCTGCTGGACCGCGATCGGGACGACGATGCGCCCCAGCGCTGCCGCGACGGCCAGGAGCAGGGTGATCCACACGCCCTGGAGGATCTCCGGGGACATCTGGACGCCCTTGCGCAGCGTCGCGAAGACGCCCAGCGAGCTCGCCGAGGCGATCCGTGCGCCGGTCGCGTCCTCGACGACGACCTCGGGCTTCGTGGTGCGGCCCCGGCGGCGGCGCTCGCGGGGCTCGGTGGTGGTCGCGGTGCTCACTCGGTCACCGTCCCTTCCTCGGCGTGACGCACGATCTCGTCGGTCTCCTCCTGCTCGCAGCGTTCGATCTCCTCGCGCTGCTCGTCCCCCCGGTCGTGCTCGTCGCGCCCGGCCGGCAGGTCGCCGTCGAGCTCGTCGGCCTCCGCGCGGCGCTCGGCCTCGCGCTGGTAGGCCATGGCCAGGTCGCGGTAGCCGGCGTCGCGAGCGAGCAGCTCGTCGTGCGTCCCGACGTCGACGACCCGGCCCGACTCGACGTGGACCACCTGGTCCGCGAGCGCGACGCTCGACATGCGGTAGGCGACCATGACGACCGTGGGGTGCTCCGCCGTCGGGCCTTGCGCGGCCGCGCCCGTCGGGCCGTCGCCCCGCAGCCCGGCGAGGATCTGCTGCTCGACGCGCGGGTCGACGGCGGAGGTCGCGTCGTCGAGGACCAGCAGGCGCGGGGACCGCACCAGGGCGCGCGCGATCGCTAGCCGCTGGCGCTGCCCGCCCGACAGGTTCGAGCCCCGCTCGCCCAGCGGCGAGTCGAGGCCGCCGGGCAGGCGCGAGACGACGTCGTCGACCTTGGCCAGGCGCAGCGCGTCCCACACCTGCTCGTCGGTCGGGCCGACGCCCTCGTCCGCGAGCGTCACGTTGGAGCGGACCGTGTCCTCGAAGATGAACGTGGACTGCGCGACGAGAGCGACCTGACGCGTGAGGTCGGCCGCGAGCGCGTCGCGCACGTCGACACCGTCGATCAGGACCCGGCCACGCGTGGGGTCCGAGAGGCGGGCGAGCAGGGACACCAGCGTGGTCTTGCCAGCGCCCGTCGGCCCGACGACCGCGATCGTGCGCCCGGGTGCCAGGTCGAGCTCCACGCCGTCGAGCAGGGTCACGTCACGACCACCCGCGCGGACGTCGACGCCCACGTCCTCGAAGCGCACGTGCGCGCCCCGCGTCGCGGCAGGCAGGCGCTGCGCCCCCGCGACCGGGATGCCCGGGGCGTCGAGCACGCTCGCGATGCGCTCGTAGCCCACGAGCGCGCGCGGCAGCTCACCCAGGACCCACCCGAACGCACGGACCGGGACGGCCATGATCGTCAGCAGGTACGCCGCCGTCACGATCTCGCCCGTGTCGACCGCACCGGCCGACACGCGGGCGGCTCCGACCCCCAGGACCAGGAGCGTGCCCAGCGAGGGCAGGAGCTCGATGACCGGGTCGAAGAACGCGCGGACCACGCCCACGCGGACGTTGGCAGCGCGCAGCTCGTCGGTGCGCGCCGCGAAGCGCCGCTCCTCGCGCGCCTCGGTGCCCAGCGACTTGACGAGCAGCGCGGCCTCGAAGCTCTCGTGCGCGACGTCGGAGACCTCGGCACGCAGCTGTTGCGCGTGCGTGATCGCGGGCGACATGTACTTCTGGAAGACCACGTTGACCGCGACCGCGACCGGGATGACGATCAGCGCGGCGCACGCGAGCCACACGTCGATGCGGAACAGCATGACCGCGGACACGCCGATCATCACGACGACGCCCAGGGCGAAGGGCAACGGGTTGAACACACCCGTCGCGGCCTCGACGTCCGAGTTGGCGTTCGACAGGAGCTGCCCGGCCGGATGGCTCCGGTGCCACGACATGGGCAGGCGCAGGTACTGGTGCGTGACGGCCGTGCGGTGCCTCGCCTGGATGTTCGCGTAGCCGTAGCCCGCGAAGATGCGCCGCCCCGCGACCGTGAGCGCGAGCGTCACGGCGATGCCCACCAGCACGAGCCCCGCGAGCCACAGGTCGCCCCGGGCGTCGGTGTCCCCCGCGAGGGCCGGGACGACGACCTCGTCGGTGACCCGGCCGACCGCGAGGCTGATGCCCACGGTCGTCGCTCCGAACAGCGCGGAGGCCCCGATCGCGAGGATGTAGATGCGCCACTCGGACCGCATGCCGCGCCCCATGAGCTGGAGCGAGCGTCGCGTGCGCGACCCGGTCAGGGCGTGGCGGCGCGTGCTCGACGCCGACGACGGTGCGGGCGCAGGGGACGCTGCCTGCCCGGTTGACCCTGCGGGTGCGCCGGAGTGCGGGTGGGTGGGCTCCGACCGGCCGGGCGCAGCGTCGGTGCGCGCGTCCTGGGGCCGGGGCGTGGTGTTCGTGGGGGTGCTCCGTCGCGCGGACACGGACGATCCTCGTCTTTCGTGGGGGTTGGCACGATCTTCTCACACGGGACACGGCGTGCTCGTGCGAGCATGGCCGGATGCAGCCCACCGCCTGGCACGCCCACGAGCGAGCCGCTCTCGTCCACGCCCTCACCCAGGCAGGCCCCGACGCCCCGACCCTCTGCGAGGGATGGCGCACGCGCCACCTCGCGGCACACGTGATCCTGCGCGAGCACCAGCCCTGGACGCAGGCCGGTGCGAACGGCGGGCCGCTGCACGGCTGGTCCGATCGCCACCTCCAGGAGCTCGCCGCGACCGCGCTCGAGCCCGGCGGGTACGCAGCGCTCCTGGCCCGCGTCGAGCAGCCGCCCGCCGCCTGGAGCCCGTGGTCCTGGGCCGGGGACCTCGTCAACCTCGCCGAGTACTTCGTGCACACCGAGGACGCGCGACGCGGCACGTGGGACGCGGGGCCGGGTGACTCCGGGACGGACGGCGGCACCAGCGGCACGAACCCCTCGGACGGGCGCGCCCGCGACCTGCCGCCCGGCCTGCGGGACGCGCTCTGGGCCCAGCTCCGCCGCGCGGCGCCGCTGTTCTTCCGCCGGTCCCCCGTGGGGGTCGTGCTCGTCGTCCCCGGCGGGCAGCGCCTGGCGGTCAAGGCGCCCCCGTCGCGTCCGGCCGAGGACGGCCGCCTCCACGGCACCGTCGTCGTGACGGGCCAGGTGGGCGAGCTCGTGCTCCACGCGTTCGGCCGCGGGCGCCACGCCGGGGTCGCGTTCCAGGGCGACGCGACCGACGTCGAGGCGCTCGACACGGCGGTGCCCGGGCCGCGCTGAGGCGCGCGCCGCCGTCGGGCAACGCTCAGGACGTCACGGTCTCACCGGACCAGCAGGCCGGCCTCGCGCATGTGCGCCTTGACGTCACCGATCGTCAGGGTCCGGAAGTGGAACACGCTCGCGGCCAGGACGGCGTCCGCGCCGGCGTGCGCGGCCTGCGCGAAGTGCTCCGGGGTGCCCGCTCCACCGCTCGCGATGAGCGGGACCGTCACCTCGGAACGCACCGCACCGAACATCTCGAGGTCGAAGCCGCCGGTCGTGCCGTCGGCGTCCATCGAGTTCAGCAGGATCTCGCCCGCGCCCAGCTCCGCCGCGCGCACGGCCCACTCGACCGCGTCGATCCCGGTCCCCCGGCGCCCGCCGTGCGTCGTGACCTCGAAGCCCGACGGCGTCCGCACCTCGCCGGTGACGCGCCGCGCGTCGACCGAGAGCACCAGGACCTGGCTGCCGAACCGGTCGGCGATCTCCGCGACGAGCTCGGGGCGCGCGATCGCCGCGGTGTTGACCCCGACCTTGTCCGCCCCCGCACGCAGCAGCTTGTCGACGTCGTCTGTCGTGCGCACGCCCCCGCCGACCGTGAGCGGCACGAAGACCTGCTCCGCCGTGCGGCGCACCACGTCGTAGGTGGTCTCCCGGTTGCCCGACGAGGCCGAGACGTCGAGGAACGTGATCTCGTCCGCCCCCTCCGCGTCGTAGCGCGCCGCGAGCTCGACCGGGTCGCCCGCGTCGCGCAGGTTCTCGAAGTTGACGCCCTTCACGACGCGTCCTGCGTCGACGTCCAGGCAAGGGATGACACGGACCGTGACCGACATGAGCTACTGACCTTCCGTTTCTTGGCCCGGCGTCTCGTCGATGACCGGGAAGTGCGCGTCCAGGATGTCCACCACGTACACGAGCGTCTCGTCCGCGTAGGCCCGCCCCGTCCCCGCGTAGGCGAGCTCGGGCGGGACGACGAGCAGGACCTGGCTGCCGACGCTCTGCTCCAGGAGCCCGCGCTCCCACCCCTCGATGATCTGCCCGATGCCGATCATGGTCGACGCCGGCTTGGTGCCCTCGACCCAGTTCGAGTCGAAGACCTCGCCCGACGACCAGGCGACCCCCGTGAAGCGGACCGTGATCACCTGCCCGGCCTCGACCTGGACCCCGCCGCCCCGGACCAGCGGCTGGACGACCAGGTCCCCCGGAGGGGCGGTGTCCGCAGGGATCGTCACCGTCGGCGCGCCGTTCTCGTCGAGAGCCACCCCGGGCAGCCCCTCGACCGCGGGGATCTCCTCGCCAGAGGCACGGGTCGGGAGCACGTCGATGACGAGGACCAGGGGGACGTCGTTCGCCTCCTCGAGGTACATCACGCGCGCCCCGACGCGCTGCCCGACCAGGAGGTCGACGATCTCCGACCCGGCCTCCGCGTCCGTCAGGACCAGGGAGGTCGGGGCGTCGGTGTAGGTGTTCTGGAGCACGGTCGCGTCGCGCCCGTCGAGCGCGTACATGTTGAGGAGGACGTCCTGGCCCTCGACGAGCTCCGCGCCCGTCCCCGGGACGACGACCACGCCGCGCTCCTCGGGGACGCTCAGGGGCTGCTGGAACTCGACGACGGGCGGGTCCCCGATCATGCCCGAGACCGTGACCTCGGTGTTCGCGGACGACTCGCCGCGCTCCGGCAGCTCCGAGCAGGCCGTGGTGGTCAGTGCGAGCACCACGGCGACGACGACGGACGACCAGTGGTGCTGGCGGCGCACGGAACTCCTCAGGACGAACGGGGGCGGGGTGCCACCACCCTAACGGTGGCAGTACCCCGTCCCCGCTCGTGTCCGGTCCGCGAGCGGCACGCGCAGCCGGCCCGGGTCGGTGCGCCGCGGCGGGCTCGTCGCGGCGCGGCGGGCCGACGTCACATGGACTCGATGAGCCGCTCGACCCTCTCGTCGACGTTCTGGAACGGGTCCTTGCACAGCACGGTCCGCTGCGCCTGGTCGTTGAGCTTGAGGTGTACCCAGTCGACCGTGTAGTCACGCCTGGCCTCCTGGGCCTTGCGCACGAAGTCTCCGCGCAGCTTGGCCCGAGTGGTCTGCGGCGGGATCGCGGTCGACTCGAAGACCTCGAGGTCCGTCGTGATGCGCTCGACCATGCCGCGCGCCGCGAGCATGTTGTACAGCCCGTCGGTCCGCGAGATGTCGTGGTAGGCCAGGTCCAGGCGCGCGATGCGCGGGTCGTCGAGCTCGAGGCCGTGCTTCTCCTGGTAACGGCGCAGGATCTTGAGCTTGATGACCCAGTCCAGCTCACGGTCCACAAGCGACAGGTCGTCGGTCTCCAGGGCGCGCAGCCCGCGCTCCCACAGGTCCAGGACCTGCTTCACGACCGGCGTGGGGGTCCCGTTCGCGTCGACGAACTCCTTGACCCGCTGCAGGTACTCGCCCTGCAGGTCCACGGCCGTCACGGTGCGCCCGTTCGCCATCTGCACGGGGTGCTTGCCGGTCATGTCGTGGCTGATCTCGCGGATGGCACGGATCGGGTTCTCGAGGGCCATGTCCCGCATCGGGACCCCTGCCTCGATCATGCGCAGGATCAGGTCCGTCGCCCCGACCTTGAGCATCGTCGTGGTCTCCGCCATCGACGAGTCTCCGACGATGACGTGCAGGCGCCGGTAGGACTCGGCGTCGGCGTGCGGCTCGTCGCGCGTGTTGATGATGGGGCGCGAGCGCGTGGTGGCGCTCGAGACGGCCTCCCAGATGTGGTCCGCACGCTGCGACAGGGCGTAGATCGCGCCACGTGGTGTCGCGAGGATCTTCCCGGCCCCCGTGAGCACCTGACGCGTGATGAGGAACGGCACCAGCACGTCCGACAGGCGCGCGAAGTCGCCCTGGCGCCGCACGAGGTAGTTCTCGTGGCACCCGTAGGAGTTGCCCGCCGAGTCGGTGTTGTTCTTGAACAAGTGGATGCGTCCCGGCAGGCCCTCGTGCTCGAGCCGCTCCTGGGCGTCGGCCACGAGGCCCTCCAGGATGCGCTCGCCGCCACGGTCGTACGCCACGAGCTGGCGGACGTCGTCGCACTCGGCCGTCGCGTACTCGGGGTGGGAGCCGACGTCGAGGTAGAGGCGCGAGCCGTTGCGCAGGAAGACGTTCGACGACCGGCCCCACGCCACGACCTTGCGGAACAGGTAGCGCGCGACCTCGTCCGCGGACAGGCCGCGGCCGTCGTCCGAGGCGCAGGTCACGCCGTACTCGGTCTCGAGACCGAAGATCCTACGGTCCATCCGGAGCCTCCTCGGGCATCTCCTCGAGCAACCCGGCCAGCACCGCGCCGGTCAGGCGGCGGAACGCGCGGCGGGGGCGGGTGCGGTCGAGGACCGCGACCTCGAGCTGGCTGGGGGGGATCGCCTCCGCCCCTTCGAGCGCGTCGCGGGCGTCGTGGGCCCCCGCGCCGCCGAGCGTCGCGACCGCGAGGCGCAGCACCTCGGGGAGCGTCATGCCGGGGTGCCAGGCCTCGCCCAGGTCCCGGCCCAGCTGCTCGGCCTGACCGCCCATGACGACGAAGCCGGTCTCGTCCGCGACGGACCCGTCGTAGGACAGGCGGTAGATCTGGTCCTGGGACGGGCTCGGCCCGACCTCGGCCACGACCAGCTCGACCTCGAGCGGCTTGGACTCGGTCGTGAAGACCGTGCCGAGCGTCTGCGCGTACGCGTTCGCGAGTCCGCGCGCGTTCACGTCGGACCGGTCGTACGAGTAGCCGCGCAGGTCCGCGTACCGCACGCCCGCGACGCGCAGGTTCTCGAACTCGTTGTACTTGCCGACCGCCGCGAACGCGATGCGGTCGTAGATCTCCGAGATCTTGTGCAACGACCGGGACGGGTTGTGCGTCGCGAACGCGATGCCCTCGTCGTACGCGAGCACGACGACCGAACGACCCCGGCCGATGCCCTTGCGCGCGAAGTCTGCCCGGTCCTTCATGAGCTGCTCGGGCGAGACGTAGAACGGCATGCTCATCGTGCGTCACCTCCCTCGTGCGCCTGGTCGGTCGGGCCGGCGTGGTCGGTGGGGTCCGGCAGGTCGGGCGGGACCCCCGGCGGCTCCGGGGCGAGGCCGGCGGTGGGGCGTGCGATGCGCACGCGCGCCGCACGGTTTCCGTCGGCCGCCTCGGTGCGCTCCGCGACGATCCGCGCCGCGACCGCCGCGAGCTCGTCGTCCGGGACCCGGCGGTACCCCTCAGCGGTCACGGTGACCACGACGGGCCAGATCTGACGGACCGCGTCCGGTCCGCCCGTGGCCGAGTCGTCGTCGGCCGCGTCGTACAGGGCCTCGACGGCCACGTGGACCGCGTCGGCGGGGTCGAGCCCCGGGTGCCAGCGCTTCTTGAGCGACCCGCGCGCGAAGACCGAGCCCGACCCCACGCTGTGGTGGTCGCGCTCCTCGTACCGTCCGCCCGTGACGTCGTAGGAGAAGATGCGCCCCAACCCGCGGTCCAGGTCGTAGCCCGCGAACAGCGGGACGACGGCCAGGCCCTGCATGGCCAGGCCGAGGTTCGCCCGGATCATGGTCGAGAGCCGGTTCGCCTTGCCGTCGAGCGACAGCAGCGCGCCCTCGATCTTCTCGTAGTGCTCGAGCTCGAGCTGGAAGAGTCGCACGAGCTCGACCGCGATGCCCGCGGTCCCCGCGATGCCCACCGCGGAGAACTCGTCGGCCGGGAAGACCTTCTCGATCTCGCGGTTGGCGATCATCGACCCCATCGTGGCGCGGCGGTCCCCCGCCATGACGACCCCCGCCCCCAGCGACCCGGGGTTCCCGAAGGTCAGCGCGACGATCGTCGTGGCGTGCGGGGCGAGCTGCGCGCCGACAGCGCCGTGGCCGGCGGCGGCGGAGCCCGCGGCAGCGGCCCGCGCGGACGGCAGGAGGTCGGGGGCGTGGCTCGCGAGGAACTCCACGAAGGAGGACGAGCCCGGCGTGGTGAAGGCGTGCGGCAGACGCCCGGAGAAGTCCATGGTCATCAGCTCCTGGCCGGTCCGGCTACTCGCCGCCCTTCTGGACGAACCCTCGGACGAACGACTCGGCGTTGGACTCGAGCACCTCGTCGATCTCCTCCAGGAGCGAGTCGACCTCGGCGTCCCGGTTCTGGGCCTGCGGGGCGACGGGCGCGGGGGTGGCCGCGTCGTCGTCGGGACGTCGGTCCTCGTGCGATGCGCTGGTGCGTTCCTGGGCCATCTTCGCCTCCTGGGTGTGCGTGCTGTCCTGCTGATCCGTGGGCGGCCCTGCGCGAGGCCCGCGTCTTCTTGAAGCCTAGGCTCTTGCGTGCAGTTCGCGAGGTGCGACGAGCCGCGAGCGCACGGCGGGGTGCCTCATCGGCTGCCCGCGAGGCCCTCGAGGAGCGCGCCCGCGTCCGTGCTCGCGTCGAGCAGCGCGCCGATGTGCGCCCGTGTGCCGCGCAACGGGTCGAGCATGGGCACGCGCTGGAGCGACGGGGCGCCCACGACGTCGAAGATCACCGAGTCCCAGCTCGCGGCCGAGACCTGGTCGCCGAACCGGGCCATGACCTCGCCCCGGAAGTACGCGCGCGTGTCCTCGGGTGCGTGGTGCACGGCCTGGGAGACCGCGCGCTCGTCGACGACGCGCTCGGCCGCGCCGGCGGCGAGCAACCGGTGGTAGATGCTGCGCTCGGGGCGCACGTCCGACCACTGGAGGTCCATCGCGGCCAGGCGCGGGTGGTCCCAGTCGAGGTGGTCGCGCTGGCGCAGCCGGTCCAGCAGGCGCAGCTTCGCGACCCACTCGACCTCCTTGGCGCACGAGGAGGGGTCCGTCCCGAGGCGTTCGAGGACCGAGTCCCAGCGGTCCAGGACCGACCGGGTCTCGTCGTCGAGCGTGCCCAGGTGCTCGGCCGCGCGGCGTGCCACGTCGGCGTACGCGCGCTGGACGTCGAGGGCCGTGAGCCGGCGCCCGTCGGCGAGCAGGAGCGGCGCGGTCAGGTCGAGGTCGCGGCTGACCTTCTGGACGTCCGTCACCGGGTCGTGCAGGCGCAGGGCCGCGAGCTCGGCGCGCAGCGAGGCCCCGGACGCCCCCTCGACGGTCGCGAGCGCGTCGAGCTGCTCGATCACGAACAGGACGAGCGAGGTGGTGCCGAGCTTGAGGTAGGTCGCGACCTCGAACAGGTTCGCGTCCCCGATGATCAGGTGCAGGCGCCGCCAGCGCTGACGGTCGGCGTGCGGCTCGTCGCGCGTGTTGACGATGGGGCGGCGCAGCGTGGTCTCGAGGCCGACCTCGGCCTCCATGTAGTCCGCGCGCTGCGAGAGCTGGAAGCCCGGCTCCTGCCCCACGGCGCCGAGGCCCACGCGCCCCGAGCCCGTGAAGACCTGGCGCGTGACGAGGAACGGCGTGAGCAGCTCGACGATGGTCGAGAACGGTACCTCTCGGTCGACGAGGTAGTTCTCGTGCGTGCCGTACGAGGCGCCCTTGCCGTCGACGTTGTTCTTGTAGAGCACGACCTCCGAGCCCGGCACGGCGCTCAGCTCGCGCGAGGCAGCGAGCATGATGCGCTCGCCCGCGACGTCCCAGCACACCGCGTCGGCCGGGTTCGTGACCTCGGGCGACGAGTACTCCGGGTGCGCGTGGTCGACGTACAGCCGCGCACCGTTCGTCAGGATGACGTTCGCGGCGCTCGGGTCGTCGTACTCCTCGTGCGTAGGGCGCGCGACCTCCTGGAGGGAGGTCGCCACGCCGGGGCGCTGCGCCACGGGGCCCGACGGCGCAGGCCGGGTCGGGTCGTCCGTCAGCAGCGAGGGGTGGGCCGCGGCGCGCTGGAGGTGGAACCCCCGGGCGTCCTGCAACGGGTCCTCGTCGTCGTAGTCCCAGCGGGCCTTGCCGCGAGCGCCGTCGGCACGGGCCGCGAGCGCCCGGTAGGTCGTCACGACCTGGCTCGACATGAGCATCGGGTTCGCGAGCGGCCGCCCGGGCTGCAGCACGCCGTACTCGGTCTCGATCCCCATCACGCGTCGCACGGTCACGAGCACCACCCTATGCCGGGGCCGTGACGGCGGGGCGGGCTGTCCACGGAGAGGACCGTCACGACGCACCTGCCCGCCCCGTCCCCGACGCGAGCCGGGCCCGGCGGCGGGGTGCGCCGTCGGGCCCGGCCGTGCGGCGCGGCGCCGCGCGTGCCGCCCCAGGAGGCGACTACAGGTACTTACAGGTACTGCCCCGTGTTCGTCACGGTGTCGATGGTGCGCGCCGTGGCACCCGCCCCGTCGCCCTTCTTCTGGACGATCGTGCGGATGAAGACGATGCGCTCGCCCTTCTTGCCGGAGATCCGCGCCCAGTCGTCGGGGTTGGTCGTGTTCGGCAGGTCCTCGTTCTCCTTGAACTCGTCGACGCACGCCGCGAGCAGGTGCTCGACCCGGATGCCGCGCTGACCGGTCGCCAGGAGGTCCTTGATGGCGGACTTCTTGGCGCGGTCCACGACGTTCTGGATCATGGCGCCCGAGTTGAAGTCCTTGAAGAACAGGACCTCCTTGTCGCCGCTCGCGTACGTGACCTCGAGGAACTGGTTCTCGTCCTCCTCGGAGTACATGCGCTCGACGACGCTCGTGATCATCGCGTCGAGGGCCTCCTGCGGGCTCCCGCCGTGCTCGGCCAGGTCCTCCGCGTGGATCGGCAGGTCCGTGGTCAGGTACTTCGCGAAGATCTCCTTGGCCCCCTCGGCGTCGGGGCGCTCGATCTTGATCTTCACGTCGAGCCGCCCGGGGCGCAGGATCGCCGGGTCGATCATGTCCTCGCGGTTGGAGGCGCCGATGACGATGACGTTGTCGAGGCGCTCGACACCGTCGATCTCGCTCAGGAGCTGCGGGACGATCGTCGTCTCGACGTCGGACGACAGGCCCGTGCCGCGCGTGCGGAACAGCGACTCCATCTCGTCGAAGAACACCACGACCGGGGTGCCCTGCGAGGCCTTCTCCCGGGCGCGGGCGAAGATGAGCCGGATATGGCGCTCGGTCTCCCCCACGTACTTGTTGAGGAGCTCGGGCCCCTTGACGTTGAGGAAGTAGCTCTTGGCACCCTCGGGGTCCGAGACGACCGTCTCCCCCGCGAGCTCGCCCGCCGCGGCGCGCGCCTTGGCGACGGTGTGCGCGAGCGAGTTCGCGACGGCCTTGGCGATGAGCGTCTTGCCGCACCCGGGAGGCCCGTACAGCAGGACGCCCTTGGGCGGGCGCAGCCCGTGCTCGCGGAACAGGTCGGGGTGGCTGAACGGCAGCTCGACCGCGTCGCGGATCTGCTCGATCTGCGGCCCCAGGCCACCGATGTCGGAGTAGTCGATGTCGGGGACCTCTTCGAGGACGAGCTCCTCGACCTCGGACTTGGGCACGATCTCGAACACGAACCCGCTGCGCGTGTCGATCGTCAGGGAGTCCCCGACGCGCAGCGGCGAGTCGGCGAGCGAGCCCGCGAGCCGCACGACGCGCTCCTCGTCCGAGCGCCCCACGACGAGCGCCCGGTCGGAGCCCAGGAGCTCCTTGACCGTCACGAGCTCGCCGACCTGCTCGTACCCGCCAGCGGCCACGACCGTCATGGCCTCGTTGAGCTTGACCTCCTGGCCCGGCTGCAACCGCGACACGTCGAGGCTCGGGCTCGCCCCGACGTGCATCTTGCGGCCCGCCGCGGACACGTCCACGGTGCCGTCGGCGTGCGCACCGAGGAACAGCGCGTAGGTGCCCGGCGGCTTGGCGAGCTCGTCGATCTGCCGCTTGAGGTCGATGATCTGGTCCCGCGCGGCCCGCAGGGCCTCGGCGAGCCGCTCGTTCTTCGCGGACAGGATCGCCTGCTGGCGCTCCGCGTCACGGCTCGGGGTCGGTCCAGGTGTCAGTCCAGGTGTGTCGGTCATCCGGCTTCTCCCTCTCGCAGGCACCGTCAGGAGGTCGTGCGGTCGACCCCGTCACCGGCGCGTCACCGACCCCCGGCAACCCGGTGATCGAGGCACGACCTTACGCACAAGTCTCCCGCAGGCGCTCCAGGAACACCTGGGCTGAGACGGCCGTTCCTCAATCGTTGTCGACTGCGCCCGAATCGTCCCGGGTGTCCTCGACCGAGGACGCGGGGTCCGCCAGGGGCTCGTCGACGCCGTCCACGGTGTCGACCGGCTCGAGCGGCTGGCCCGTGCGCGGGTCCAGCTGAGGACCCTGGCCGACGTCGCGGCGCACGCGGCGCACGCGCTTGTCGGAGACCGACCGCTCGCCGAGGTCCTCGGGCGTCCACTCCTCGGCCACCGGGTAGGACCCCTTCGCGGGGCGACGCTTGCGCAGGGGCGCGACCGTGCCGTCCGCGAGGCGGCGCGCCGTGAGCAGGAAGCCCGTGTGCCCGACCATGCGGTGCTGCGGGCGCACCGCGAGCCCCTCGAGGTGCCAGCCGCGCACGAGCGACTCCCATGCCGAGGGCTCGGCGTACCGGCCGTCGGAGCGCAGGTCCTCGGCGAGGCGCGAGAGCTGGGTCGCGGTCGCGACGTAGCAGATGAGGACCCCGCCGGGGGCGAGCGCGTCGGCCACGGCGTCGAGGTTCTCCCACGGCGCGAGCATGTCGAGCACGACGCGGTCGATCGAGCCCTTCTCCGCGAC